>NZ_JACVYG010000008.1:0-249217 GCF_014712245.1 Streptomyces sp. 5-10
TTTGGCGTATGTGTTGTATACGTCGGGGTCGACGGGTGTTCCTAAGGGTGTGATGGTGGAGCATCGGAATGTGGTGCGGTTGTTCTGGGCGACTGATCGGTGGTTTGGTTTTGGGTCGGATGATGTGTGGTCGTTGTGTCATTCGTATGCGTTTGATTTTTCGGTGTGGGAGATGTGGGGGGCGTTGTTTTATGGTGGGCGGTTGGTTGTTGTGCCGGGTGATGTGGTGCGGTCGCCGGGGGATCTTTATGCGTTGGTGTGTCGGGAGGGTGTGACGGTGTTGAGTCAGACGCCGGGGGCTTTTCGGCGGCTGGTGGAGGTGCAGGGGGGTAGTGGTGAGGGGCATTGTCTGCGGTATGTCGTCTTTGGTGGGGAGGCGTTGGAGGTTGGGGGGTTGCGGTCGTGGTATGAGCGGGAGGTGAATGCGGGCACGTTGTTGGTGAATATGTATGGGATCACTGAGACGACGGTTCATGCGACGTATTACCCGTTGAGTGGGGCGGATGTGGAGTCGGGTGCGGGGTGGGGTGGGGGGAGTCCGATTGGGCGGCGGCTTCCTGATCTGCGGACTTATATTNGGTGCGGTGGTTGGGGGATGGGTCGATTGAGTTTGTGGGGCGTAATGATTTTCAGGTGAAGGTGCGGGGTTTCCGTATTGAGTTGGGTGAGGTTGAGGCGCGGTTGTTGGAGGTGCCGGGGGTGCGTGAGGCGGTGGTGCTGGCCCGTGAGGATGTCGCGGGGGATAAGCGGCTGGTGGCGTATCTGACGGGTGAGTCCGTTGCGGTGGAGGAGGTGCGGGCGTTTGTGGGGGTGCGGTTGCCGGAGTACATGGTGCCGGCGGCGTTTGTGTGGCTGGATGTGTTGCCGTTGACGGCGAATGGGAAGGTGGACCGGCGTGCGCTGCCGGAGCCGGAGGGTGGGGCTTACGCGTCTCGGATGTATGAGCCCCCGGTGGGGGAGAGGGAGACGTTGCTGGCCGAGGTGTGGGCGCGGGTCCTTGGGGTGGAGCGGGTTGGCCGTCGTGACAATTTCTTTGAGTTGGGTGGGCATTCGCTGCTGGCGGTGACGCTGGTGGAGCAGATCCGTCTCCTGGGCGTGGAAACGGATGTGCGTACGTTGTTCGAGGCGCCGGTGCTGGCGGATTTCGCGGTGGCGATGGGTGCTGGTTCTGGGGCGGTGGTGGTTCCGCCGAATGTGATTCGTGACGACAGTGCGGTGATTACGCCGGATATGGTGCCGCTGGTTGCGCTGTCTCAGGATGAGATTGATCAGGTGGTGGCCGCGGTTCCTGGTGGTGTGGGGAATGTGCAGGANGCGCTGTCTCAGGATGAGATTGATCGGGTGGTGGCGGCGGTTCCGGGCGGCGTGGCGAATGTGCAGGATATTTATCCGTTGGGGCCGTTGCAGGAAGGTATTTTCTTTCATCACCTGATGTCGCGGGAGGGTGATGCGTATTTGCTGTCGAGTCTGTTGGGTGTGGACAGTCGTGAGCGGGTTGATGGTTTGGTGGCGGCGTTGCAGGTGGTGGTGGATCGGCATGATGTTTTGCGTACGTCAGTGGTGTGGGAGGGTTTGTCGCGGCCGGTGCAGGTGGTGTGGCGGGATGCGCCGCTGACGGTGGAGGAAATCACCGTCAGCAGTGTTGAGGAGTTGTTGGAGCGTTTTGATCCGCGGCGGTATCGGCTGGATTTGCGGCAGGCGCCGTTGCTGCGGTTGTGCGTGGCCTTCGATGCGGTGGCTGAGCGTTGGCTGGTGTTGATCCTTTTGCATCATCTGGTGGGTGATCACACGGCGTTGGAGGTGGTGGGCGAGGAGGTTCAGGCGGTGATGGCCGGCGAGGCTGGGCGGTTGCCGGAGCCGGTGCCGTACCGCAATGTGGTGGCGCAGGCGGTGCTGGGTGTCAGCGCTGATGAGCATGAGGCGTTCTTCCGCGAGATGCTCGCGGGCGTGGATGAGCCCACCGCTCCGTTCGGGTTGATGGACGTCCAAGGTGACGGCTCCGAGATCACCGATGCCCGTATCGAGCTCAGCCCCGACCTGGCTGGGCAGATGCGTTTTGTGGCGCGGCGGCTCGGGGTGAGCGTGGCGAGTCTGTGCCACCAGGCGTGGGCGCAGGTCTTGGCGCGGTTGACCGACCGGGATGATGTGGTGTTCGGCACCGTTCTGTTCGGCCGGATGCACGGCGGTGCCGGTGCGGACCGAGGCATGGGCTTGTTCATCAATACGCTGCCGATGCGTGTGGGTATCGGTGACGACGCGGTACAAGCTGGGGTGCTCCACATCCATGAGGCGTTGACCCGGCTGATGCGCCACGAGCATGCGCCGCTGGCGCTGGCGCAGCGATGCAGCGCTGTCCACCCGTCGATGCCGCTCTTCACCAGTGTGCTCAATTACCGCCACACCTCCGCTCCCACCCCTGCGGACGCCCAGCCTCCTGCGGACACCCAGCCTCCTGCGGACACCCAGCCTCCTGCGGACGCCCCGCCCCTCGCGGACACCCCGTCCCCCGCGGCCGCGGCCGGGGCGGTCATGGGCGGATTCGAGCCGCTCAATGACGTCGAGCGCACCAACTACCCCGTGATGCTGTCGGTGGATGACCTGGCCGAGGGCTTCGTGCTCACCGCGCACGTCGATGCGTCGGTCGACGGGCAGGCGGTGTGTGCGTTGATGCGGACCGCGTTGCAGGAGTTGGTGGCGGCTTTGCGGTCGGCGCCGATGACACCGTCGCGTGAGCTTGACGTCCTGCCCGATGCCCAGCGCGAGCTGGTGCTTCGCACGTGGAACGCCACAGAAGCGCCCTTCGACGCTGAGGCGTGTGTGCATGAACTGTTCGAGCGGCAGGTGGCGCGCACTCCCGACGCTGTCGCTGTGGAGGACGGGGCTCGGTCCCGGTCACTCACCTATGTCGAGCTGAACGTGCGCGCCAACCGGATCGCGCACCGGTTACGGGCGCTGGGCGTGGGGCCGGGCAGCCGCGTGGCGGTGTGTGCCGAGCGGACCGTGGAGATGGTCGCCGGACTGCTCGGGATCCTCAAGGCCGGCGCCGCGTACATACCGCTGGATCCGGCGTACCCCGAGCGTCTGGGCTTCGTGCTGGACGACAGCGAGCCGGCCGTCGTGCTGACCCATGGGCCGAAGACCGTCCGCCTGATGCGTGACCTTATGCGTGATCTGATCGGGAACGCGCCCGGGCGGCCCATAGTGGTGGATCTGGGCGAGGACTTCGGTGATCAGCTGGACATCGACCTCGACCGGGCGAAGACCGGTCTGAAGTCCTCCGATCTGGCGTACCTGGTCTACACCTCGGGCTCCACGGGCACGCCGAAGGGGGTGATGATCGCCCATCGGAGTGCGGTCAACTGCATCGACTGGGCGGCATCGGCCTACAGCCGAGAAGAGTTGGACCGGACGCTGTTCTCAACGTCGATCAACTTCGATCCCGCGGTGTTCCAGGTGTTCGTTCCCTTGGCCGTCGGCGCGACGGTGGTTCTGGCGGACGATGTCCTGAGCCTGGCGTCCCGGCCGGTCGACGTGTCGCTGATCGACACGGTGCCGTCCGCGCTGAGCATGCTGGCCGAGGGTGGCCACCTTCCGTCGACGGTCACAACGATCAATGTTGGTGGTGAGGCGCTCAAGCAGGACGTCGTGGACCGCGTTTTCGCGGACACCGGTGTGCAGAGGATCTGCAACCTGTACGGGCCGTCGGAGACCACGATCAACTCGACGGGCGCGATGATGCGGCGCGAGGAAGGATTCGTGTCGCACATCGGCAGGCCCTTGGCGAACACGCGGGTCTACATCCTGGATCGGTACGGTCGACCGGTTCCGATAGGTGTGGTGGGAGAAATCTTCATCGGTGGGGCAGGCGTCGCGTGCGGCTACCTCAACCGCCCCGAGCTGACTGATGAACGCTTCGTCCCCGATCCGTTCGGCACGGACCCTGAAGCGCGGATATATCGGACGGGGGATCTCGGCCGGTGGCTGGCGGATGGGTCGATTGAGTTTGTGGGGCGTAATGACTTCCAGGTGAAGGTGCGGGGTTTCCGTATCGAACTCGGCGAGGTCGAGGCCCGGCTGTTGGAGGTGCCGGGGGTGCGTGAGGCGGTGGTGCTGGCCCGCGAGGATGTCCCGGGGGACAAGCGGCTGGTGGCGTATCTGACCGGGGAGCCCATTGCGGTGGAGGAGGTGCGGGCGTGTGTGGGGGCGCGGTTGCCGGAGTACATGGTGCCGGCGGCGTTTGTGTGGCTGGATGTGTTGCCGCTGACGGCGAACGGGAAGGTGGACCGGCGGGCGCTCCCGGAGCCCGAGGGCGCGGCCTACGCGTCCCGCGCCTACGAACCCCCGGTCGGGGAGACGGAGACGCTGCTGGCCGAGGTCTGGGCGCGGGTCCTTGGCGTTGAGCGGGTCGGCCGCCATGACAATTTCTTCGAGCTGGGCGGGCATTCGCTGCTGGCGGTCACGCTCGTGGAGCGGTTGCGGACGCTCGGGTTCGAGACCGATGTGCGCACACTGTTCGAGGCGCCGACGCTGGCGGAATTCGCGGTGGCGATCAGCGTGCCAGTCGAATCCGTCGCGGTACCGCCCAATGTGATTCGCCCCGACAGTGCGGCGATCACACCGGATATGGTGCCGCTGGTCGCGCTGACCCAGCAGGAGATCGACCGGGTTGTCGCCGGCGTGCCGGGCGGCGTGGCGAACGTCCAGGACATCTACCCGCTCACGCCGCTCCAGGAAGGCATTCTCTTCCACCACCTGATGGCGCGGGAGGGCGACACGTACCTGCTGTCGGCCCTGCTGGGGATGGAAGACCGGGACCGCGTCGATCGTTTCGTCGCCGCCCTCCAGGTAGTGGTCGACCGGCACGACATCCTCCGGACCTCGACGGCGTGGGACGGGCTGCCGCGCCCGGTGCAGATCGTCTGGCGCCGCGCGCCGCTCGTGGTGGAGGAAGTGGCCGTCGACGGGGCCGACCAGTTGGTGGAGCGTTTCGATCCGCGGCGCTATCGGCTGGATCTGCGGCAGGCACCGTTGCTGCGGCTGTGCGTGGCCTTCGACGCGGCGCACGGCCGGTGGTTGGTGCTCGTCCTGTTCCACCACTTCGTCGACGACAACACCTCCCTGCGCCATCTCATCGACGAGGTCCAAGCCGTGATGGCCGGCCACGAGGATCAGCTACCCGAGCCGGTGCCGTACCGCAACGTGGTGGCGCAGGCGGCTCTGGGCGTCAGCGAGGAGGAGCACGAGGCGTTCTTCCGCGAGCTGCTCGGTGACGTGGACGAGCCCACCGCGCCGTTCGGGCTGATGGATGTCCAGGGCGACGGTTCCGGCATCGCGGAAGCCCGGGTCGAGTTGCCCGCCGGCCTGGCGCGCGAGGTGCGTGGTGCGGCGCGGCGGCTGGGGATGAGCGCGGCCAGTCTGTTCCACCACGCGTGGGCCCAGGTTCTGGCCCGGGTCACCGGTCGGGACGACGTGGTGTTCGGCACGGTTCTCTTCGGCCGGATGCACGGCGGCGCGGGTGCGGACCGGGGAATGGGCCTGTTCATCAACACGCTGCCGGTGCGCGTCGGCGTCGGTGACGACGGCGTCGAGGCGGGGATTCGGCGTACTCACGACACGCTGACCCGGCTGATGCGGCACGAGCACGCCTCGCTTGTGCTGGCGCAGCGGTGCAGTGGTGTGCATGCGTCGATGCCGTTGTTCACCAGTCTGCTCAACTACCGTCACCCCACCACCGGTTCCGCCGAGCCTGCCCAGGCGCGGGCGGCGTGGGACGGCATCGAGTCCTTGGAGGTCAAGACCGAGCGCACCAACTATCCGGTGACGTTGTCGGTGGACGACCTGGACGAGCTGGGCGGTTCGGGCGACCCGGATGAGCTGGGCGGTTCGGGCGACCTGGACGACGGCTTCGTGCTCACCGCACAGGTCCACGAGTCGGTGGACCCGCGGTTGGTGTGCGAGCTGATGGAGACCGCGTTGCACGGGCTGGTGACGGCCCTGCGGACGGCGCCGCTCACCCCGGCACGAGGGATCGACGTGCTGCCCGCGTCCCAGCGGGACCTGGTGGTGAACATATGGAACGCCACCCAGCGCCCCTACGACGTCGAGGCGTGTGTCCATGAGTTGTTCGAGCGGCAGGTGGCGCGTACCCCCGACGCCGTCGCCGTGGAGCACGGGCCACGGTCGCTCACCTACGCGGAGCTGAATCGGCGGGCCAACCAGGTCGCACACCGGTTGCGGGCGTCGGGTGTGCGCCCGGGCAGCCTGGTGGCGGTCTGCGCCGAGCGGACCGTGGAGATGGTCGCCGGGCTGCTCGGCGTCCTGAAGGCCGGTGCGGCGTATGTGCCGCTGGACCCGGCCTACCCCGCCGAGCGGTTGCGCATGATCCTGGACGACAGCGGGTCCGCCGTCGTGCTGACTCACGGTCCGCGGGCCGCCGAGCTGATGCGCGACCTGACCACGGACGCCGCCGGACAGGACACCGGCGGTCGGCGAGTGACTGTGGTGGACCTGGACGAGGACCTCGGCGGACAGCCGGAGACCGATCTCGACCGGGCCCGGACGGGCCTCACCTCCGCCCACCTGGCCTACGTCCTCTACACGTCGGGATCCACCGGCAGGCCCAAGGGCGTGATGATCGCACACCGGAACACCGTCAACTTCATCGAGTGGTCGAAGGCGGTCTACAGCGCGGATGTCCTGGAACGGACGCTGTTCTCGACATCGATCAACTTCGACCTGTCGGTGTTCGAGATGTTCGTCCCGCTCGCCGTGGGAGCGACGGTGGTGCTGGTCAAGGACACGCTGAGCCTGGCGTCCGAGCCGGTGGAGGTGTCACTGATCAACACGGTGCCGTCCGCGCTGAACACGTTGACCGAGGCGGGCCACGTGCCGGCGACGGTCAGGACGATCAACGTCGCCGGTGAGCCGCTCAAACGGGACGTCGTGGACCGCGTCTTCGCGGCGACCGGCGTTGGCGAGGTCATCAATCTGTACGGTCCTTCCGAGGCGACGACCTACTCGACCTGGGCGCGCATGCCGCGTGCGGAGGGTTTCGTGCCGCACATCGGCCGGCCCCTGGCCAACACGCGGATCTACATCCTCGACGAGCGAGGCCGTCCCGCGCCGACGGGTGTGGTGGGCGAGGTGTACATCGGCGGGGCGGGTGTCGCGAAGGGTTACCTCAACCGCCCGGAGCTGACCGCGGAGCGATTCGCGGCCGACCCGTTCAGCGCCGACCCCGATGCGCGGGTGTACCGGACGGGGGACCTCGGCCGGTGGCGTGCCGACGGGACGATCGAGCTCCTGGGCCGCAACGACTTCCAGGTGAAGGTGCGCGGCTTCCGCATCGAACTGGGGGAGATCGAGGCCCGGCTGCTGGAGTTCCCCGGGATCCGGGAAGCGGTGGTGATGGCCCGGGAGGACTCGCCGGGTGATCAGCGCCTGGTCGCGTATCTCGGACTGCCGTCGCTCGCCGACGCGGACCCGGACCCGGCGGAGTCGGCCGAGCAGCTGGAGCAGTGGCGGCGGGTCTGGGACGCGGCGTACGACACCTCGCTGATACCCGGCCACGGCGACGGCACCGTGGCCGGCGACACCGGTCCCGGCGACGGCATGGTGGATCCGACGTTCGACATCCGGGGCTGGAACAGCAGCTACACCCGCAAGCCGATCCCCGCCGAGGAGATGCGCGAATGGGTCGACCGCACCAGGGATCTGGTGCTCGCCTCGGAACCTGAGTCGGTGTTGGACATCGGCTGCGGTACGGGCCTGATCCTGTTCTCCGTGGCTCCTCATGTGCGGCGCTACTGGGGCACCGACGTCTCCGCCGTAGCGGTGCGGAACCTGCGGCGGACCGTCGGCGCGCCCGATCGGGCGCTGGACCACATCGAGCTGTTCGAGTGCGCCGCCGACCGCCTCGACCAGGTGCCCGATCAGCTCTTCGACGTGGTCCTGCTCAACTCCGTGGTGCAGTACTTCCCCGACGAGCGGTATCTGCTCTCGGTGATCGAGGGCGCGGTGCGCCGCGTCGCCCCCGGCGGTTCGCTCATCATCGGCGATGTGCGCAGCCTGCCGCTGCTGAGGACCTTCCACGCCACGGTCCAGGCGGCCTGGGCTCCGCCGGAACTGGCCGCGGACCAGCTGCGCGAGCGCGTCGACCGGGCCATCGCCGATGACGAGGAACTCGTCATCGACCCGCGGCTGTTCACCGCGCTGCCCACCCGCATACCGGAGATCACCGGGGTGCGTGTCCTGCCCAAGCTCGGCGGCCACGACAACGAGATGACGAACTTCCGGTACGACGTCCGGCTGACGGTGGCCGGCGGGACGACTCCCCCCGACGAGCCCGTCCAAACCGCGGCCGATGGGGACGTCCAAGCCTCGGCCGATGAGCCGGTCCGAGCCCCGGCCGACGAGCCCGTCCAAGCCCCGGCCGATGGGGACGTCACCTGGCTGGACTGGTCCGAACAGCGACTGACCGTGGACGCCCTGCGGACCACGTTGACGGTCGAGCGCCCGGACATCCTCGCCGTGCACGGGGTTCCCAGCGCGCGGCTGCGCCCGCACGCCGAGCTCGTCCGGCGCCTGGACACGCGGTCCGCGACCATCGGGGAACGCGCTGGGTCCCCTTCCGCTCCCGCGGACGACGCCACCGACCCGGAGCAGCTGAGCCGCATCGGAGCCGACAGCGGCTACCGCATCGACGTGGACTTCTCCCGGCACGGCCGGGACGGCGCGTTCGGTTTCGTCGCGCGCCGCCTCGACGCCACCGGCCGGCCCGTGGTCGGCATGCCGCGGTTGATCGAGCCCTCGACCGCGGAGCCCGACTGGTCGACGCTGGTGAGCGGCGCGCGCCGCAGCCGGACCCGTCGGCTCCTTCCCGCGCTGCGTGCCGAACTCGGCACCCGGCTGCCCGACTACATGGTGCCGTCGGCGTTCGTGTTCCTGGACGCGCTGCCGTTGACGCCGAACGGGAAGGTGGACCGTCGTGCGCTGCCGGCGCCCGAGTCCGAGGCGAACGCGGGCCGGGGGTACGAGCCGCCGGTCGGCGAGGTGGAGACGGCGCTCGCGGCGGTCTGGGCCGACCTCCTCGGGATGAGCCAAGTCGGCCGCCACGACAACTTCTTCGAGCTGGGCGGCCACTCGCTGCTCGCGGTGCAGGTGACATCGTGGTCCCAGCGGGCGGGCGTGGACATCACCATCGGCGACCTGTTCGCCCACCCGACCATCGCCGAACTCGCGCACGCCCTCGGAGAGAGGCGGGAGGCCGAACCGCGGGACGGCGCCGTCCTGGTGCGCCCCGGCGCATCGGAACGCCCCCTGTTCCTGATGCCCGAGGCCGCCGGTTACGTGCTCTACGCCCACGTCCTGGCGCCGCTCCTGGACGAGGGCATCCCGGTGTACGGCATCCCGGCCGACCGGGCGCCGGCGGGACACCGGCGTACCGTCGACGAGATGGCATCGCGGGCCGTCCGCCTCATGCGCGAGATCCAGCCCGTGGGGCCGTACCGCCTCGGCGGCTATTCGTTCGGCGGGCTCCTGGCCTACGCGGTGGCCACCCAGCTGCGCGGCCAGGACGAGACGGTGGAGTTCCTCGCCCTGTTCGACTCGGAGAGCTGCCTCGACGTGGCCGACCCCACCGACCCCTCGGAGGCGGAACACTTCCTGCAGCTCCTCGAGCTCGCGGCGGCGGGGGACCGGGCGAAGGAGAAGGCCGTCGCCGAGCGGCGCTCGGTGATCGAAGGACAGACCTTCGAGACGCTGCTCGCCTTCGGCCGGGAGCTGTCGCTGCTGCCCGACGTCACCGACGACGACCTGCGCACCACCGTCGGGCATCTGAGGGAGACACGATGGGCGGCGGACCGCTACCGCCCCCAGCCGGTCCACCTGCCGGTGCACCTGTTCGTGGCCCAGGACGATCAGGAGCCGGGGGCCGAGCCCACGTACGGATGGTCACAGGTGGTCTCGCCGGAGTTCCTTCGTGTCATACCCGTTCCCGGCGCCCACCTGACGATCTTCCGGACGCCGAACCTCGAGGTCACGGCCGAGGCGTTCAACGCCGCGCTGCGATCTGCGGGCGGCGGCGAGCACGGCGCGGAGCGCGGCTCCGAGCGGCATGCGCCCCTGGTGACCCTCCAGAAGGGCCGGCCGGAGACCGTCGGCCCCGTCTTCTGCGTGCCCGGGGCCGGAGCCAGCGCGGTGAGCTTCACCGATCTGGCCGCCGCCCTGGGGCGGGACCGGCCGGTGTACGGCTTGCAGCCCCGGGGCCTCGACAACCGTGCGGTGCCCGAAACGGATCCGTATCTCATGGCCGAGACGTACGGCGAGGCGGTACAGCAGGCGTGTCCTTCGGGGCCGATCCACCTGCTCGGCCACTCGTTCGGCGGCTGGATCGCCTTCGAGACGGCCTGCCGGCTCGAGGCGGCGGGGCGACGGGTCGGCTCGGTCACCATCGTCGACAGCGAAGCGCCCGACGCGGTGGCCGTGCCGGTCAAGGGCCTCGGCCACCTCGATGTGCTCTCCCAGTGGATCGAGATCTTCGAGATGACCGTGGAGCGCCCGCTGGGCGTCGACATCGACGATCTCCGGAGCCAGCCGTCCAAGGCCGCTCAGATCGCGCTCATCCACGAGCGCCTCGTCGTGGCCGGAGCGCTGCCGCACCGGTCGGGTCCCGAGGTGCTGTACGGGCCGCTGAACGTCTTCGGGACTGCCTTGCGGACGTCGTACACCCCGCGGAGCACCTACTCCGGGGAGGTCGTCCTGGCGCTGGTGAGTGATCCGGAACGGGACGGGGCCGACGATCGCCGGGCCAAGGAGGCGTGTGCCGACGAGTGGCGCCGATGGGCCCCGGGCCTCCGCGTGTTCGACGCGCCCGGTACCCATATGTCGACACTCAAGCGGCCGCACGTCGACTCACTCGTGCGGTTGCTCGACGGACTCCTTCGGGCGGAGGCCCAGCGGAGCCCCGGGCGGTGAGGCCCTCAGCCTTCCGCGACCGCCGACTCGAGCAGGGACAGCGTCTGGTTGTCCGCGTCCACGTGTGCGCGTATGCCTAGGGGCAGCGGCAGGTTCGGCGAGGTGTGACCGAAGTCGACCTGTGCGAGAACCGGGATGTCACGTCGCCCCAGGACGTCGAGTACCACGTCGCGCAGGCCTGCGCGCTGTCCGCCACCCTCGTAGGGCGTGACCTCGGTCGGGATGCCGACCACCATGCCCGCGATCCGGTCCAGCACACCGGACAGCCGCAAGGTGTGCAGGTCGTTCCAGATCCGCGAGACCGGCCGCTGCAGCTCCTCCCAGAACAACACGGCGCCCTCGAACCGTTCGGCGGCCGGCGCGAACGGTGTCGCCTGCAGCAGGACCAGGCGGTTCAGCAAACCGCCGAACAGTGGTCCCTGCGCGCGGCCCGGCCGCCAGGTTTCCCAGGCCCCCCTCGCCGGCAGTGCGCCTGGCGCCTCGGTCTTGGTGAGCACACGGGTGTAGAGGTCGACGAGCTCGGAGCGACGGGCCTCGTCGCCCAGCGTGTACCAATCGCTGCCGAAACCGTGGGTGACGATGTCGGCGTGGAAGCCGACGAGGCCGGTCCTGGCGTACAACGCCATGTGCAGCAGCGAGATGTCGCTGTAGCCGATGATCGGTTTCGGGTCGGCCCGGATCGCGTCCAGATCGATCAGATCGAGATAGCCGATGGTCGTCTGTCCACCGGTATGCGCGACGATGGCCCGCACCTCCGGGTCCCGGAGCAAGACATTGAGTTCCTCGGCCTGCTCCGCCGGAGTGCCCGACGCCCACCAGCGATTCCGCGTCGGGTTGACCATCGGGCTGACCCGCACGCGGAAACCCATCCGTTCCAGTATCGCCACACCGCGGGCGAGCAGTGGTTCCTCACCCGGCTCGAGTTGGCCCGAGGGCGCGGTGACGACCACGAGGTCGCCGGAACGTAGCGCGCGGGGCCGAAGGATCGCAGGCATGGGGACTCTTCCTCGTTGATCAATAATGCCGAGCAACAAGGCCGGTGCCGCCGATATTCCGCCTCAGGTGAGGGCGGCGACCAGCAGGGCGAAGGCGGCGATGAGGACGGCGACGCGGACGTAGTGGAAGCGGTCCCAGCGGTTCATCTGCTGCTTCCAGTCGGCGGGCCGGTTGTCGGGGGTCCACGTCCTGCCCCGGTTGTTGATCGGGACGAGCAGCAGGATCGACATGATCACGCTGAGGATCAGCAGCGTGGCGGCGGTGACGACGAGGCCGGTGCCGTGGTGGTGCCATCTGGTGATGGCCCAGACCGCGGCCAGGACGAGCGAGGTGATGTACCAGACCGGCATCGCGGCGCCGAGCATCCGGGCCCCGTGGGCGCGGCCGAGTACGCCGCTGTCCTCCGGGAGGCCGTTCAGGATCCGGTTGATGACGAAGGCGACGGAGAACTCCACCCCCACCATCACCCCGACGACCACGGTGGTGACGACCTGGAGTGCGTTGAGCACGATGACCCCTCCTTGATATCTAGCGTTGATAGCCGATGTGGCAACGCTAGTACTGCTGCCGCTCGATTGTCTAGCGGTGCTAGGATTCGGATCATGTCGGTACAGGAACGCAAGGAACGCGAACGGGCGGACCGCGAACGCCTCATCGTGGCGACGGCCCGCGAGCTCGCCGAGCAACAGGGCTGGGACGCGGTCACCACCCGCCGGCTCGCCGAGCGCATCGAGTACAGCCAGCCCGTCCTCTACAGCCACTTCCGCGGCAAGCGCGAGATCATCGGCGCCGTCGCCCTCGAGGGCGCCGCCGAGATGGCCGCGTTGCTGCGGGCCGCGGCCCGGGCCGCGGACGGCCCGCGCGCCCGGGTCACCGCCCTCGCCCGCGCCTACCTCGACTTCGCCCAACGCAACCCGGCGGTCTACGACGCCATGTTCCAGCTCGACGGCGGCCTGGCGTTCGCGCACGAGGACACCCCGGAGCCGCTGAAGGACGCCTTCGCCGCCCTGCTGGAGAGCCTTGGCGAGGTCGCCGGGGACGGCGTCCACCCGGCGCTGTTCACCGAGGTGTTCTGGGCGGCCCTGCACGGGCTGGCGACCCTGACCCGGGCGGGACGGCTGCCGCCGGAGGACACCGAGCGCAGGACGGAGCTGCTGGTGGACCGGCTCGCCATGGTCTGACGCACCGTCCCGGCGGGCACGCGGCCGGGGCCCCTGGGCCCCGCCGCCTGCCTGCGGCATCGCCTCCGGTCCCGCGCGCCCACACGGCCCAGCCGCGGATCGCCGGGCCCGCACCCCGACGGGGCACCCGCTAAGTTCGATCGTGGACGACCGTCGCGTAGTCCCCGCCGATCGCGCCGACGAACACCCCGTCGTGGTGTCCCGGAACCGCTCGGCCGTCATCCCCGCGTCCTCGAACGCCTCCCAGCCCAGTTCGAGCATGAGCCGCTGCTGAGGATCCATCGCCGCCGCTTCACGCGGGGAGACGCCGAAGAAATCGGCGTCGAAGGTGTCCACGGAATCGAGGAAACCACCTAGTAAGCCGGCGGCCGGAAATGTTTCGGGGTCGTGATCCGGCATGGCGCCGAGTCGGTCGGCGGAAATAGGGCAACCTTGTGCCGCGATTGACGGGCAGACAGCAGATCCGTGAAATCACGTGCGCTTTCCCGTGCTCGGACGCAACCGACCCCGAAACCACACAAGCACCCCCTAGGGCCGCTGCGACACCACACCGCTCGATCGCCGGGCACCCTGTATTCCCCGGTGAGGGCTATAGGGGGTTGGCAGGTTCTGTCATGGGTGGCTGGCTTGGGGCCGCTCGGGGGGCGGATCAAACATTGGGCGGATCCGCAGACGGCTGTGATTCAGCCTTCGTGATTCAGCCTTCGTGATGGAGCCTTGGTGATTCAGCCTTGGGCCGCGGCACGGTCGAGCGCCGGGCCGTTCCGCTCCGTGGTCTCCTGCCGGAGGAGGCCGATGAGCTCGGTGCGGCGGCTGATGCCGAGCTTGCGGAAGACCCGCGTGAGGTGCTGCTCGACCGTGCTCACCGACAGGTACAGCTTGCGGCCGATCTCCCGGTTGGTCAGGCCCTCCGCGGCCAGCCCGGCCACCCGGGCCTCCGCGTGGCTCAGCTCCTCGTTCGGGGTCTCGTCCAGGGGGAGCAGGCCCACGAGGTCGAATCGGTCCTCGCTGAGCAGCAGACCACGGGCGACGCCCTGCGCATCGCACATCTGCGCGATCTGCATCGCCCGCCTGCCCACGGTCCGTGACCGTGCCGAGTCACCCTGCGCGTAGTGCTCGTTGCTCAGCTCGGCCAGGGTGACCGTCAGGTCCAGCAGATGGCTGGACCGCGACAGCAGCTTCGCCGACTCCTGCAGGCGGGGCAGCCGGTCCAGGGGTTTGCCGGTCTTCGCGAGCAGGCGCAGCGAGGCCGCCTGGACCGCGGTGGACTTGCCCCGCGCGAGGGTGAGTTGCTCGTCGAACATGGCGTGGGCCTCGTCCACCCGGCCCAGCGCCAGGTGTGCCTCTCCCACGCTGTTGCGCCATGGCACGATGGTCGGCAGATCGAAGTCCCAGTCGCCCATCAGCTGCCCGCAGCGCCGGAAGTCCTCGAGCGCCGCGTACGGACGTCCCGTCACCAGCGCGTGCCGGCCCCTCGCGTGCAGGTACGAGAGGCCGAACGTGGTGTCGAACATCTGCCGCGGCACGGGCCTGTTCAGCAGCGCGGCCGCCTCGTCGAACTTCCGGAGCGTGGTGCTCGCCATCACCAGCGTGCCCAGCGGGTAGCCGATCACCACCCCCCAGCTCCTCTTGCTCATCAGGCTCAGGGCCTCGCTCGCGTGGGTACTGGCGAGCGGCATGTCACCGCGCCGCAGGGCGACCTCGGCGGCCACGCTGGAGAGCACCGCCTTGAGCATCACCATGCCGCGTGCGTCGAAGAGGGCGAGCAGCCGGTCGCACCACCTCCCGGCCTGCTCCAGGCGGTCCGCGTAGATCAGCGCGAGGAGGGCGGACAGCAGGGGTTCCACGGCTGGATCCCCGCTCTCACAGTTCTGGAGCACATCGTCGGCGCGGATCCCCACCTGCTCGGCGTCATCGCCGCCGAGCGCGGCCAGCAGCGTGCTCTGAGCGCGGCGGGACAGGGTCCGACCGCTGTCGGGTCCGCCGTCGCAGCCGGTGAGCGCCCGGGTGACCTCCCGCCCCGTGCCCACGGCCGGGGGACTGACATAGCGGAGCCAGGCCCGCATGGCGTCCACCATGGCGGCTCGTTGCGGGTCCGGCTCGCCCTCCGCGGATTCGAGCTGGCGCAGCGTGTGGAGCACGTCGTCGGACCTGGCCTGCCAGAGCAGTCCGCTGATCAGCGATTCGACGCCGTCGCTGGTCAAGTGGCCCTCCCGCAGGGCCTCCTGGAGCGCCGGCAGATGGCTCGCCGCCGCGGACGGGCTGGTCCACCGCTTCGCGCGGAACAGGATCGACAGGACGGTGGCGTGGTCCTCCGAGGTGGCGGTGGTACGGAGAGCGGATTCGGCGTAGCGGACGGCCAAGTCGGGCCGGTCGTCCCGAAGGGCCTCCTCCGCGGCGTCGGCCATGACGGAGGCCCCCCACCACGGCATCGGCCTCGCGTCCGCCGCGACCAGATGCGTGGCCACCGCGGACGCGTCGGCGCCCTCCCGCTGCAGCAGTGCGGCGACGCGCCAGTGATAGGCCCCCCGGTCCTTGGCGGACATCGTCTCCCGCACGGCCGCCCCGGCCAGGGGGTGCCGGAAGCTGTGGTCCTCCCGGAGCAGCCCCACCGCCATGAGGGCGTCGAGCGCCCGGTCGGCGGTGTCCGCGCTCACACCGAGGGCATCCGGCAGGAGGTGCCGGGAGTCGCTCATCTCGAGGATCGACAGGCACCGGGCGGTCTCCAACGTGGCGGGCTCTCCCCGGTACAGGCAGATCGCGACGGCCGACCTGAACGACGCGCTTCCCGACACCGGGGCGACGTCGGCGTCGCCCGGCTCCCACCCGGTGGCGGCGTCCCTGACCATGGCGTTCAGCAGCATGGGGTTGCCGCCCGAGGCGTCGTGGTACGCGGCCACCTGAGCGGTTCCCGCCCGCTCGCGCAGCAGTTCGGCGACCCCTTCCACGCTCAGCATGCCCAGGGAGAGGGAGTCGCACGGCAGGTTCCGGGACAGTTCCGCGAAGAACGGGCTGGTGGGGACCCAGGCCGAATCGGCGGTGCTCAGCGCGATGAGGACGGCGCGGTGCCGGAGCCGCCGCTGCAGGTAGAGCAGTACGTCCAAGGAGGCCTCGTCGGCGTGGTGAATGTCGTCGACGCATATCAGCGCCGGGCCGTCACCCACCCGGTCCAATAACAGTGAACACGCGTCCTCCACCACCCGTGGGTCCACCCCCTGCCCGAACGTCCCGGGCGTCTCGGCGGACTCCGGGGTCCCGGGCGGCGCTTCCCCCGCGACGCGGCGGTCGAAATCGCCTTTGAGGCCCACGCTGTGAAAGAGCTGCCCCATGATCCCCAACGCCGTCGGGCGCTCGATGGCCGAGCCCGTCGCCGAGAACACCAGCGTCCCGGCGTCCGTGAGCCTGTGGACGAACTCGCGGAGCAGGCTCGTCTTGCCACAGGTGCCAGGACCGCCCACGATCACGGCCCGGCCGCCGCTCTTCGTGCACGCGTCGAACGCCTCGTGCAGTACGGCGATCTGCCTCGCTCGCTCGACCAACATCACGGAAACGTCCTTTCTTGCAACCCGGCCAAGTGGACCCCTGGTCGGGGCGGGAGTGGGGGTGGGTACCGTTTCGGGAGGTTTTGGCCGAACGCGGCGGCACGCTCCCGGCGCGTGGGCGATTACCACGATGCCGGTACGCCGGAACCCGGCGCTTTCCACTCGGAAAGATTTCACGCGGAGCAAGTAGGTGCGACGCAGGGAAGTGGCTGGTATGCGTCAACGGCGCGACTGAAAACCGGCCTCGGTGGCGAATGAATTGTCAAGCGGATATGAAACAGGGCGAACTCCGGTTGCGGGGGAAAACACAAAACCCTCAGGTCGGAGAGGAATCGACCGACGGGGTGGAATGTTTTCCGCGCACTGGATGGAGTGAACGGAATCATGGATGGGCAGGCAGGATGCTCTCCTTGGGGTGATCGCTATCTGTTAGCCAGCCTAACCAGTGCCTCCCGCAGGAGTCAACGAGGTGTCAAACCCGCAGTGAGCCCGTGGGGCCCGTGAGGGAGCCCCGGACGGGTGTGATCGGTTGGAGAAACGCCTTGTACCCGAGACGTGGAGAGATTGTTTTTAAATTGTCAAAGGCGGCTAATGAGACAGGTGATTTCGCGCCATCCGGAGGCCTCGTACCCGTTTACCGCCCTACTCGCCGACGGCCGGGCCCGATCGGGCACGCAAGCTGACCGGAGCGGCATCCTCCGTAAGCGCGCCCGCGCCCGCGCCCGCCCCGCCGTCCCGCGTCGTCACCTTCCGGCGCTTCACGCCCCCGGGCCGTGACGGCCTTCTTGCCCGTTTCTCCCCTCCCTTCGGCCCGCCTCGGCTCTGAGCGTGCCCGATAATGCCCGAGCCCGCGATGGCCGGAACGCCCGAGCCCACAATGGCCGCAACCGCGCGGTCTCGACGGCCCTGCCCGCTTCGTCCCCCGCATGAGGCCTCGGGCTGCGCTCGGCATCGGAGTGGGCGACGTGCGTGAGACATGTCGAAGCCCGCCGCCGGGCGCGTCGCGCGTCCGGGGCGCGGAACGCCTTCCGCGGCGCGCCCGCGGGCTATGTCACCGTCAGGTCCGGGGCGCCACGCCGTTGATGGCCATCCGCAGCAGTCGGGTGGCCAGCTCCGGATCGCCCTCGGCCCGGATGGCGATGCCGTTGGCCAGGGCGAGCAGGTCGTCGACCGTAACCTCGGGGCGCAGCCGGCCGGCCCCGACCGCGGTCGCCGCGAGGTCGGCGGCGACATCCGCCAGTACGCCGTGGCAGCTGCTGTCGGCCTCGGTGGGCCGCAGGGAGACGGCCAGCCCGCGGGTGGTGGCGGTGTAGCGGGTCAGCTCCTCCAGCCAGACCGCCAGCCCGTCGCCGCCCACGGTCTCGTTGAGCTCCCGGCCGCGTACCGCCAGTCGCTCGACGCCCTCGTGGAAGACCTCGGCCAGCAGGGCCTCGCGGGAGCTGAAATGCCGGTGCAGGGTCGCCGAGCCGAGCCCGGCCCGCCGGGCGATCTCCTCGAGCGAGGCGGAGGCGCCGTCCCGCGCCACGATCTCGGCGGCGGCGGCGAGCAGGCGCTCACGATTGCGCCGCCGGTCGGCGCGGTGCGGGATCTGCTGGCTCGTCATCGCGTCGATCCTAACCTCCGTTCGACAAACGGGGGCCCACCCCATATAGTCCCGGCCAGAAACGGGGGGCCACCCCGTTTGTCTGCTGAGAGGGGTACCCATGACAACCGAGCCCGTGTTGGTGACGGGAGCGACCGGCAACCAGGGCGGTGCGGTCGCCCGTGCGCTGCTCGCGGCGGGGCGGCCGGTCCGGGCGCTGGTCCGGGACCCGTCGTCCGCGGCGGCCGGCCGGCTGGCCGCGGCAGGAGCGACCCTGGTGCGCGGCGACCTCGACGACCCCGCCTCCCTCGAGGAACCGGCGGCCGGGGCGACCGCGGTGTTCTCGATGGAGACGGCGGACTACGCGAACTTGATGGCCGACTTCGAGGTCCAACGTGCCCGCAACCTGGTGGCGGCGGCCCGGGAGGCCGGGGTCGAGCAGATCGTGCACTCATCGGTGTCGGGCGCCGGCAACGACGATCCCGGGGCGTTCGACGAGGAACGCTGGGGAGCCTTCCCGGCCCACTACTGGCGCAGCAAGATCGAGGCCGAGCGGGTGGTGCGCGAGGCGGGCTTCCGCACCTGGACCATCCTGCGGCCCGCCGGTTTCATGGAAAACCTGAAGCAGCCGTCGTTGTGGTTCGCGGGTTTCACCTCGAACCGGCTGGGGGTCGTCAACGACCTCGATGTCGCACGCCCGTGGATCGCGGTCCAGGACATCGGGACGGCCACGCTCGCGGCGCTCGCGGATCCGCGACGCTTCCATGGGGTCGTGCTGGAGCTCGCGGGAGACGCGTTGTCCCTGCGCCGCGCGGTCGAGATCCTCAACTCCGTACGGTCGACGCCGATCGAGCTGCCGAGCGACCCGGAGCAGGCTCTCGCCTGGGGGGTCCCGCCGGAACTGGCGCAGTCGCAGCGGCGGATGGACACCTACCCGGCACCGGCCCGCCCGGAGATGGCCCACGCGCTGGGCATCGAGACGACGACCTTCGAGCAGTGGGCTCACGGGGCGGCGCGCTCGGAGTGAGCGGGGCCTGAGTTGGGTTCCGGGCCGGTGGCGGTGTGTGTCGCGGCATCCGCGGTCTTGACGCGGACCCGCCGGTGTCTCAGGCCCGGGGGTCTCTTTCGTTGAGCGCGTCGAACTTGCGCACCTCATTGCGCATATGTGGGCCCCACTTGGCGAAGAGCGCCATGACCTCCGGTGTGGCCAGATGCCGGTCGAGCGCCTCCTGTGACGTCCATTGCTCGAGCACCGTGACGGTTCCGGTCGCCGCGTCCTCCACGGAGAACGAGATCAGCGCGTTTCCCGGGTTCGCCGCGGCGACCGGGTAGGTCGCCCGGGCCTCGGCGATGAACGTTTCGACGTCGCCGGGAGGGACGAAGACGCGGCCGGCCACGATGATGGCCGTCCGGGCGGTCTGCTCCGTGCCTGCGGTGGTGACCTTGCCCTGGAACGAGTTCATTGTCCTTTGCCGCCCTTCGTGTCCTGGTACTGAGGGCCGGAACGGCCCTGGACGCGCACGGTAGATCCTGACGTTGACGTCAGGGGCAAGGGCGGGCGTTCGCGCTCTGCCGCCGGGCTTGCGGCCACCGTCCGGGATGCCCCTCCCGCAAGGCAATCGAGAATCTGCTAAATTATCGATATCTTCGGAGTGTGTCGCCGAAGCCCACCTCAGCCGTGACGGAGGATCGCAATGGATCTGGGACTCAAGGGCAAGACCGCCGTTGTCGGCGGTGCGTCTTCCGGGATGGGCTTGGGCATCGCGGAGGCGTTGGCGGCGGAGGGGGCCAACGTCGTCATGGTCGCCAGGCGCAAGGAGCTGTTGGAGGACCACGCGGCGCGGATCGGTGCCCGCGCGGTCGCAGCGGACATGACGTCACCGGACGAGCCGGCGCGAGTCGTCGGCGAAGCGGTGGAGTTGTTCGGCGGACTCGACATCGTCCTGTGGAACAGCGGCGGCCCGCGTCCGAGCCCCGCTCGCGATCTGACGGCGCGGCACGTGACCGAAACGGTCGATCTCGTGCTGCTGCCGCTCATCCGTCTCGTCGAAGCCAGTGTGCCGCACCTGCGCCAGAGTTCGAGCGGCCGGATCCTGGCGATAACGACGCATGGGGTCAAGGAGCCCACACCGGGCATGGCGGCGTCGAACGCGATCCGCCCTGGAATCCACGGATACCTGAAGACGCTCGCGACCGAGCTGGGCCCGGACGGCATCACGGTCAACATCCTGGCGCCTGGACGGATCGCCACCCCTCGCCGGGACGAGGTGTTCCCGGGCGGTGTGCCGCGGCACCTGACGGACGAGATCCCCATGGGCCGGTGGGGAACCGTCCAGGAGTTCGCCGATGTCGCGGTGTTCCTCGCCTCTCCCCGTGCCTCCTACGTGACGGGGACGACGACCTGCGTCGACGGCGGTCTGACCAAGGCCGCGTTCTGACGGCCCCGGCACCCCGGGTTCCAGCTCAAGTGAAGGAGTAGTGCAATGAACCTCGATCTCGGTACCGCTCTCGTGAGCGCGGCTCGCGCGGAGGCGATGTCGCTGGGCGTCCCCATGGCGATCGCCGTGGTGGACACCGGCGGCGCGCTCGTCGCCTTCGCCCGGATGGACGGAACTCCGTTCCCGCTCGCCGAGGTGGCGATCGGCAAGGCGTACACGGCCGCGGCGTTCGCACGTCCGTCGGCTGAGGTCGCGGAGGTGTTCGCGGGCCGGGTGCAGTTCACCACGTCGATCAGCGTGGCCACCGACGGCCGAGTGATGTTCAGCAAGGGCGGGGTTCCGGTCTTCGCCGGCGGAGCGCTCATCGGCGGAATCGGTGCCAGCGGCGGCACGGGACAACAGGATCTCACCGTGGTCGAGGCGGCCGTGGCATCGGTTCTCCCCACCGAGGCGACCTCTCTCCCGGCCGACGTGGCCTCCTCCGCACACTGACCCGGCTCACCAGCGATGGGGCAACCACATGGGACAACTGGACAACAAGATCGCCCTCGTGACCGGTGCCTCCGCCGGCATCGGCCTGGCCGTCGCCCGCCTGTTCGCCACCGAGGGAGCGACCGTCTACCTCACCGGCCGCCGCAAGGCCGAACTGGACGCCGCCGTGGCACACCTCGGTGGCCGTGGCATCGGTATCCAGGGTGATGTGTCCGAACTCGCCGATCTCGACCGGCTCTTCGCCGAGATCGGTGAGCGCGGCGGCCGCCTCGACATCGTCGTGGCCAATGCCGGTGTCGCGGACTACGGCCTGCTCGGCGAGATCACCGAGGAGGAGTACGAGCGCGCCACCTCCGTCAATCTCAAGGGCACGATCTTCACCGTCCAGAAGGCGCTGCCGTTGCTCTCGGCGGGCTCCTCGGTGACGCTGCTCTCCTCGAGCGCGGTCCGGCGCGCCACCCCGGGACTCAGTGTTTACGCCGCCACCAAGGCCGCGATCCGGAGTCTGGCCCGCACCTGGGCCGCCGAGCTGGGCCACCGCGGAATCCGGGTCAACGCCCTCACTCCCGGCCCGGTCGAGACGCCCGGCGGGGCAGAGTTGCGAGCCGCGTTCCCGCGGGGCGGTCGGTCCGCGACGGCGAAGCCCACCGCATCGAACGCGCTCGGCCGCGTCGGCCGTGTCGAGGAGGTCGCCGCCACCGCCCTCTACCTGGCGGGAGAGCAAAGTTCCTTCACCACCGGTGCGGAACTGCTGGTCGACGGCGGTGCCACCCAGCTGTAGACACGGGATCGGTGGCGGGGCCGTTACGTCACCGTCTCGTCGGAGGCGGTGGTCTGCGGATCCGGACCCAGCCCCGAATTAACGATATTTTTTGGGCGTAGCGCTTTCCTGGTAGGGTTCATGGCTGTGGCGGCAGAGAAGGCGACGCGGGCGGGCGCGGTGTACGCGCAGATCCGCGAGGACATCTTTCAGGGGGCGCTGGAGCCCGGACAGCGGTTGCGTCTCGTCGAACTCGCACAGCGCTTCTCGGTCAGCCAGTCCGTCATCCGCGAGGCACTGACGCGGCTCTCCGGTCAGGGCCTCGTCGTGGCCACGCCACAACAGGGATTCAGCGTGGTCACGCTGTCGTTGAAGGACCTCGACGAACTCACCGAGGCACGCCGGGACATCGAGTCCCTGGTGCTGCGCCAGGCGGTCGAGCGCGGGGACATCACCTGGGAGTCGGCGGTCGTCGCCGCCCACCACCACCTGGCAGGCACCCCCATGACACTGCCCGGCGGTGAGGTCAACCACGACTGGCTCGCGGTGCACGAGAGCTTCCACCAGACCCTGCTCGAAGGGTGCGGCAACGACCGCCTGCTGAGCGTCGCCCTCTCCCTGAGGGACGCCGCGACGGTCTACCGCCGCTGGTCGTTCCCCATCGGCCATGACTACGACCGTGACATCGCCGGTGAGCACCAGGCTCTGGTGGACGCGGTCGTCGCACGGGACGCCGACGCCGCGTCTCGCCTGCTGGCCCAGCACATCGACCGAACGTCCGCTTCCCTGCGCGCCGTGGCCCAAAGCGAGGCCGTACGCGCCGGATGAGGGCGAAGGCCCTCCTGGCGACACCGCGAACGGTCGCCGAGGTACCCCCATGCGTACTGGCGTGGAGACAGAGTGCGTTTCTCCCTCGTTTGCCCGGCGGGCCCGGAGCGCCGCCATCGCCGAGCGCGGACAGATGTGGCGTAGCGACCAGTGGATGTTCCTTCTGGTGGCGGCTGTCAGGCCTGGTACGTACCGGGACCCGGAGCGGCCCGGGTTACTCCGGGCCCCGGCGCAGAGCGATGAGTGCAGATGAGCGGGTGTGTGGGCGAGGGCACTTGGGCCATTGCATGTTTGCTATAGCGTCAGTACTCTTGCCGGCATGAGCGTAGACGCCCTGGGTCCCGTGGAGACCACGTCGCTGGCCGACCAGGCGTACCGGCGGCTTCGGGACGCGATCCGCGAGGGCGTCCTGCGGCCGGGCGAGAAGATCACCGAACGCGATCTGGCCGCCCGCCTCGGCGTGAGTCCCACCCCCGTCCGTGAGGCGCTGCGGCAGCTGGTGCACGAGAAGGTCGTGGAAAGGGTGGGCCCGCGCGCCTTGCGGGTCGCCGACCACTCCTCGGCGGCCCGCTCCGAGATCGTCGAGGCCGAGGTCCGCCTGTCCGCCCTCATGGCGCGCCTCGCCGCCCGTAACGCCACCGCGCAGCAGCTCACCGACCTGGTCTCGCTGCTCGCCCAGACCGACCAGATCGTGGCCGGCATCGAGGAGGCCGTCGCCGAGCAGGGCATGGAGGCCGATGTGTCCGACCGGCTCGCGGCCGTCTTCCACAAGCTGCGCCTCTTTCACCGCCGGGTCGAGGCGTGCGTGGGCAACCCCGTCCTGGAGGGCCTGCTGGACCAAACCCGGGCTTTCAGTGAAGAGGAACGGCTCGACCTCACCATGAGGCTCGCACCCGAGCGCGCCGAGGCGTTCCGCGCCCGCTACCACGAACACCGCGAGTTGCTGGACGCTCTCCTCGAACGGGACGGGGACCGCGCCGAGGAACTCGCGGCGCGACACCACCGCGCCGCCCTCGTCCAGCTGTCCGGCGGCTGAACCTCGATCCCCCCTGCCCGCTCCGCCGCAGGAGATGCGTCGGGCGGGCAGCTCTTCCCCTCCCCACTTGCTATAGCATGTAGCACAGGAGTCGCCACCTCATGACGCTCGATTCCCCGCCCGCCTCCGACACGGCCACGACGCCGCCCCGCCCGGCAGTGGGCGAGCGCATGAATCGCGGCGCGGTGCTCTGGGTGACCCTCGCCGTGTTCGCTCAGGAAGCGGTCTGGAACTTCTACGACGCGCAGGTCCCCGAGCAGTTGCGGCACTACTTCGGCTCCGCGGGTGTGATCGGGCTGATCATGGGCCTGGACCACTCCTGGGGCATCTTCACCCAGCCGTCCGTCGGGTTCCTCTCCGACAAGCTCGCCCGCCGCCGCACCGGCCGGTGGCCGATCGTCCTGGTCGGCGCCGTACTCGCCACCGCGCCGTTCATCCTCATTCCCTGGGCGACGAACCTGCCGGCGCTGATGGTGTGCGTGGTCGGCTTCGCCGCGATCGCCAACGCCTTCAAGGGCGTCACCGAGACTCTTGTGTCGGACTACGTCGCCCCGTCCGCCCGGAGCAAGGCCCAGGGCTTCATCAAGGCCGGCGTCAGTCTGACCATCGTCGTCTCTTCCCTGATCAGCCTCCTCGTCGTCGACCGGTCCCTCCGTCTCGCCTTCGCGATCCCCCCGCTGCTGATGCTGGTCGTGCTCGGTCTGTCCTGGGCCTTCCTCGGCCGCCGCCACGCCGACGCCGTCATGCCCGTCGAGGAGACGGCCGTCGAGGAGACGGCCGACGGGGAGGCGGCCGTCGGGGAGGCGGTCGACGGGGCGCGGGAGTTCGGCTCTCCATGGGCGGTGCTGAGGGACGCGCTGCGTTCCCCGTCCAGCCCGACGCCGCTGCTGATGATCGGCATCTTCTGCTTCGCCGGCATGTGGTCGGCGCTGCGCTCGCTGATGACCCCGTACGGCACACAGGTCCTCGGCCTGACCCGCGGTGAGGCAGGCGGCCTCACCCTCCCGGGCGCGGTCGCGTTCCTGATGGCCGTGGTGCCGATCGCCTACGCCTCGAACCGGTTCGGGCAGCTGCGCGCGGTGCGGTACGGCGTCGTCCTGTTCATCGTCGGAGTCCTCGTCGGCTTCGCCGTCCCCACCGCCCCGGGCACCGTCACGGCGATGGTGCTCTCCTCCCTCGGGTACGCGGCGTTCGCGGTCAACGCGCTGGTCGCGCTGTGGAACCTCGCGCCGACGCAGAAGGTGCTGGGCACCTACACCGCTCTCTACACCATCGCCTCGGCGTCCGGCATGGCGTTGGGCCCGGCCATCCTCGGCACCACGGTCGACCTGACCAGTTGGCGCTGCATGTTCCTGAACGCCGCCGTCGCCGCCGGCGTCACCTTCCTCGTCTTCACCCGCCTGGCCCGACGCGCCCCAGACGGCGCCACCGCCTGACGCCTCACGCGTCCGCCCACGGTCATGTTTTCCGCCCCGGCACGATGAGCACGATGAAAGGCACCACCCTCATGGAACTCCGCATCCTGGCCCCCACCGGCGCGCTCGGTGCCGGATTCGACGCCGACGCGCTCGCGCGCGGGCTCGCCGCCCGCCCGGACGTGATCGCCTGCGACGCCGGCTCCACCGACTCCGGCCCCGCCGCCCTCGGCTCGGGCACCCCGAAGCTGTCCGCCCAGGCGGTCACCCGCGACCTGCGGCTGCTCATGAGGGCCCGGGACGAGCTCGGCGTGCCGCTGATCATCGGCTCCTGCGGCACCTCAGGCCGCGACGCGGGAGTCGACTGGGTCGCCTCCCTCGCCCGCACCATCGCCGCGGAAGAAGACCTGCACGCCAAGCTCGGCCTGATCTACTCCGACCAGCCCGTCCAGCGCCTTCAGGACCTCTACGACGCGGGCCGGATCCAGCCCCTCGCGAACGCGCCGGAGATCGACCGGGAGTTGTTCCAGCGCGGTCACACCGTCGCGATGATGGGCGTCGAGCCCCTTCAGGAAGCCCTCCGGGACGGCTGTGACATCGTCCTCGCCGGCCGCGCCAGCGACACCGCCCTGTTCGCCGCTCTGCCCCATATGCGCGGTGCCGACCCGGGCCTGACCTGGCACATGGCCAAGACCATCGAGTGCGGCGCCGCCTGCGCCATCCCGCCGTCCGCCAACGGCCTGCTCGCCACGTTGCGGGACGACCACTTCGACGTCACCACGCTGGCCACCGGTACCCGGCTGACCCCCCGGTCGGTCGCCGCGCACACCCTGTACGAGAACGCCGACCCGTATCACATCGCCGAACCCTCAGGTGTGCTGGACACCAGCGGGGCGAGCTACGAGGCGGTCGACGAGCGAACCGTCCGCGTCCGCGGCGCCCGCTACATCCCGGCCGACGGCTACACCAACAAGCTCGAGGGCGCCGAACTCGTCGGCTACCAGACCGTCATCATCGGCGGCGTGCGCGACCGCGTCGTCATCGACGCCCTCCCCAAGCTCCTGCCGGTGGCCGAGCGGTACTTCCACGACAAGATCGTCGACGTCTTCAACGGCCGGGTCGACCCCGCCGACATCGACATCGACTATCGCCTCTACGGCGCCGGAGCCGTCCTCACCGGCAGTGAACCCGATCCGCTCACCCCCCGCGAACTCGGCGTCCTGATCACCGTCACCGCACCCGACCAGGAGACCGCCCACGCCATCGCCACGTTCGTCGCCCACGCCAGCAGCCACCTGCCCATCGCCGAGTACGACGGCCTGGTCTCCACCCTCGCCTATCCCTACTCCCCGCCCGAGATGGACCGCGGAGCCCTGTACCGCTTCACCCTCAACCACGTCGCCACCGGCGTCACCCCCACCGAGCTGTTCCGCACCGTCACCGAGGAGCTGTAACCCCATGACCACCCTTCTCGACTACTGCTCCCTGGTCCGTTCGAAGAACGCCGGCCCCTTCACCCTCACCTTCGACTTCATGTGTCACGACCAGGCCGCCTACGACGCCCTCGTGGCCACCGGCTTCCTCGACAAGCACCTCTTCGCCACCCTCTACGGCGCCGACCCCGACCGGATCCTCGTCGTCAACCACCCCTCCGCCCTCGCCGTCAAGGTCTCCCTGCCACGCCCGACCGTCCAGGGCGGTCCGCACGACACCGACTGTTACGCCGGCCAGCAGTACGCCCCGCTCATGGACATGGAAATCGCCCAGACATAACGCGGAACGACCACTCCCTCGGCGGGAGTACCGGCAGGGTTGGACCATGAGGAACTACCGAGGAAGCGTGAGCGAAGTGGGAATGACCAGGTCGAAGAAGAATGCTGTCGGCTGGATCGTCGGCATATGTGTGATGGCCGCGGTGCCGTTCCTCGCGGGGTGTTCGGCGGACTCGACGAAGACCAAGGACCCGAAGGCCACGCAGGACGCGAAGGGCTCGAAGGACGAGAAGGGTTCGACCCCGGCCGCCGGAACCACCCCGTCCCCGAAGGGGCGGTCGGGTGATCAGTCGACGGCGCGGGGGGTGGTGGCCACGTGGGTGACCGCGGTCGTCCAGGACCGTCCCAAGGATGCCTGCTCGGTCATGGCGACACCGGCCACCGACGGGTCTCCCGCGAAGCACGGCACCGAAGCGATGTGCGCGGGCAAGGGGCCGGAAGCACAACAGATCAAGGAACAAATCCATCGCCTGCACACCTCGTTCACGCCCGACCAGCCGAAGAATCCCCCGGTGGTCAAGGTCGCCGAGGTCCCGGTCGCGGACAAGAAGGCGACGGTCGACGGTGAGCAGATCACCGTGGACGGTCAGACATTGAAGGCCATCGTCCTGTCGCACTCCACCGGAGTGGAGGAGGACCAGGTCGGTGTCAGGATCGAGGCCGGTGTCGTGGAAGGCCGCTGGTACGTGACCAATCTGGGTCTCTCCGTCGGCTGACGTCACGGTATCGGCGGTTGACCCGCCGCCGGGCAGCGGCTGGGATCCCGCCCGCGACCTTGCTACGGTCGCCTGCGCACTTGCTACGGTCGGCACATGCCAGGTCGCCGCTACCACTCGCCCCGCCGCGCGGAGGCCGCTGCCGCGACCCGGCAGTCGATTCTCGATGCCGCCAGGGAGCTCTTCGCCACCCACGGCTACGTGGCCACCACGGTCACCCGGATCGCCGCCGCGGCCCGGGTCGGCACCAACACCGTCTACACCAGCACCGGCGGCAAGCCGCAGATTCTGCGCGACCTGGTCACCGTGGGCGTCGAGGACCCCATCGCCGAACAGACCCTGGCGCGGATCGCGGAGGCCGACAATGCCCTCGACGTCGTGGTGTACGCCGTCGAGGGCATCCGCCGCGACAGCGAGAAGCACGCGGAGGTCGTTGAGATCCTCCTCGACGCGGCCTCGGTCGACGCGTACGCCGCCGAGCTGCTGCGCTTCGCCCAGGAGCGATTCCGTGACGCGCTGCGGACCACCGCCGACCGGATCGCCGCGCTGGGCGCCCTGCGGGAGGGGCTCGACGTGGCGGGCGCGACGGATGTGCTCTGGTACTACCTCGGTCTGTCGTCCTGGCGCGTGCTGGTGCGGGAGAACGGCTGGGACTGGGACACCGCCGAGCGGTGGCTGCGGGACCGGACCGCGGCCGCCCTGCTCACCGGGTGAGCGCGGCCGCCCCGCTCACCGCGTGAGCGTGGCCTCCAAGATGGCGAACGGGCTGTCCACGGGCCCCGGGACGCGCCGGTCGAGGGTGAATCCGGCACCGGCGAACAGCGCCGCGAACTCCGTCTCCCGGCGCTCGTGGCCCGACACCATGCCGAGCATGGTCAAGTCGAGCAGCTTGCTCGGATGCGGCTCATCGCCCTCCGAGAGCACCGTCTCGACCACCACCAGCCGGGCGCCGTGGGGCGCCGCCTCCGCGATCCGGCCCAGGATGCGCCCACACGACACGTCGTCCCAGTCGTGCAGCACGGTGGACAGCAGGTAGACGTCGGCGGCCGGTACGCCCTCGAAGAAGTCACCGGCCCGTACCTCGATGCGGTCGGCCAACCCCTGGCCGGCCAGCCGCGCGTGTGCGGTGGAGACCACGTGCTCCATGTCGAAGACGATGCCGCGTCGACCGGGTTCGTCGGCCAGCAGCCGGGCCAGCACGGAGCCGTCGGCGCCGCCGATGTCGGCGACCACCTCGCCGGGCGGGAGCCGGTAGCCGGCCAGTGCCGCGTCCTTGGGGCCGTACGTCAGGTTGGCCATCGCCGACGCCATCACGGGCAGGTGCTCCGGGTGGGTGCCCAGCCACTCCGCGAAGGACTGCCCGAAGTGCGCCGTGGCCGCCGGGGTGCCCGTACGGACGGTGGTGACCAGCTCGGAGAAGGGCGCGTAGTGCGTCTCCATCCACATGATCGCCATATCGCGCACCGAACCGGGCACATCCGCCACCAGTGTGGAGCCGAGCGGGGTGAGCGCGAAGCCGTGCTCACCGCGATGGGTCACCACCCCGATACCGGAGAGGATGTGCAGCAGCCGCCCCAGCGCGTCGGCGTCCGTCTCCGTGGCCTTCGCCAACTCCCCGACGGTCATCGGGCCGTCGTGCAGCGCCGTGGCCACACCGAGCTTGGCCAGCGCGTACAGCGCCTGGGACTGCTGGAAACCGGACAGCAGGCGCAGCATCTCCATGGACTGCCCGGACGTGAACGCCTCCGATGCGGACACCTTGGACGCGGACGCCTCGGGTGCCGTCGTGGCGGGGGCCGTTGCCGCGTCGGCCTGCGGGGGAGTGGGCGCGGGGGGCATGGGCCTCTCCAGGGGTTGGGAATTCACGGTAATACGACTACCGCTAAACCGTATCGCACCATCGCTTCCGCGACCGCCCCGCACATGGATGCTCCCGGGGGTCGATCTGCTGACGGGGCTCGCGGCGGAGGGGCGGACGGTGTTCGCCTCCTCGCATCCGATGAGCGAGAGGGCGAGATCCTGGTCGCCATCAGTCCGGGTGACATAATTCCCGTACTGGTGGCAATGACGGTGAGGCACGTGACGCTGAGCGCGAGATCCCTACTGCCGGTCAACCTCACCCTCGGCGTGCTGCTGGTGCTGCTGCTCGCCGTGGCCGCGGGCGTCGCCTACGTGTTCCGTCTGTCTCCCGGCCACTCCGTCAACCGACCCCGGGAGATCGTGGTCGCGGGCGTGCGCGCGGCGGCGCAGCTCGCCGCCGTGTCCTTGTGTCTCACCTGGGCCGTCACCAACGTGGCGGGGCTGGCCGCGTTCCTGGTCGTGATGTTCGGCGTCGCCACGCGCACGGCGGGCCGCCGGCTGACGAGCAACCACACCTGGTGGCTGACCGCCGCACCGATCGCCGCCGGCGTCGTCCCCACGGTGGCCGCTCTGCTGCTGACGGGACTCGTTCCCGCGAAGGGCCTCGTCCTCATCCCCATCAGTGGCATCCTCATCGGCGGCGCCCTGACGGTGACGGTGCTCGCGGGCCGACGCGCCCTCGATGAGCTGGAACTTCGGCGTGGCGAGGTCGAAGCGGCGATGGCTCTGGGTCTGCTCGACCGGGACGCGCGCATGGAGATCGCACGGCCGGCCGCGTCCGACGCGTTGCTGCCGGGGCTGGACCAGACACGCACGGTCGGGCTGGTGACGCTTCCCGGGGCGTTCGTGGGCATGCTCCTGGGCGGGGCGAGCCCGCTGATGGCCGGGGCCGTTCAGCTGTTCGTCCTGATCGCCCTGATGGCGGTCCAGGCCATTGCCGTCGCGGTGACCGTCGAGCTCATCGCTCGGCACCGCCTGTTCCGTCCTGGAGCGCATGCCGACTAAGCGCTCCGCTGGAAGTGCCGCGATGCGTCGTCGGCCGTCTGCGGCGCCGTCGTGGCTGGTCGCGCCCGCGCGGCGGAGCCGCACCTCGACACAGCTCCGCGCCCCTTCGGGGCGCTGCCGAACCGTAGCGGACTTCGCCCGACGCGCTGAGACCACGGACCCGTAGTCGGAGGCGCGTGGGCTCGGCGGATCAGCCGGAGGACGGTACGGCCGGCAGACGGACCACCAGGCGCGCCCCGCCGAGGCCGCCGGCCTCCGGCGCGGGGTCCTTCTCGGCGTGGACGGTGCCGCCGTGCGCGGTGACGACCTTGCCGACGATGGCGAGGCCGAGGCCCGAGCCGCCGGCCTCGCGGGACCGTGCCTCGTCGAGCCGGGTGAAGCGCTCGAAGACGCGTAGCCGGTCCGCGTCCGGGATGCCCGATCCGTCGTCGCTGACGGTGAGCTCGACGGTGCCTCCGCGTTCGCTCAGGGCCACCCGTACCTGGTGTCCGGCGTGGCGGCGGGCGTTGTCCAGCAGGTTGCGTATGACGCAGCGCAGTGCCTCGGCGTCGCCCCGCACCCGCCCGCCGGAGACCCGCCGGGCGTCGATGTCCGCCCTGGCCAGGGAGTGCTGCCTGCGGACCTCGGCCAGGACCACCTCGTCCAGGTCGATGACGCGCGCGGCCTGCGATCGCGGCCGGGCGGGGTCTTCACTGCGGGCCAGTGCCAGCAGCCCCTCGACCAGATCGTGCAGCCGTACCGTGTCCTCCAGCAGGGTGGCGGCCATCTGCGGGTCCCGGTCGGGGTCGGGGTAGCTGGACATGACCTCGAGCTGGGCCCGCAGGGCCGTCAGCGGGCTGCGCAGTTCGTGCGCGGCGTCGGCGACGAAACGGCGCTGCGCGACGGAGGCGTCGTCGAGGCGGGTGAGCATGTCGTTGAGGGTGACGCCGAGCGCGTGGACCTCGTCCTGGCAGGCGGGCAGGTCCAGGCGGCGGTGCAGATCGGTCGCGGTGATCTCGGCGGCCTGGCGGCGCAGCGTTTCCACCGGGCGCAGGGTGCGGCCGGCGGTGAGCGAGATCGTCCACGCCACCAGCGCGGTCAGCGCGGGCACTCCGATCGCCAGGCCGGTGGTCAGGCTGGACAGGGTGTGCTCGGCCTGGGCCAGGGAGACCCCCACGACGATGGTGGCGGGCCGGCCGTCGACGCGGATCGGCCGGGCCAGTACGCGGAAGTCGCCCCCGTCGCCGACGCCGAGGTCATGGAGGGTGGTGGGATGCCCGGCGAGCACCCGCGGGGGGAGGGGGTTCGGGAAGCCGCTGGGGCTGCCCGGGCGCGTGTCGAAGTCGGAGCTGGCCCGCACCTTCCCGTGGTGGTCGAGCACCTCGACGACATCGTCGTCCCCGCCGCTGGAGGGGATGAGGGAACCCAGCCGGTCGTGCCGGACGAGGGACGTGACGTCGGACAGCCGCTGGCGGCCGGTGCTGTCCCGGTCGCGCCACATGGAGTGCTGGAGACCGAACAGCAGGCCGAGGCCGGCCGCGACCATCGCGATCGCGACGACCGTCGTGGCCCACAGGGTGACCCGGGTTCGCAGGCTCGTCTTCCGGGTCAGTCGCCGCACCCGGCGGAAGGCCGGACGCCCGAGGGGGAGGCGTCGGGACATTCAGCCGCCCTTGGGGTCCAGCCGGTAGCCGATGCCGCGCACGGTCTCGATGGCGGACCGGCCGAAGGGGATGTCGATCTTGCGTCGGAGGTAGCCGACGTAGACCTCGACGATGTTGGGGTCGCCCTCGAACCAGGCGTCCCAGACCTGCGCGAGCAGATCCGTCTTGCTCACCACCGTGTCGGGGTGGCGCAGCATGAACTCCAGCAGTCCGAACTCGCGCGGCGTCAGGTCCAGACGCTCGTCGCCGCGACCGCACCGGTGGGCGGCCGGATCCAGCCAGAGATCACCCGCACGGAGTACCGGTGACCGCTGTGGGGCGCTGCGGCGCAGCAGTGCGCGGATCCGGGCCAGGAGCACCACGAACGAGAACGGCTTCGTCAGGTAGTCGTCCGCGCCGAGGTCGAGGGCGTCCGCTTCGTCGTACTCCCCGTCCTTGGCCGTGAGAATCAGAACGGGGGTGGTGATGCCCGCCGCGCGCAGGGTCCGGCAGACGTCATAGCCGTTGCGGCCCGGCAGCATCAGGTCGAGCACGATCACGGCGTAGTCGTTGCACCTGATCAGACCGAGGGCCTTCGTGCCGTCCCCGGCGATGTCCACGTCGAACCCCTCGGCGCGCAGTCCGCGCTCCACGGCGGCGGCGATGTTCTGCTCGTCCTCGACAACCAGCACGCGCACGCGGCCTCACCTCATGACGGTACCGACGGTCGACCGGAAGACTGATCCTCGGTTGCGAGTCTAGAGGCCGGATCGCAGGTCGGCCGCGCGTCTCTCAGCGGGCTCTCAGGATCCCCTCAGCGCTCACTCAGCGCTCTCAGCGTCCGCACAGGCCGTACCGGACACAGTTGGAGAGTGCCTGGTTCACCCAGGCGTCAGGTCCCCAGGACGCGCACCATCCGACGAAAGGCGCCCATCGTGGCCTTGACTTCCGCGCCGCGGCGCGGGGACGAACGTCCGTCCTCCAGCGCCGGTTCCGCGCCGAAGCCCGCCCCGCGCACCTCCGCACCCCGCTTCTCCCGCCCAGCTCCCACCGGACGCTGGGCTCTGATCATCGCCGGGGGTTACGCCGCGGGCCTCGCGGCGGACGCCTCCGGCGTTCCCGCCCCCTACCTGCTGTCCTCGCTGCTGGTCGGCGCCCTCCTGGCGTTGTGCGGAGTGGTCCGCGACCGGCTCCCGGCGCCGGCCAACCGGGTCTCGCAGGCGGTGGTCGGCGCCCTCATGGGCAGCTATCTCACCCCGTCCGCCCTCGTCTCCGCCGCGCCGGTCGCGCTGCCGCTGACCGTGGTCACCGCGGCCACCATCGCGCTGAGCCTCCTGGTCGCCTGGTTTCTGGCCCGCGGTGGCCGCATCAGCCGGCCCAGCGCCGTCCTCGGCATGGTGCCCGGCGGTTCGGCCGCGATCGTCACCTGCGCCGATGAGCTGAAGGCCGATGTACGGCTCGTCGCCTTCACCCAGTACCTACGGGTCGGTCTCGTCGCCACCACCGCCCCACTCGCGGCCCACTGGATGATCTCCGCGTCCTCGGCGGCGGGCGGTCACCCGGCCGCGGGCGGCGGCGCCGGATCCGGTCTCCTCCACGTTGTCGCCGGGTCGGACCAGCTCACGGGGTTGTTCACGCTCGCCACCATCGCCGTCGCGGGCTCCTGGGCCGGTCGGCGACTGCGGGTGCCCACGCCACTGCTGATCGGGCCGATGCTGGTCGCCCTGGTCGCGACGCTCAGCGGCGTCGTGCCCGGCTTCGCGCCCGTCGGGGTGGGCCAGAACGCCGTCTTCGTCCTCGTCGGCCTCGACGTGGGCCTACGGTTCACCCGACAGACGCTTCGCAGCATGCGGCGCCTGCTGCCCTCGATCCTGGTCTGCATGGTGGTCGTCTGCCTCGGCTGCGCCGGGCTGGCGTGGGTCTTCGCCGGGGTGACGGGCACTCCGGTCACTGACGCCTACCTCGCCACGACGCCCGGGGGAATCAACGCGGTCCTCGCCACCGCGGTCTCCTCCCACGCGGACGTCGCGCTGGTGTCGACCGTGCAGAGCCTGCGGCTCCTGGTGGTCATCCTGGTCACGCCCATGATCACCCGCATGCTGGCGTCGCGGTGGTCGAAGCCCGTCGGCGTATCGGAGACCACCGCGGCGCTCGGAACGATCCCCGCCCCGTGGTCGTCTACAGTGAGTCGACCTCCTACACGCGTGTAGTCGGACCTTCGGAGGACCATGCGCCGCAAGATCCTGATCGTCGAGGATGATCACGCCCTGCGTGATGTGCTCCGGCGCGGTCTGTACGACGAAGGCTTCGATTCCGTCCCGGCCACCGACGGCGCCACCGCCCTGCGCCTGGTCACCCCCGACATCGCCGCGGTCGTCCTGGACATCGGGCTGCCCGACGCGGACGGACGGGACGTATGCCAGGCCATGCGCGCGGGCGGGTTCCACGCGCCGGTCGTCTTCCTGACCGCACGGCACCACCTCACCGACCGGCTGTCCGGCTTCTCGGCCGGGGGCGACGACTACCTGCCGAAGCCGTTCCACCTCGCCGAGCTCGCCGCCCGGCTGCGGGCGGCGCTCAAGCGGGCCACGCCCCCGCCGGCCGCCTCGGTCGGGGGCCTGGTCCTGGACGCGGTCCGGCACAGCGCGACGGTGCACGGCACCCGGGTCGCCCTGTCCCCGACGGAGTTCCGGCTGTTGGCCACGCTCGTCGCCGCGGACGGGGACCTGGTGCGCCGCCGTGATCTGGTCAGGGCGGGCTGGCCCGAGGGCGGACAGGTCAGTGACAACACCTTGGACCAGTATCTGACCAGGCTGCGCCGCAAGCTCCGGGAGACGGGCAGCGGCCTGACCATCGCCACCGCGCGCGGGATCGGGCACCGCCTGTCATGAGATCGGCCCGGCACCGACCGGTGCTTCGCGCGCCGGCTCCCCGTACCCTGCGCGGACGGCTCTCGCTCGTCGCGCTGACCACCGCCGCGCTGCTGGTCACGGTGTTGACGGTGGTGTTCAACACCGCGGTGGAACGACACCTGCGGCACCAGGCGGACGACGAGCTGCGGGCCCGGGCGACCGCCGTCGCCGCGACCGTCGACACCAGCGGTCCACGGGTGCGCGTCCTGGAGACCGCCAACGACCAGCTGCTGGACACGAACGTGTGGATCTACGCCGGGAAGCGCCTGCTGGAAAAGCCGCCCGCCACCTCGGAGAGCGGCCCTCTCACCCGGACCGCCGACCGGCTCGCCGCACGGGGTGCCCCCGACTGCGCGACCGTCCCCGCCGAGGGCCATCGGTCCGTCCGCCTGTGCGCCCGGCCCGTGAACGGTGGCGATGCCGCGGCCACCGTCGTCACGGCCCTCGACCTCGCCCCGTACCGGAGTTCGGCCGACACCCTGCTGTGGGGGTCGCTGATCCTGGACGCGGTGATGCTCGTCTGCGCCTACGTGCTGACACGTCTCGCGGTCGGCCGGGCCCTGCGCCCGGTGCGGACGATGACCGACCAGGCCACCCAGTGGAGTGCCGTGACCTCCGAGACACGCTTCAACACCGGGTCAGGCCCGGTCGAACTGGCCCGTCTGGGCACCTCGCTGGACGCGTTGCTGGACCGCATACGTGCCGTGCTGCGCCATGAGCAGCAGCTGACGGGGGAGCTGTCCCACGAGCTGCGGACGCCACTCACCCGGATCATCGCCGAACTCGACTGGTGGCGGTCCCGGCCCCGCTCGGCCGCGGAGACCCGCGCCACTCACGAGGTGATCGACGAGGCCGCCCAGTCCATGCGCACCATCTGCGACACGCTCCTGCTCGACGCCCGCGACAACGCGGTGGACACCTCGACGGCCCCCGGCACGGCCGATGTCATACCCGTGCTGCGCCGCATGGCCCGGCGCCTGGACACACCGGCCCAGGTGAACGCCGTGGTGGAGGCCGGGAACGGGCAACTCGAGGCAGGAGTGGCACCCGCCTTCCTGGAACGCATCGTCAGCCCGCTGCTCGCCAACGCCGTCCGCTACGCACGTTCCACCGTCACCGTGTCCGGGCGGCGCACACCCGGCACCGTGGTCATCGACATCACCGACGACGGGCCGGGCGTACCGGAGGCGTTCGTCGGCCAGCTCTTCCAGCCGGGGCGGCGCGCCGACCCCGGCGACGGTCACCACGGCGCGGGCCTCGGCCTGCCCCTCGCGCGCCGCCTGGCCCGCTCCGCGGGCGGCGAGGTGTCCTACGACGCCGGGCACGCGCCCGGGGCGCGCTTCACCGTCACCCTGCCCGCTGGGTGACCGGCTCCCGCTCCGCGCTCGGCGGACCGGCGGTCCGGCGCTCCCGCACATGATCGGGGGAGACTTCGCCCGCGCCGAAGGGGCCGGGCGCCCTTGTGCGATGGACCGACCGCGCGGGGCGGTGGTGTACGAGCCTGTCAGCCGCGGCCTGAACGCATCCTGAACGCCTGCCGGGGCTCAGGCCGTCTGCCGGGCGACTCGCTCCGGTTCGGTGACGTCCTTGCGCGTCACCGCAAGGAACACGACCAGGCCGAGAATGACCGCCAGGAAAAGGACACTGGTCACGACCGTGCCCAGGCCGAGGCCCCCGTCGCCGGTCGGCTGGGAGAGATAGTCGCCGATCGAGGCGCCGAGCGGGCGGGTGAGGATGTAGGCGATCCAGAAGCTCCACACCGCGTCGAGACCGAGGGCGAAGTGAGCGACCGCGACGGCGGCGATGGCCAGGGCGAACAGCGCCGCGGACAGCCAGTACCCGAGGTTCATCCGCTCGGAGACCAGATCACCGGCCGCGGTTCCCAAGGCGAAGGTGAACAGCACCGCCAGCCAGTAGAAGGATTCACGGCTCGTGGAGTCGATGGTGTGGATGGACAGTGTCCGCTCCCGCCGGTACCAGACGACGAACACGACCGCCAGGACGATCGCGAACACCGCCGTACTCGCCTCCAGCGGTACGCCCATGTTGTCGGTCAGGTTGTCGCTGATCAGCGTGCCGACGACGCTGATCAGGGCGACGACCGGCCAGTACACGCCCGCGCGGTAGCCGCTGGTGCGGAACTGCGCCACCAGCACCGCCGCCAGTACCGCGGTCATCAGGGCCGATACACCCGTCAGGCCGAGCCCGGCCTTCTCGTTCAGCAGGTCGGCCGCGGTTTCGCCGACCGTCGTGCACAGCACCTTGATGACCCAGAAGTAGAGGGTTACTTCGGGAACCTTGTTCCAGTGCCGTCGGTGACGCGACCGGGTGGGCGGCGCGTCGGCCGGGGCGGGCGGCGCGTCGGCCGTTGGGGTCGGCAGGGGCTCAGATGTCTCGTAGGTCATGGCGCCTGACCCTGGCACCGGATACCTGAACGCGTCCTGACCAGCGCGCCACACCCGGTCACGCTCGACTACGGCGTCCCGCGGCAGGCGGCGTCCGTGGTCAGTGCCACCGCCGGATTGCCGCGCCACCGGGCGTGTGCCGGTACGTGTTCGCCCTTCATGAGGAAGGAGTCGGCGTCGATGTCGGCGTGGTCGCCGATGACGACGCCGTAGTGCACGAAGGCGCTGGTGCCGATCGTGCAGCCATTGCCGATGGCGATGCGATCCGATTTGAAGGCGCCCTCTTCGAGGGAGTGTGCCTGCAAGATGGAGCCGGCGTTGAGGGCGCAGTCGTCGCCGACCTGGGTGAGGGTCCGTTCCAGGATCCGGCAGCCGTCGTCGAAGACCCGGTGTCCCATGCGGACGCCGAGCAGCCGCCAGACGGCGGGTTTGACGGGGGTGCCGTTGAAGAGGGCGAGGTAGAGGATGGACGGCACCTTCCAGTAGCGCTCGTGCCGCCAGAAGGGCCGCTCGTAGAGCGAGCAGAACCGTGGCCGCAGGGTACGGAAGCCCAGTACGGCCCGTTCGGCCAGCACGAAGAAGCCGACCGTGAAGGCGAGTTCGAGGAGGGCGGTGCCGACCGTCTCCAGCCAGTACAGCCCGCCGTTGCCGGACAGGGGGAACATCGCGATCAGGAGGAGGCCGTAGACGTACAGACAGCGCACGGTCAGGAACAGGGCCATGGTCCCGGCGTTGTGGCGGTTCTTGGCCGCGAGGCGGCGCCGGAGCCCGGACCCGGCGGTGAGGTGGTCGAAGCGGTGGTCGCGCTCGACCGACCGTGGGATTTCGATGGGGGGTGAGCCGAGCAGCCCGGTGTTCTCCCTGACCGGGCCGCTGACGGGGATCATGGCCTTGGTGGCCAGCAGGCAGTTGTCGCCGGTCCTGCCGCCGGCCGGGTAGAGGATGTTGTTGCCCAGGTAGTTGTGGTTTCCGATGGCGGCCAGGGCGGTGCGGAACGAGGTGCTGGAGTACTCCGCGTTCGCCATCGACAGCCCGTCGGAGACCATGGTCCCGGTGCCGACGCGGCTGAGGGCGGGCACCTCGTGTTTGAGCATCGTGCCGAAGTTGGATCCGGTCTGCTCGATCGGCGCCAGACGGTATCCGAGGGCCTTCAGGTAGTGCACGATCGCCGAGCTGTCGCCGAACAGGGCGATGGTGAAGCGGGTGCCGGCCAGGCGGGCGACGGCGCGCTGGAGTGTGAACCGGACCCCGTACAGCGGGTACACCGTGTTCGCCCTGACGGGCCGGGACAGCACGCGCGACAGGGCCGGCACGAGGGTCGCCCCCAGGAGGGCGAGGCCGAACACCGTGGCCGCCGCGATCTCCAGGCCGTCGGCGTAGTACGTCCAACTGCCGGGGCCGCCCGCTCCGGTGAGGGTGTGGACCAGCGCGGGCCGGGCCTCCAGCAGTGCCGCGACGGCCACCTCGGCCACTCCTACGGTGGCCGTCAGCGTCAGCAGCATGACGAGGGTGTAGGACACTCGCCGCAGGCGGCCGCAGCGGGTCGGCGGAACCGTGAGGTACTCACACCCCGCCGGTGCGGGCCGGGCCGGCGAGCCGTGCCACCGCTGCCCGGCGGGTATCGACTGACCTTCGTGCAGCGCCGAGGCATGGCCGAGCTGGGCGGCGTCGCCGAGGCGCACGCCGATGTCGAGAGTGCTGTGCTCGCCGACGAAGGCGCCGGCCCCGATGGTGACCGGGCCGGTCTCGATGGCCCCGTCGCGTGCTCGGAAACCGTTGAGATAGGTCTCCTTGCGGATCACGGTGTCCGCCCCGACGGTCAGCAGGTCGGTACAGATGGGGACCCACCGGGTGCAGATCAGCGTGCGCGGTCCGATCCTGGCGCCGAGCGCCCGCAGATACAGGGTGTACATCGGCGTTCCGACCGTCAGCCGGGCCAGCGGGTTGGCGACGATGAGGGTTCTGACACACCAGAAGCGGACATAGGCCACGCTCCACAACGGGATGCGCCGCGGTTTCCACCGCCCGATGAGCACCCATTTGGCGGCGATGGGGAACAGGCTCGCGCCGATCAGCGCCACGGCGCCGAGCGCGACCGCGCGTTCGTACCCACCGAGCCATCCCTGCCCCCGCGCCATCCAGGACGTTCCGGCGTCCAGCGCCACCGAAGCGACGCAGACGTACACGAGGAACGCCAGGAACTGGAGCGCCGCGCACAGGGCGTACCGGAGCCTGCCCACCGCCGGAGCGGCCGGGGCGGACGGTTGCCGCGGTACGCGGTCGGGCGTGGCCCGGGCAGGGGCGGGCGCCTCGGCCAGGGCCGTGGCGAGCCGGCGCACCGTGGGGTGCAGGTAGACGTCCCTCATCGACACGTCGGGCAGGTCCGGACGTTCGCGCACGGCCGCGTTGAACCGCGCCATGAGCAGGGAATTGGCGCCGAGGTCGGCGAAGAAGTGGCTGTCCACGGAGACCCGCTCGACCTGGAGGACCGCGGCCAGCAGGTCGGCCAGCGCCCGCTCGGTACGGGTGTGCGGAGCCGTGCCGTCGCCCTGTGCGAGGCGGCGTGGCCCGGTCGGTGGCGGCAGATGCCGGCGGTCGGCCTTCCCGCTGGGCAGCGTCGGAATCGACGTGAGGTGTTCGAGATAGGCGGGGACCATGTAGCCGGGCAGCCGTTCCCGCAGGTGTGCCACGGCCCGCTCGGGATCCACGGTCCTGCCCGCGCAGGTGGTGTAGTAGGCGCACAGTTCCACCGTCCCCGGGGTGATCTCCCGGTCGCTGACCACCGCTTGGGCGATTCCGGGCAGGTGCAGCAGCACCGACTCGATCTCGGTCAGTTCCACGCGGTAGCCGCGGATCTTGACCTGGGTGTCGATGCGGCCGTGATGCTCGACCTCGCCGTGGGCGTTGATCCTGCCCAGGTCCCCGGTCCGGTAGAGCCTGCCGGACGGATTCCCGGGGACGCCGAGGAAGTCCGGAATGAAGGCGCCTTCGGTCACCTCGGGCCGGTTGAGGTAACCGTCGGCGAGCCCGATCCCGCCGATCGCGATCTCTCCCATCGCGCCCGGTGGCAGAGGTGCGTCCCGTCCCGGATCGAGGACGGCGACCGAGTACGTCGGCAGCGGGACACCGATCGTCACCGGACGGTCGGGGGCCAGGGGGCTCCAGGTCGCCGTGACGGTCGCCTCGGTCGGGCCGTAGACGTTGAGGAACCGGCGGCCGGGCCGGTGCCAGCGGGTGACCAGGTCCTGCGGACACGGTTCCCCGGACACCAGCAGGAACCGCAGCTCGGACACGTTCTCGTCCAGGGTGGCCAGCAGGGTGGGAACGCAGCACAGGGCCGAGACCCGGCGCTCCCGCAGGAACGCGTCCAGTTCGGCACCGAGCAGGCTCGGCCCCTCGGGCCTGGGCACCACCGTTGCACCGGCCATCCAGGGCACCCATATCTCCTCGACGGAGAAGTCGAACGCGATGGTCATCCCCTGGTAGACCCGGTCGTCGCAGGTGATGCCGTAGACCTCCGAGGCCACTCGGACGAAGTTGCACACCGCGGGATGTCCGACGGCCACCCCCTTCGGGCGGCCCGTGGATCCCGAGGTGTAGATGACGTAACACAGGTCGTCGGGCGGCTCCCCGACGGCCAGGGCATCGGGGCGCTCGGGAGACTGCTCCGCGACCCTGGACCGCACCCGATCCAGATACAGCGGCTCGGCGCCGGCCGCGAGGTCTCGTGTCCGCTCGGAGAGCCGGGACAGTGACAGGACCATGCGCACGGAAGCATCGGACACGATGTAGCTCAAACGATCCGACGGGAATCCGGCATCCAACGGCACATACGCGGCGTGTGCCTTGAGCACGGCCAGCATCCCGACATAGGCGTCCACCGCCTCGTCGAGCAGCAACCCGATCCGGTCGCCGGGCCGTACCCCCTCGGCCATCAGGAAACGCGCGAGCTGGTTGGCCCTCGCGTCCAGCTGCGGGTACGTGAGGGCGACGTCGGCGGCGTCCACCGCGAGCCGGTCCCCGGTTCCCCGTGCACGCATCCGGTCGCAGCACTCCTCGAACAGTCGCTCGAGCCGTTCGCCGTCCCGCCACCGAACCGAACCGTCCCAGCCCGCACAGCCGAGCAGGCCATCCGCACGACTCTGCGACCTCGGCAGCCACGCCTGCGACGGCCCTTCCCGCACCGCCCCGTTCCGGTCACTTCCCCACATCGTGCTCTCCTCCATGCGCACCACGGCCACGGCCTCTGCCCCGCCGGATCCGTTCGGTCAGAGGGGCTGGGCGGGCCCCCTCTCCAGGAACGCCTTGTGCAGGGCGCGTACGGCGTCCGGCAGCAGGGAGGCGCGGCACGGTACGCAAACGCGGGTGTCCGACGCCGACACCGGCTCGAACGGCACGTCCATCCTGTCCAGCGTCTCCCTCAGCCGGAGGAGGATCCCGGCGTGCGAGCGGAGTCCGGATCCGACGAGCGACACGGTCCCGACGTCGTCCTCGCGGACCAGGGTGTCGTACCCGATGGGGGACCGGTCATGGGCCAGACCGACCACCCGGGCGGGGGATCCGTACGGCGGGGGCCGCTCGGGCTCGTCCGAGACGACGGTGCCCGGATGGTCGTCGTAGGACGACCGCACCCGGAGGGCCACCGCGTAGCGCTCGGCGTACTCGGCGCCGGACAGCGCCAGCACCCGCGCTCCCCCGGCCGCCAGCTCCCGCATGGCCTCATGGGTGAGGTGGCCGATCGGCCTCGCCTCCGGCACGAGCGTGGGATCCGCGGTGAGCACCCCGTCCACATCGGTGCAGATCTCGCACACGTCGGCCTTGAGGGCCGCCGCCAGGGCGACCGCCGTGGTGTCGGATCCGCCGCGGCCCAGGGTGGTGACCTCGTCGTCCTCCCCGCACACCCCCTGGAACCCGGTGACCACCGGGATCATGCCGCGGTCCAGCGCCTCCCGGACCAGGCGGGGCCGCACCTCCACGATCCGGGCCCCGCCATGGGCCGGGGTGGTGATCACCCCGGCCTGGCGGCCGGAGCAGGAGCACGCCGAGGCACCGAGCGCGTGGATCGCCATCGCGGTCAGCGCGCTCGAGACCTGCTCGCCCACGCTCAGCAGGGTGTCCAGCTCCCGCGGGGCGGGTGCGCTGTCCACCTTCCCGGCCAGCGCGAGGAGTTCATCGGTGGCATCTGCCATGGCGGACACCACCACGACCACGTCGTGGCCCTCGTCATGGCCCTTGACCACCCGTTCGGCCACCCGGCTGATCCGCTCGGTGGTGGGTATCGAGGAGCCTCCGTACTTCTGGACGATGAGAGCCATCCGATGCCCCCTTTCAGCGGGTCTCAGCGGGGCTCAACGGGTCTCAGTGGGCCGAGGAACGATCGGCGCCGGCGGACACGGCATCCACCAGGATCGAGCAGGCCATGTCCACGACCTCGGCGGTGACGTTCAGCGGGGGCAGCAGACGCACCACGGCGTCGTCGCGTCCGCCGCGTTCCACGATGAGGCCGTGGCGCAGCGCGTGGTGCTGGACCGCGGCCGCGACCCCGGTGGCGGGGCGGCCGTCGCGGGGGTCCGCCAGTTCGATCCCCCACATCAGCCCGCGGCCGCGCACCTGGCGGACCCACGGATCGCGGGTCAGCCCGGCCAGCCGGTCCGCGATCCGAGCACCCTGCCGGCGGACGTTCCCCAGGATGTCGTCCCGCCGGATGATCCGGACCGTCTCCACCCCGGCGGCGAAGGCCAGTTGATTGCCGCGGAAGGTCCCGATGTGCGCACCGGGCGCCCAGGTGTCCAGCGCGGTGTCGTACAGGATGAGGGCGACCGGCAGGCCGATGCCGCTCAGCGCCTTGGACGCCACGATGACATCCGGTTCGATGCCGTACTGCTGATGCGCGAACCAGGTGCCGGTGCGTCCGCAGCCGGTCTGGACCTCGTCGACGATCAGGGGGATGCCCAGCGAGCGGGTCACCTCGCGCACTTTGCGGACGAAGTCGGTGCGGGCGACGAAGTTTCCGCCCTCACCCTGCACCAACTCCATGATCACCGCGGCGGGCGGTGGAATGCCGCCGTTGCTGTCCCGCAACGCCTGCTCCAGCAGGTCGGCGCCGTTGACGGAAGGGCCGTCCGGGGCCGGGTCGCCGGCGGTGTACGGGAAGAAGTGCACCCCGGGCATGCCGTCGCGCACGGGCGCCTTCTGGGACACCAGCCCGCTGAGCGCCATCGTGGCGTGGGTGCTGCCGTGGAAGGCGCCCCGGAAGGAGATGATGTCGCCCCGGCCGGTCGCGATCTTGCAGAGCTTGATGGCGGCCTCGACGGCGTTGGCCCCCGTCGGCCCGCAGAAGTGCAGCCGTGTGCGCTTGCGCACCTCCGGCGCCAGCATGGACAGCTGGGCCTGGGTGAAGGCGTCCTTGGCGGGGGTGGGGAAGTCCAAGCCGTGGGTGAGGGAGTCGAGCTGATGCGAGACGGCCCGTACCAGCTCCGGATGGTTGTGGCCGAGCGACAGCACCCCGGCGCCGGCGAGGAAGTCGATGAAGACATTGCCGTCGACGTCGCGGACGAAGCTGCCCGAGCCCTCGGCCAGGGCGATGGGCAGATGGCGCGGATAGGTCCGCGCGCTCGACTCCCACCGCTCCTGCCGGGCCAGCAGGGCGGCGGAGCGGGGGCCGGGCAGATCGCCGCTGACTCGCGGTGCCGTCAGCGGAGCGGGCCGGAGGAGCGTGGTCATCGAAAGGCCTCCCCAAACGTGTGCCGGAGAGCGGCGCGGTCCGCGGGCGAACCGTTCATGTTCTCCACGCTAGGAAGGGGGTGGTTAACCCGCAGCGCGACGGAGGTCAGACGACGGCAAAAAATGCCGATGGGGCCACATCGCCAGTGGTGGGCGCGGCCTGGTGAACCGATCGACGCTCCGTGTTCAGCAGGCGGGTGCGCCGCCCGCCTCACCCGTGGGACGGCGGTGGCTCCGCGACCGGCAGCAGCAGGGTGAAGGTGGTGGGCCTCGACCGGGCCAGGGTGAGCCGGCCCCCGGCCGTCTCGGCCAGCTCCCGGGCCAATGTCAGTCCGATGCCTCGTCCGGCGGGGGACGTCGTCGCCCCCCGCCGGAAGAGGGTCCGCTGGTCGAGTGGTGGCGAGCCCTCGTCGGACACGTCGACGGCGGTCACGTCACCCATCTCGCGCACCGTGATCCGGACGGCGCCGCGGCCGTGTCGCAGGGCGTTGTCCAGCAGGACGTCCAGGATCTGTTCGGCGGTGCGGTCGGGGATCCGAAGACCCTCGCCGTCCGGCTCCGCGTCGAGGTCCAGACGTCGGCCCTCGGCGGCGAACGCACCGTGCCAGCGGCGCTCCACCCCCTCGACCACCTCGGCGGCGGGCCGCGCGGTCGTGGGCACACCGGGGCCCGGCGTCGCCCTGGCCAGCCGGAGCACCTCGTCCACGGTCCGCTGAAGGTGCCGGGCCTGTTCCAGGGCCTCCGTCACCGCCGCTCGCTGGTCCGCGTCGGGGTCGGCGGCGGCTGCCTCCAGACCGAGCTGCAGACCCGCCAGCGGGGTGCGCAGCTGGTGGGAGGCGTTGGAGGTGAAGTGGCGCTCGTGCTCGAGCCACCTGGTCAGATGCTCGACCATGGTGTTCTGGGTGCGCGCCACCTGGTCGATCTCGGCGATCGCGCTGCCTTCGGCGCGCGCGGTCAGATCCCCGCCCGCCACCGCTCCGGCCTTCGCCGACAGCGCCTCCAGTGGCGCGCTGAGCGTGCGCGCCTGGCGGCGTGCCACCACGACGGCCGTGGCCAGCGCCACCAGTGCGAGACCGGCCAGACCCAGCCAGGCCAGGACGATGCGGCGCCATACCCCCGCGGTGCCGGACGACGCGCGGACCGTGCCGATCACCTGTTTCCCGGTGGACAGGGGGACGGCCACCACGAGCTGGTGGTCGCCGCGCCCCCGGACCAGGACCCCCTTCTGGGCCTCCCGGGTGATCGCGTCCGCCTTCCCGGGGCCGCTGCCGTCGCGCAGCCGTCCGGACAGGTCATACGCCCCGACGTCGATGCCCCGCTGATGGGCCGGCAGTTCCACGTGGCCGCCCACCACGAACGGGGGCACATGGACCGCGGCCGCCAGGGCCGCGCGCTCCAGCTCATCCCGCTCGTCCGCGAAGAAGGCCGTCTGGATCCCGAGCGCCAGCGGCGTGGCCAGCAGGATCAGTGCCACCAGCACCGCCATCACGGCCACCCGCATCACGCGCTGTCTCATGCGCCCATCATGAACGCGGGCACGCCCGGTGGGGCCGAGGCGGCGACGCCGCCGTCCGGTTTCACCGCCGTCTGAGCGGCCCGTCCGAGCGGCGGCGCGGGAACTCTGACAGCGGACCGTCCGCGCGCCCCGGGCGGTCACCCGCTCTACGCTTCGGGGCATGTGGACGACAGGGGCCAAGGACCCGGTGTCCGTCCTGTTCATCGAGGACGACGAGGTCATCGGGCGGCATGTGGAAGCTGGTCTGCGATCCCACGGCTACGCCGTGACCTGGGTCCGGACCGGCGGTTCAGGGCTGGCCGAGGCCGACCGGAGCCCCATCGACGTCGTCCTCCTCGACCTCGGCCTCCCCGACATGGACGGCATCGACGTGGCCCGGCAGCTGCGCAACGGGCATCCCGACGTCCTCATCCTCATCCTGACCGCCCGCAGCGACGAGATCGACGTCATCGTGGGCCTGGACGCGGGCGCCGACGACTACCTGGCCAAACCCTTCAGCATGACCGTGCTGCTCGCCCGCCTCCGCGCCCATCTCCGCCGTCGCCCGCCCGCCCCGGCGGGACCGGACGGACTGGTCCGCATCGGCGATCTCACCGTGGACATCGCGGCGCGCCGCTGCCGCCTCGGCGACCGGGAGGTCGAACTGCGCCCCAAGGAGTTCGAACTCCTCGCCGTCCTGGTCCGCCATCCGCAGGAGGCGGTCTCCCGCGAAGCGCTCATGGCGGAGGTGTGGGACGAGAACTGGTTCGGGCCGACCAAGACGTTGGACGTCACCATGTCCTCGCTGCGCCGACGGCTGCGGGCGGCGGCGTCCGACGCGCCCGCGCCCGTCGCCCTCCCCGCCCTCACCACTCTGCGCGGACACGGCTACCGGCTCGACCCACCCGAGCCGCTGGGCGGCCCGGGATGACTGATGGCGTCGGGGGTGGAGATCCCATTGCCCCCATGCCGGTCACCATGACCGCGGCCGCGAGGCGGGACCACGGATCCGGTTGCTGCCCTTGTGCGGTGACGGCTCGCATGGAGCACCGCGTCACGCCTGTGCCGACACCGGGATGCCCAGTCGGTCGGCCACGGTGGTGAGGGCCGTTCCCAGCGGGAGTGCGACCCGGGTGACGGCGTGCCGGTCGCCCCGGGTCGGGTCCAGGTTGACGATCAGCACCGGCTTCCCGGCCCGGGCCGCCTGGCGGACGAACCTGAGCCCGGACATCACCGTCAGTGAGGATCCCAGGACCAGCAGCGAGGACGCCTCACGGACCAGCTCGCGGCAGTGCTCGACCCGCCGTGGCGGAACGGCTTCGCCGAAGAACACCACGTCCGGCTTGAGGATGCCGCCGCAGACCGTACAGGGCACCACGCGGAAGTCCCCGACCTGCTCGTCGGTGAGGTCGGCGTCACCGTCCGGGTTGATTCCGGCGGCCACCGGCTCGAAGCCCGCGTTGGCCTCCTCCAGCCGCCGGGCGAGTTCGCGGCGCGGGCTGAAGGTGCCGCAGGAGAGGCAGACGACCCGGTCCAGGCTTCCGTGGAGTTCCACGACGCCCTCGCTGCCGGCCGCCTGGTGCAGGCCGTCGACGTTCTGGGTGATCACGCCCGAGAGCAGGCCGTGCCGCGCGAACGCGGCCACGGCCCGGTGCCCGGCGTTCGGACGGGCGCGGCCGAAGGTGCGCCAGCCGAGATGGCTGCGGGCCCAGTACCGGCGCCGGGCCCGGGCGTCGGCCGTGAAGTCCTGGTAGGTCATCGGGGTGTGCCGGCTCAGGCTCCCGCCCACGCCCCGGTAGTCGGGGATGCCCGACTCCGTGGAGATGCCCGCCCCGCTGAGCACCAGCACACCGCCGGTGCTCAGCGCGTCGGCGACCGGTTCCGGATCCGTACTTCCCGGCGGCAGGTCCTCGGCGGGGGTCCAGCTCAAAGTGGGGCGCATGCGCATGCCGCCAGAGTACGGAACCGGCCGCCTCCTGCTTCCGCCGTCGATGGCGCCAGTGGACGGGTTGGAGACAGAAGGCCGCCCCGGGGCGCCGGTGCGCGGCTCCGGCGCACTCGGGGCGCCGTGATCGATCCGCGGATGACATCTGGCGTATACGATTCGGGCGTCTGGTGCGTTATGTGGTCATTTGGGGAGTGGTGTCATGGAGGGGATCGCCGATATGGGCGGTACCCCAGGATGGGGTCCCGTCCATCCGCCGAGGCGTGATGAGCCGGTCTTCGAGGAGCCCTGGCAGGGCCGGGCCTTCGCGCTGGCGAGTCTCTCCGGCCGCATCGCGTACGGCGGCGTCAACCTGGACGCCTTCCGGCACGCGCTCGAGCGTCTGGACCGAGCCGCGTACCTGGACGACGGCTACTACGGGCGATGGCTCAACGGCGCGGAGCTGATGCTCACCAACAGCGCCATCCTGGCGCCGGGCGCCATCGACGCCCGCGCCCGCAACCTGCGGGGCGAACACGTGGCGGAGCCGCCGATCCCCGAGCCCGCGGTACCCGACTACACGCCGACCGCCGAGGGCTCGCTGCGTTCCGTGGCCACCGCGCCCGCCTTCGCCGTCGGCGAGCGGGTACGGGCCAGGGCCGTGCCGGTGCCCGGGCACACCCGACTGCCGGGCTATGTACGGGGACACACCGGGATCGTCGAGATCGTCCAGCCCGCCTTCGTGCTGCCGGACACCAACGCCCACTTCCAGGGCGAGCATCCGCAACACGTCTACTCGGTGCGATTCGCCTCACGCGAGCTGTGGGGCGCCGACGCCGAACCCTTCGCGCTCACCGTTGAGCTGTTCGAGAGCTACCTGGAGACCACCTCATGACCGCCACACATGGCGGGGCGGGCGAGACCCTTCCCGTGGCCCTGCGTACCGAGGCGCTCGAGCAACTGCTCACCGAACGGGGCCTGATCGACCCGGAGGCGATGGACGGGTTGATCGCCACCTACGAGACCGGCGTGGGCCCGCTCAACGGCGCCAAGGTCGTCGCCAGGGCCTGGACCGACCCGGAGTACCGGCGGCGGCTGCTCGACGATGGCACGGCGGCCATCAAGGAGCTCGGCTTCTCGGGACCGCAGGGCGAGCACATCGTCGTGGTGGAGAACACCGCGACCACCCACAACGTGGTGGTGTGCACCCTGTGCTCGTGCTACCCGTGGCCGGTGCTCGGCTTGCCGCCGAGCTGGTACAAGGACCCCGCCTACCGCGCACGCGTGGTGAAGGAGCCCCGCACGGTGCTGTCCGAGATGGGGCTCGAACTCGGCGACGACGTGCGGATCACCGTCCACGACTCCACCAGTGAGGTGCGCTGGTTCGTGCTGCCCGAGCGTCCGGCCGGCACCGAGCACCTGTCCGAAGAGCAACTCGTGCCACTGGTGACCCGGGACGCGATGGTCGGCGTGGCCAAGGTGGCGGCGCCATGACCGCGCCGCTGGACATCGAGGGCCCGGCCGCACCGCCGCGCCGCAACGGCGAGTTGGTGTTCGCCGAGCCCTGGGAGGGCCGCGCCTTCGCCATGGCCGTCAGCCTGTACGAGGCAGGCGCGTTCCCCTGGCCGCGATTCCAGGCCGCGCTGATCGCCCGGATCGAGGCCTGGGAGACCGCTCTCGCGCAGGACGAGCCGTATCACTACTACCGGCTCTGGCTGGCCGCGCTGGAGGACGTGCTCGTCGGCCTGTGCGTCGTGTCCACGGACGAAGTGAGCGCGCGCACCTACGCCCTGGCGCAACGTCCCCTGGGCCACGACCACCGTCATGAGCACCACCACGCGCACTGACCCCGGACACCCCGGCGTCACGCCCGTGAGCACGGTACGGGTGCCCTCAATCCGCGCCCTCCGGGAGGCCCGTATGGCCGGTGCCCGGTAGGGCGCGCTGCCGGAGCGGTCAACGGCTTGGGCGCCGAGAGACCGGACGACGCTGAAGGAGCCCGGCCGGTGGAGGATGGACCGGGCTGCTGCCTCAGCCCGGTCCGACATCAGGATGGAGAACTCCCCGTGATCCCCACCGATCTCTACCCCGCCGACCGTCTGGAGCGCGCCCGGGAGGCCGCTGCCGACGCGGGCCTGGGCGCGCTGCTGATCAGCCCCGGCGCCGATCTGCGCTACCTGACGGGTTATCAGGCCCTTCCCCTGGAGCGGCTCACCTGTCTCGTGCTCCCCGTGGACGGCGAACCCTTCCTCCTGGTCCCGGAGTTGGAGCGGCCCGCCGCGCTCGCGTCCCCGGCCGGGAACCTCGGCATCGAGATCACCGGATGGGCCGAGACCGAGGACCCGTACACCCTCGTCGCGGCCAGGCTGCCCGCCGGTATGGCCCGGGTCGGCGTCGACAACCACATGTGGGCCGAGAAGGTCGTCGCCTTCCGCGAGGCGCTGCCCCACGCCGACCAGGCACTCGCCGGAGAGGTGCTCGGCCGGCTGCGGATCCGCAAGACCGAGGCCGAGGTCGAGGCGCTGCGCCGGGCGGGGGCGGCCATCGACCGGGTGCACGCCCGCATGGGCGAGTGGCTGCGCGCCGGGCGCACCGAACGCGAGGTCGGCCGGGACATCGCGGACGCCATGGTGGCCGAAGGCCATGTGCGGGCCGACTTCGTCATCGTCGGCTCCGGACCCCATGGCGCCAGTCCCCACCATGAGCTGTCCGACCGGGTGATCCGGCCCGGTGACCCCGTGGTGGTCGACATCGGGGGGACCACCGAAGACGGCTACTGCTCCGACTCCACCCGCGATTACGTCGTCGGCGAGCCGCCGGCGGAGTACCGACGGCTGTATGAGGTGCTGTTGACCGCCCAGCGTGCCCAGACCGACGCGGTGCGGCCCGGTATCACCGCCGAGCAGTTGGACGCGATCGGCCGGGACGTCATCACGGACGCGGGCTTCGGACCGCACTTCATCCACCGGACCGGCCATGGCATCGGGCTGGAAACCCACGAGGAGCCCTACATCGTGGCGGGCTCCGCCCTGCCGCTGGAGCCCGGCATGGCCTTCTCCGTCGAGCCGGGCATCTACCTTCCCGACCGGTTCGGGGCCCGGATCGAGGACATCGTCGTCTGCACCGACGACGGCGGTGAACGGCTCAACCGCACCAGCCGTGAACTGGTCGTCCTGCCGTGACCGTCCCGTACCGCCTTTAGCCGCCTCCCACCCGGCCCCAGAAGGCATCGCGCCTTCTGGGGCAGCGGGCCGGACGGCTCGCCCGGCGGGCGATTCCGGCGTGCGGCGGCGGATCCCCGCTTGTGGCGGCGGATTCCCGCTTGTGGCGGCGGGTTACGGCTTGTGGCGCGCGGCTACACCGCCCCGTCGACGAACGCGGCGCGGATGCCGTCGACGTCGGAGCCGAGCAAACCCAGCGTCCGCGCTGTGCGGCCGCCGGCCACGAAGTCCTGTCCGCACAGGGCCGTGCCCAGGGCGACGAACGAGTCGGTCAGGGGCAGGGAGAGCCCGATCTGCGCGGCCAGCGAACTCCAGGTGACCAGCCCGAAGGGGATGTCCTCGGTGAAGTACCGGTGCTTGACCGAGTCCGGTTCGGGGAATCCCTGACGGCCGTAGCCCTGCACGATGCGCTCGACGAAGCTGCCCTCGGTCACCTCGTAGGCGGTGTTGAGGAAGTCCCAGAAGCTGGCCGCCTTCACTCCGAGGGCGTCCGCCAGGGCGAGGCGTTCGCGGTCGAGGGCGTCGATGACCTCGGCGATGCGGGGTGTCACCAGGCTGTGCAGCGGGTGGCGGTCGGCGTCCTCGACCGTCTTGAAGTTCAGCACCGCCGGCGGAACGTGGTAGATGGGGTTGCAGTTGTTGAGCCCGACGGTCAGCGTGTCCTCGCCCGGCACGTACCGGTCACCGAAGTACGTCCGCAGGATGTCGAGGGCCCGGGGCGTGTCCGCGCTGGGTACGGCGGCCAGCGGGACGGCGTGCTTGATCGCCCCGATGTAGACGTGCGCGGGGCGGCGCAGCCGGCATGTGTAGAGACTGGTCGGCGTCTCCGCGATGAGGCAGGGCCGCCGGCCGGCGAGCGCGAACATGCGCGCGAGCTCGACGCCGCTGCCGAGCACGCCCGGCTGGAACAGGACGAGTTGGTCCGGCGCGAGGACGGACGCGAGTTCCTGGGACAGATAGGCGTGCGCGAAGGCGGGCGCGGCGACGATGACCACCTCGGCGCCGCTGACGGCTTGCCCGAGGTCGGTCGTCAGCACCGAGGGTGTGCCGCGGCCCTCCACGTCTCCGGTCATGTCGATGCCGTCGTTGGCCTTGATCGGTTCAAGATCGCGGCCCCACCTGTCGAAGATCCGCACGTCGTGTCCCTTGAAGGACATGTGGCCGGCGATGGCCTGGCCGACGTTGCCTGCGCCGATGATGGCGATGCTGCCCATGGTGAATGACTCTTCCGTATCCGAAGTGGTGGGGGAGTGGGCTCGGCGGTGCCGAGCCGTGTGAGGCGCTGATGTGGTGGTGGCGTCATCTGACGGGCACCCCTGGGCCGAGCGGAATTCCCAGGGCGTACCAGAGGGCGAAGAAGGACGACCACGAGACGAGTACGGCGAGGGCCACGGGAACCGTGAAGGACAGCATGGTTCCGATGCCCGCGCCCTTCCGGAACTGCTGGAGGAATCCCAGGGCCAGGACGAAGTACGCGTTCATGGGCGTGGTGTTGGTGACCGAGTCCCCGATCATGAAGGAGACCATCGCCGCCTGGGGGGAGAGCCCGATGTACATCGCCAGGGGGACCACGACGGGGGCGAGGATGGACCACATCGCCGAACCGCTGCTGATGATGATGTTCAGTCCGCTGATGGCCAGGATGATCACGAGCAGGATGATGAGGTGGGGCGCGTCCAGGGACTTCAGGAGCCGGGCGCCCTCGACGGTGATCACATTGCTGATACCGGTCCAGGTGAAGTACGCGAGGAACTGCGCGACCACGAAGAACAGCACGATCACGGGGACGAAGGACCTCACCCCGTCGGCCATGGCGGAGGGGACGGCCGACAGCGAGGGGATCGTGCCCACCTGCCTGCCGTAGACGATGCCGAGGATCGCGAACAGCAGCGAGATGAACACGGCGATGTTCACCACGACCACGGACTGGACGATGCTGCCGCCCTGGCCGCGGAACGGGGATCCCGGCAGCAGGAGCGCTGACACCGCCAGCACGTAGAGCACGAGCACCGCGCCGGTCAGCCTCATGGCGCGTTTCTCGACGGCGCTCAACGTGAAGGAGGAGGGGACCTCGCCGGCCGGGCCGCCGTGCCGGGGCGCCTCGCCGTGGGCGGTGGTGTTGAAGAGCCTGTCGGCGGCCGCGTCGTCCTCGGGTGTGGTGACGAACTCGGGCCGTCGGGCCAGGACGCGGTCGACCGTGAGGGCGATGACGGCGGCGAGGAACACCGAGGAGACCGCGGTGAAGAAGTAGGTGGCCACCGGAGTGATGACATAGTCCGGATCGACGGTGTGTGCGGCCTCGGCCGCCAGGGACGACCTGACCGCGTCGGCCGGCGTCACCAGCGGGCTGGCGTTGAAGCCGATGGCCGTCGACGCGTAGGCGACCATCAGGCCGAGCACCGGGCTGCGGCCCACGGTCCGGAAGGCCAGCGCTCCCAGCGGGATCATCACGATGTAGGCCGAGTCGCTCATGACGTGCGCGATCATGGAGCCGAACGCGATGGAGAAGGTCAGCCACCGCACGGGCAGACGGCCGATCGTGACGCGAAGCAGCGCGGTGAGAAGGCCGCTCTTCTCGGTGACGCTGACGCCGAGAAGAACCACGACCACGACCGACAGCGGCGCGAACCCGGCGAAGTTCTCCAGCGCGGACTCCGCGGCGAACTTGGCTCCCTGAAGCGAGAGCAGGCTCTTGACCGCGACGGAGTCACCTGTTGAGGGCAGTGTGACGGACACGCCCGCGCCGGCCAGCACGGCACTGAGCACACCGAGCAGTGCCGCGAAGATCCAGAACAGCCAGAACGGATGGGGAAGCCTGTTTCCCGCGCGTTCCAAGGCGCTGAGAGCCCGGAACAACCGGTTCATGGAGCCAGCCACGGTTGGACTGCTGCTGCGAAGTTGCGTCATCTGGGGCCTTATCGGGTCGGCGGTGAACGCGGCTCTGGGTGACCGCGGGGAGGGTTCCGCTTCCGTTCGGCACGAGTCGGTCTTCCCACCGGGCTCGTGCAATCCCTGTGATATTTCACAGGGATGATACGCTCGGGAAGGTAGTTGTCAACAGGTCTTCGCGCAGGTGGGCGCCGGATGGCGAGGGCCGCCACGCGGGTGCTTGAAGGGGAGCCGTGCTGTGAGTTCGGGATCGTCGATGGCGCAGCAGGCGTACGCGTCCCTCAAGCGCGACATCATCCGATGCCGCCTCCGCCCCGGCGACGTCATCGTCGAGGCGTGGCTCGCCGAGCGCTACGGAATGAGCAAGACCCCGGTACGCGAGGCCATCAACGCGCTGCGCAGGGAGGGCCTTGTCGTCGTCGTCCCGCGGCGCGGCACCTTCGTCAAGCCGACGGACCTCGGCGACCTCCAGGACACCTATCGCCTGCGACGGCTCCTCGAGCCGGAAGCGGCCGTGCTCGCCTCACAGCGAGCCGGCGCCGAGGATTTGGATCGCCTGGACGCACTCAGCGCGGCGACCGTGGCGCCGAACGCCTCACGTCCCGACCTGAACGAGGCGAACCGGCTGCTGCATGTGGCGATCGCCGAAGTCGCGCGCGTGTCGCTGATGATCCCAATGATCAACACGCTGCACGAGGAGATTGAACGCTTCCTCAACCTCCGGGGTGAACTCGGCCGACCCCCTTACACAAGCGTCAACCACGGGCGGTTGGTCGAGACGATCAGGAGCGGTTCGGAGGAGGAGATCAGGCGGGTCGTCCTCGAAGGCATCGAACGCTCACGCCAGTACATGCTGGACACCCTGCTGTCCGGAGGGAACGAGGCGAACGGCGCGGGGAAGCCGGTGTAAGGCCCCTGCTCTCGTCCGGGAGGCGGGCTGGGGGCGGCACGCGGTGCTCACCAAGCGGGTCGGCTCCGGACGGTTCGCCACGGCCGCGCCCCTCGTCTCCTAGCTTGCTAGGATGCTAGCATCGCACTCGTGGGTGACAGGGAAGTCAAGCAGTTCAACGTGTACCTGCCGATCGAGCTGATCAAGCAGGTCAAGTACCACGCCATCGAGTCGGGCATGTCGCTGTCGGCGCTGGTCGCCGACGCACTGCGCGCCTACCTCGACGACGCCCATGGGCACGAACAGCCATCGATCGAGAAGGAGAGCTGACATGGCGACCGAAGGTATCGAGGCCGTGTTCCTGACGACCCACAACTGGGGCAAGTCGGCGAGGTTCTTCCAGGAGCTGGGCTACGAGCTGGAGTTCGCGACCGACCACAACTCCGGCCAACTCCGCAACGGTGACGGGCCGTACGTCTTCATCGCCGAGGTCCCCGAGGATCGCGAGCCCCAGACGCGGATCGTGCTGAAGGTGGCGGACGCGGACGGGTTCCGTCCCGGCCCCGCCGTCGAGGTGGTCACGCCGTTCGAGGACACCCATTACGGGACCAGGGAGATGACCGTCCGCGACCCCGACGGGCGCCTGTGGAGCCTCCAGGCTCCCGCCAAGAGCTGACCGCGACGAAAGGGGAACCCCGTGGTGGACGAGCAGACCGGGGCGCCGGACAGCACCGCCGTGCGGACCGCCCTCTGGCGGGCCATGCATGTCCAGGTCGACCCGCCGCCGCATGTGTTCGAGGACGAGATCGGCCTGCGGCTGGCGGACCCCGGCGCTGACTGGCGCCGCCGCCCCGACATGGACCCGGATGCCACCAGAGGGTTCCGGGCGGCCATGGTGGCCCGCGCTCGTTTCATCGAGGACCTGATCGATGAGCGGGCCGGCCACGGCGTCACCCAGTACGTCATCCTGGGAGCCGGGCTGGACACCTTCGCCCAGCGCAGGCCGGAGGCCGCCTCCCGGGTACGGGTCTTCGAGGTCGACCAGTCCGGCCCGCAGGCCTGGAAACGCCACCGCCTGGACGAACTCGGCTACGGCGTCCCCGACTGGCTGCACCTGGTGCCGGTCGACTTCGAGGCGAGCGAAGACTGGCTGAAGCAGCTGGCCGCCGCCGGCTTCGATGCCCGCCGACCCGCGGTCATCGTCTCCACCGGCGTCACCATGTACCTCACCAAGGACGCCACCACGGCCACCCTGCGCCAGATCGCCGGGCTCGCGCCCGGCTCGACGCTCGCCATGACCTTCCTGCTGCCGCTCGAACTCCTCGCCGCCGCCGACCGCCCCGGCCTCCGGGCGAGCAAGGAGGGCGCGCAAGCGTCCGGAACGCCGTTCATCAGCTTCTACGAACCGCACGAGATGCTGGAACTGGCCCGCGAAGCCGGTTTCCGCGACGTCCGGCATGTGTCGGGAGGCTCGCTCGCCGAGCGCTACTTCGCCGATCGCACCGACGGCCTCCGCCCCTCGAGCGGAGAAGATCTGCTGCTGGCCACCACCTGACGCGCACGGCCGGATGGCGTCCCTGATCGCCTACGGCGCCGCCACCGTCGTCGGCCGCTTCGCCGACCGCCACACCGTCCCTGTCCTCGCCGTCGGCCTGATCCTCAACACCGTGTTCCTGGCCGGCTTCGCCCCGCGGTCATGGCGCTGGTCGGCCTGGCCACCCTCCTGCCCGACCTCGCCCGCCGTTTCACCCCCGCACCGAGCCTCGCCTCCCCCTGCCCTGCCGAACGGGCGGAACGAGTGTGAGCGGGCGCGTCATTCGGGCGTCTTACCGGACACGCAACGCCTGGCGCCAGTAGTCGGTGACGGTGTGGCGCAGCCGTGCGGTGTCGACGGTGTGGGGGTCGAGGAGGCACTGCAGACCGATCCCGCGCAGCTGTCCGAGAATCGCGATGGCGACGTCGTCGGGATCGACGTCCGGGCGCACGTCGCCGTCGGCGATGCCGGCGGCGACGTCGGCGCGCAGGTCGGAGCGGAATGCCTCGTCGCGCTCGCGGAAGATCGGGGCCAGTTCGGACGCGGTGGCCGCTTCGGCCCACAGCAGCAGGAAGGCCCGGTTCATGGTTCCGGCGCCTTGGGAGGCGCCGATGTAGCCGTCGACGAGTCGCAGGAGCCGGTCCAGTCCCGGCGGGAGGTCCGCGAGCCCGGGGACGAATCCGGCTTGCGTGGTGCGGGCCAGTCGCTCGATCAGGGTCTGCTTGGACCCGAAGTGGTGGGTGACGATCCCGCGGCTGTAACCGGCTCGTTCGCCGACCCGTGCCAGCGTCAGGGACCGCACACCGTGCTCGACGACCAGTTCGGCGGCGGCGTTGAGCAGCGCGGCTTCGGCCTGGGCGCGGCGCTCCTGCTGGGTACGGCGAGTGGTGACCATGCGGATACCCTAACAAGTAACTTGTGTGTTGACCGACAAGTGTGTGGTGATCGCGAGCTGGTCCACGGTCGGCTCGGCGCCCGAGGCCGGACACCACGTCTCAGGTCGGCCCGGGTTTGGTGTGGAGGACTTCGCGGGCCTGTTCGGCGGCGCGGGTGATGCTTTCGCTGATGAAGTCGAGGAAGCGGGCGATGTTCTCCAGGCGGGCGGCGGCGGGGGTGTGGGGCCCGAGGACGGCGACGCCTTGGCGTGCGGTTGCGACGAGTTGGTCGTTGGCTCGGGCGCCGGCGATCGTCGCCTGGTAGAAGAGTTCGTCGTCGACGACGTAGCGGTCGCGGCGGCGCTCGTCGCGCTCTCGGCGGACGAGGCTCTGGCTCTCCAGGAAGGCGATCGCCTTGGAGATGGACGCCGGGCTGACCTGGAGGCGCTGGGCGAGTTGGGACGCGGTGAGGCTGCCCGCGTCGGTGGTGAACAGGCAGGTCAGCACCCGGGCCGTCATCTTGGGCAGGCCCGAGGCCATGAGGACGGTGGTGAGCGTCTCCTCGTACTCGGCCACCGCGTCGGCGTCGCGCCCGTGCGGCTGGGGGGCCGACGCCGGCCCGCGCGAGGAGGCGGGCCTGCGCCGGTGGGCGCGGCGTTCGGTGGCGCGGTGGGCGAGGTCGGCGCGGTAGGCGGTGGGGCCGCCGTTGCGCATCACCTCACGCGTGATCGTCGAGGTCGGGCGGTCCAGGCGCCGGGCGATCTCGGCGTAGGGGAGGCTGTCGGCCAGCCCCAGTGCGATCTGCTGGCGTTCCTGCTGGGTGAGCCTGCCTCCCGGCATCGCGATCTCCTTGGTGATCCTTCGTGGTGGTCCGCTGCCTCCGAGGATAGCGTTCACTTCTCGCTCATTGCAATGGCTGCGATGACTGCCGTTGCGTTACCGTCTCATCCATTGCAACAGTTTCCTTGCTCTCACCTGCATACATGGCCGCTGTATGCAACGAACTCGTTGCCTGATTCTGGAAAGCAACGTAGCGTTTCTGGCATCGGAAACAACGAGCCAGCGCAGGAGAACATGATGCGGAAGTTCGACACCCCCGCCCCGATCCACGCCGTCCTGGCCATCCCCGCCGGGCGCGTCCAGTTCATCGCCGCCGACCGCGCCGACACCACCGTCGAGGTGCTGCCCGCCAACCGCTCCAAGAGCCGTGACGTCCAGGCCGCCGAGCAGACCACCGTGGCCTACGCCGACGGCGTCCTGCGGATCCACGCCCCCGAGCCCAAGAGTCAGCTCTTCGGCCCCTCCGGATCCCTGGAGGTCACCGTCCAGCTGCCCGCCGGCTCCCGCGTCGAGGTCAAGGCCGCGGGCTCCGAGCTCCGTGGCGTCGGCCGCCTCGGCGACGTCGCCTTCGACGGCGCGTACCGCCAGGTCAAGCTCGACGAGGCCGCGAGTGTCCGCCTCACCGCGCTCGACGGTGACGTCGAGGTCGGCAGGCTGGGCGGCCCCGCGGAGATCAGCACCGCACGGGGCGACATCCGGATCGCCGAGGCGGTGCGCGGCAGGGTCGTGCTCCGCACCCAGTCCGGCGACATCTCGGTCGGTGCCGCCGCCGGCGTCTCCGCCGCCCTGGACGCCGACACCGGCTACGGCCGCATCAGCAACGCCCTCAAGAACGACGGCACCGCCGAACTCGACATCCGCGCCACCACCTCCCACGGCGACATCGCCGCCCGCAGCCTCTGAAGGAGCTGAGCCCGGCCTGCCCGGCCGGGCTCGCAAAGGGCTTCCCGGCCATCGCCATGAGTATTGACATGTTCGCGGGCGGTCCTTATGGTCCAGGCCATTCCTGTCCGCATGTGGGAACTGTGTTCTCATCCATGAACAAAAAGAGGTCATCGGATGGCACGAACCAGAACCGCGTTATTCAGTGTTCTCGCCCTGCTGGCCGGTCTGCTGAGCCTTCAGCTCGGCGGACCGGCCCCGCGGGCCACGGCCGCGCCGGCCGCCTTCACCCATCCCGGGGTGCTGGTGAGCCGGGCCCAACTCGACTACGCCCGCTCGAAGGTGCAGGCCGGCCAGCAGCCGTGGAAGGCCGCCTACGACGACATGATGGGCAGCTCCTACGCCTCGCTGTCGCGTACCCCCCAGCCGCGCGCCGTCGTGGAGTGCGGCTCATCGTCCAACCCCAACCACGGATGCACCGAGGAGCGCCAGGACGCCATCGCGGCCTACACCGACGCGCTCGCCTGGTACTTCACCCGGGACAGCAGATACGCCAAGAAGTCGATCGAGATCATGGACGCCTGGTCCGCCACGATCACCGATCACACCAACAGCAACGCCCCGCTCCAGTCCGGCTGGTCCGGTGCCACCTGGCCGCGCGCCGCCGAGATCATCAAGTACACCTACGACGGCGGCTGGCCGGGCGCCGGACGCTTCGCCACCATGCTGCGGGACGTCTACCTCCCCGAGGTGATCAACGGCGCCGCCACCAAGAACGGCAACTGGGAACTGGTGATGACCGAGGCTGCCATCGGCATCGCGGTCTTCCTCGAGGACCGCTCCGCCTACGACAAGGCGGTCAGCACCTACCTCGACCGCGTCCCGGCGTACGTCTACCTGACCAGCGACGGCGACCTACCCAAGCCGCCCGCGGACAGCAGCATCGACACCGAGGCCGAGATCATCAAGTACTGGCAGGGGCAGAGCACCTTCGCCGACGGCCTCGCCCAGGAGACCTGCCGCGACTTCGGGCACACCGGCTGGGGCATCGCCTCCATCGCGGACGTCGCGGAGACCAGCCGCATCCAGGGCCAGGACCTCTACCCGAAGATCCAGGACCGGCTGCGCTACGCCCTGGGCTTCCACACCGCCTACGAGAACGGCACCGCCGTGCCGTCCTGGCTGTGCGGGGGCTCGGTCAAGAAGGGGCTCGACCAGGTCACCGAGGTCGGCTACAACGCCCTCCACAACCGCCTCGGCATCAGCATGTCCAACACCCAGAAGTACACCGAGGCCCACCGCCCGTCCGGCACGGACAACTACTTCAACGCCTGGACCACCCTCACCCACGCGGAGAACCCGTCCTGACCGGACGGTGCCCCGGCCCCCGCTGCCGCCGGGGGGCCGGGGTGCGCGAGCGGTAGACGACATAGGGCCTGGCGAGGTAGCCGACGGGGGCGGTGAAGGCGTGGACGAGTCGGCTGAAGGGCCAGAGGGCGAACAGGGCCATCGCCAGCAGGGCGTGGAGCCGGTAGACCAGGGGCGCGTCGGCCATGGCGGGCACGTCGGGGTCGAGGGTGAACAGGCTGCGGAACCAGATCGAGACGCCCTGCCGGTAGTCGTAGGAGTGGTGTCCGGCGCCGGTGGCGGTGGCGGTGAGCCCGGCGAGCAGGACGGTGGCGAGCAGCGGGTACACGACGCGGTCGCCGCGGCTGGTGGCGGCGCGTACGGCGGGCACGCGCAGCCGCCGGTACAGCAGGATGCCGAGGCCGGTGGCGGTGGCCAGTCCCGCGGTGCCGCCGACGAGCAGGGCGTTGGCGTGGTACAGCGATTCGCTGACGCGCAGCCGTTCGGTGAGCGTTTCGGGGATGAGCAGGCCCACGACATGGCCGGCGATCACGAACAGCAGTCCGTAGTGGAAGAGCGGCCCACCGATGGAGAGCAGGCGGTGTTCGTGGAGCTGGCTGGAGCGGGTGGTGAAGCCGAACCGGTCGTAGTGGTAGCGCCAGGCCGCGCCGGCGATGAAGAGGGTGAGGACGAGGTAGGGCAGGACGCCCCACAGGGCGATGTGCAGGTGGTTCATCGACCGGATCCTCTCGCGAGGGGGGTGTCGGTGGGGGTGGTCGCGGCGAAGGGGGCCAGGCCCACGGTTTCGGTGGGCGGTCCGCCGCGGGCGAGCGCGAGGGCCGCGGCGCGGTCGGCCGGTGAGGGGCCGGGCAGGGTGTCGCAGACGGCGCACAGGACGTCGGCGTACGGACTGCCGTGGTCGGTGAGGGACATCCGCAGCAGTTCCAGGGCGGCGCGGTGGTCGCACAGCAGCTGGGTGCCCGGGGCCGGGCAGCGGGCGGCGAACTCCAGCATCAGCGGCAGGTGGTCGGGGAGTTCGTCCTCGGGGGGCGCCCAGCCGTGGGTGCGGTAGTGGGCCTTGAGCGCGGCGAGGGTGCCGCCGCGGCGGCGGGTGTCGCCGTCGGTGTAGTAGGTGAGGTGCAGGGTGCGGCGGCGGCTGCGGTCGAAGGTCCGGACGTAGGCGGAGGCCAGGTCGAGCACCGGGACGCCGTCGACCCCCGCGCAGAATCGCAGCAGCGGCGCGGCGGCGGGGGTGGTGAGTTCGGTCAGGCAGTCCCGTACCAGGGCGTGGCGGGCGGGCCAGTCCGGCCCGGGGTAGCCGAGGAGGAGGGCGGCGGCCTGGTGCACCGCGGGGGTGGCCGGGTTCACCGGGCGCCCTCGTCGCGCTGGGGGAACAGCCCGGCGGGGCGGCCGCGGCCGTTCCAGTTCAGCAGGTTGAGCCGGCCGGCGAGGCCGGATCCGGCGCCGGCGGGTTCGGGTGCCGGGGGCGCGTGGAAGGCGCCGGCGCCCTCGTACGGCATCATGCCGGGCAGCCCGTCGCCGTCGAGGCTGCAGGTGTCGGTGGGGGCGTCGCCGCCGGGTGTGGCGGTGTAGCTGGTGGGGATGACGTACCGCTCCTCGTACTTGGCGAGGGCGAGCAGCCGGTACATCGCCTCGATGCCGTCCTGGTCCAGGCCGACGGCCGCCGCGATGGCGGGGTCGCGCTCCTCGCCGAGGTTGATCCGGCGCATATGGCTGCGCATCGCGGCCAGCCGGCACAGGGCGGCCTCGACCGGTCCGGGGTCGCCCGCGGTGAAGAGTTCGGCGAGATAGCCCAGGGGGATGCGGAGGCTGTCGATGGCGCCGAAGAGGTTGACGGGGTCCTCGCCGTCGTGGCCGGTGGCGGTGAGCGCGTCGACGACCGGGGACAGCGGGGGGACGTACCAGACCATGGGCATGGTGCGGTATTCGGGGTGCAGCGGCAGGGCGACCCGGTACCGGCTGATGAGCGCGTGCACCGGGGAGCGCCGGGCGGCCTCGATCCAGTCGTGCGGAATGCCCGAGTCGGCGGCGGCGCGGGCGACGTCGGGGTCCTCGGGGTCGAGGAAGCAGCCGAGCTGGGCCTCGTAGAGGTCCTTCTCGTCGGTGGTGGCGGCGGCCTCGCCGACCTTGTCGGGGTCGTAGAGCATGACGCCGAGGTAGCGCAGCCGTCCCACGCAGGTCTCCGAGCACACGGTGGGCTCCCCGGCCTCGATGCGCGGGTAGCACAGGGTGCACTTCTCGGCCTTGCCGCTGCGGTGGTTGAAGTAGACCTTCTTGTACGGGCAGCCGCTGACGCACATGCGCCAGCCGCGGCAGCGGTCCTGGTCGACCAGGACGATGCCGTCCTCGATCCGCTTGTACATCGCGCCGGAGGGGCAGACGGCGACGCAGGAGGGGTTGAGGCAGTGTTCGCAGATGCGCGGCAGGTAGAACATGAACGCCTGCTCGTACTCGAGCCGGACCTTCTCGCTCATCTTCGCCAGGACCGGGTCGCCCGCGAGGTGTTCGGGGCCGCCGCCGAGGTCGTCGTCCCAGTTGGGGCCCCAGGTGACGGCGGTGGGGCGGCCGTCGACGAGGGAGCGGGGCGGGGCGGTGGGCACGTCGTCGCCGAGCGGGGCGGTGGTGAGGGTGTCGTAGTCGTACGTCCAGGGCTGGTAGTAGTCGTCCAGCCGGGGCAGTTCGGGGTTGGCGAACAGCCGGGCGAGGCGGCGGGCGCGGCCGCCGGTGCGGGGCACCAGCTTGCCGCCCTTGAGGTGCCAGCCGCCCTTCCAGGTGTCCTGGTCCTCGTAGCCGCGGGGGTAGCCCTGGCCGGGGCGGGTCTCGACGTTGTTGAACCAGACGTATTCGGTGCCGGAGCGGTTGGTCCAGGTCTGTTTGCAGGTGACCGAGCAGGTGTGGCAGCCGATGCACTTGTCGAGGTTCATGACCATGGCTACCTGGGCCATCACCCGGGGGCTGCGCGGCCGGTGGCGCGGCATGTCAGTACTCCACGTTCTGGGAGCGGCGCCGGATGACGGTGACCGCGTCCCGCTGGTTGCCGGTGGGTCCGTAGTAGTTGGGGGCGAAGGAGAGCTGGGCGTAGCCGCCGATGAGGTGGGTGGGTTTGATGAGGAGCTTGGTGAGGGCGTTGTGCACACCGCCGCGGCGGCCGGTGGCCTCGGACTTGGGCACGTTCACCAGCCGTTCCTGCACGTGGTACATGAACACGGTGCCGGTGGGCATGCGGTGGGAGACCACGGCGCGGGCCACCACGACGCCGTTGGCGTTGACGGCCTCGATCCAGTCGTTGTCGGACACCCCGATGGCCTCCGCGTCGGGGACGCTGAGCCAGATGACCGGGCCGCCGCGGGCCAGGGTCTGCATGAGGAGGTTTTCCTGGTACTCGGAGTGGATGGACCACTTGGAGTGCGGGGTGAGATAGCGGACGGTGACCGAGCGGCCGGTGTCACCGTCCGTCCCGGGCTGGGCCTCGCCGAGGGCGGCGAGGTCCAACGGCGGCCGGTAGACGGGGAGTTGTTCACCGAGCTCGGCCATCCAGGAGTGGTCGAGATAGAAGTGCTGGCGTCCGGTGAGGGTGTGCCAGGGCTTGCGGTGTTCGGTGTTGATGGTGAACGGCGCGTAGCGGCGGTCGGGGGCCTCCTTGCCGGACCATTCGAAGCTGGCGCCGACCTGCACGGGGCGGGCCTGGGTGTCGGAGAACACCACGCGGCGCTCGGCCACCGAGGCGCCCAGTTCGGTGAGGCCGGAGCCGGGGCCGCACTGCTCGGCGAGCCGGGCGAATCCCTCGGCGGCGAGGCGCCCGTTGGTGGTGCCGGACAGCGCGAGGATGGCCTCGCACATCTTGGCGTCGGTGTCCAGGAGGGGCCGGCCCGCCGCGGCGCCGCCGGTGGCGGTGGAACAGCGGTCGGCCAGCCAGGCGACCTCCTGGTCCGGGGTGACGGTGACGCCCTTGACCTGCATGCCCGCCTGCTGGGCCAGCGGGCCGAAGGCGGCGAGGTGGTCGGCGACGGCGGTGTAGTCGCGGGTCACGAGGGCGACGTTCGGCAGGTTCACGCCCGGTACGGCCGGGGTCTGGCCGTCGCGCCAGTCCGGTACGGTCCCGCCGGGCTGGGCGGTCTCGCCCGGGGTGTCGTGCATCAGGGCGGTGGCGACCAGGTCGTGGGCGGTGTCCAGCCGTCCGGCGGCGAGTTCGCTGAGCTTGCGGGCGAGGCCGTGGAAGATGTCGAAGTCGGTGCGGGCCTGCCAGGGCGGGCTGATGGCCGGGCTGAAGGCGTGTACGTAGGGGTGCATATCGGTGCTGGACAGGTCGTGCTTCTCGTACCAGGTGGCGGCGGGGAGCACGAGGTCGGCGAAGAGGGTGGTGGAGGTCATCCGGAAGTCCAGCGCGAGCAGCAGGTCGAGCTTGCCGTGGGGCGCCTGGTCCTGCCAGGCGAGGTCCGCCGGGCGGCGGTCCGGTGGGGTCTCCTCGGCGGTGGAGTTGTCCTGGGCGCCCAGCAGATGGCGCAGGAAGTACTCGTTGCCCTTGGCCGAGGAGCCGATCAGGTTGGCCCGCCACACGGTGAGCACACGCGGCCAGTTCTCGGGCGCGTCGGGGTTCTCGCAGGCGAACTCCAGCTCCCCCGCGGCGAGTTGTTCGGCGACCCACTCCTGTGCCGGGCGTCCGCTCTGCCGCACCCGGCGGCCGAGCTCCAGGGGATTGGCGGAGAAGGTGGGGTAGGAGGGCATCCAGCCCAGCCGCATCGACTGGGCGACCAGATCGGCGGTGTGACGGCCGGTGAACAGCCCCTGGCCGGTGGGCGAGGCGAGCGCGTCGGCGCCGTACCGTTCGTAGCGCCACTGGTCGGTGTGGAGGTACCAGTACGGGGTGCCCGCCATCTGCCGGGACGGCCGCGTCCAGTCGGCGGCGGTGGCCAGCTGCTGCCAGCCGGTGAAGGGGCGCACCTTCTCCTGGCCCACGTAGTGCGCCCAGCCGCCGCCGTTGACGCCCTGGCAGCCGGTGAGCAGCAGCAGGGTGAGGAAGGAGCGGTAGATGGTGTCGGAGTGGAACCAGTGGTTGGTGCCCGCGCCCATCACGATCATGCAGCGGCCGCGGGTCTTCTCCGCCGTGCCCGCGAACTCGCGCGCCGCGCGGATCACGGCCGCGGCCGGGACCGAGGTGATGGCCTCCTGCCAGGCCGGGGTGGCGGGTGCCGAGGCGTCGTCATACCCGGTGGGCCATTGCCCGGTGAGGCCGGGGCGGCCCACCGCGTACTGGGCCAGGAGCAGATCGAAGACGGTGGTGACCAGCCGTCCGCCGAGCCGCCGTACGGGGACGGCGCGCCGGATGGTGGCGCCGGGTTCGTCGAAGCGGGGCAGCTCCACCTCGGCGACCTGGGCGCCGGGGGTGCGGTGGAGGGTGAGCCGGGGGGTGATGCCCTCCAGGTCGAGGTTCCAGCGGCCTTCGCCGCCCTTGCTCCAGCGGTCGCCCAGGGTGCCGTGGGGGACCACGGGCCGGTCGGTCTCCGCGTCGTAGAGCACCGGCATCCAGCGCCGGGCCGCCTCGTCGGCGTGGGCGCCCAGGCGCGGTTCGGTGTCCGCCAGGGCGGCGGCGGTGAGGAAGGCGCCCGGGGTGCGGCGCCCGTCCCGTTCGGTCAGTTCCACCAGGAAGGGCAGATCGGTGAAGCGCCGGACGTAGTCCGTGAAGTAGGGGACCTGGCGCTCGACGAAGCACTCCTTGAGGATGACGTGGCCCATCGCCATGGCGACCGCCCCGTCGGTGCCGGGGTGGGGGTGCAGCCATTCGTCGGCGAACTTGGTGGCGTCCGCGTAGTCCGGGGAGACCACGACCACCTTCTGGCCCCGGTAGCGGGCCTCGGCCATCCAGTGGGCGTCGGGGGTGCGGGTGACCGGCACGTTCGAGCCCCACAGCATCAGATACGCCGCGTCCCACCAGTCGCCCGACTCGGGGACGTCGGTCTGGTCGCCGAAGACCTGCGGGGAGGCGATCGGCAGATCCGCGTACCAGTCGTAGAACGAGATCATGGGCGCGCCGATCAGCGCCATGAAGCGGGCGCCGACGGCGTGGGAGGCCATCGACATGGCGGGGATCGGGGAGAAGCCGGCGATCCGGTCCGGGCCGTGGGCGCGCAGGGTGTGGACATGGGCGGCGGCCGCGATCTCCAGGGCCTCCTCCCAGTCGATCCGCACCAGCCCGCCCTTGCCGCGGGCCGACTGGTAGCGGCGCCGCTTGTCCGGGTCGCCGGTGATCTCGGCCCAGGCGGCCACCGGGTCGCCGAGCCGGTCCCGGGCCTCCCGGTAGAGCTCGACCAGCACACCGCGGGCGAGGGGGTGGCGCACCCGGGTGGGGGAGTAGGTGTACCAGGAGAACGAGGCGCCGCGCGGGCAGCCGCGCGGTTCGTACTCGGGGCGGTCCGGGCCGACCGAGGGGTAGTCGGTCTGCTGGGTCTCCCAGGTGATCAGCCCGTCCTTGACATAGACCTTCCAGGAGCAGGACCCGGTGCAGTTGACGCCGTGGGTGGAGCGGACCACCCGGTCGTGCGCCCAGCGTTCGCGGTAGGGGGAGTCCTCCACGGTCTGGTCGGTCCGGTAGACGGCCCGCAGGTCGGGGGTGGCCGGGAGGCGGCGGAGCGCGGTCCCCGCCGCGAGCAGTCTCTCCGTCACCGCCGAGGCGGCGGTCCCGGCCTTCTCTCGTGCTGTGCGGCGCACCACGGTCCAGCTCCTTCGGCTGAGGCTCCGCGCCGAACGGTCGGCCGGGGCCTGATTGCGTGTCGCGCGACAGCATCACTCGCGCATCAGCCGTGCCGTATGGCTCCTTTAAGTCGTTTAGCATCACCTAGCTCGCTTTTTCCTTGCGGTTTGCCTTTCCTGTGGTGGACATGTGTGCCGATGGAGGCGGTGCGATGAACGGAATTTGACAAGGTGTCATCATTGCCTGGTGGGCAAGCGGGGAGAGCTCACCGGTTCGATGAACAACGTCCGTCGGCCGGATTTTCATGTCTCTTGACCCAGTTTCTGGCTTGAATTCGCCGCCGCCGTCCGATGGCAGCGCACCCCCACCAGACCGGCCGCGACCAGCGACCACACACCCAGCGCCACCCAGACCGCGAGATGTCCGAGGAGCACCAGGCGGTGGATTCCCTCGGCCTCGCCGAGCGTGGTGGTGGACATGGCGTACATGCCCGTGGGGAAGACGATGGTCCACCACGTCGGCTCGTACCTCAGAGGCACCCGGTGCAGCAGATGCCGCCAGATCCCGGCGGCCAGCAGCGGTGGCAGCAGGCAGGTGGCCCAGCCCCACAGGGCGAGCAGGACGACGCGGATCGGCGCCCGGAGCTGGGGGGTGTCGAGCCCCTGGTGCACCAGCCGGGCACCGGCGAGCAGGCTGATCGCGCAGGCCCCCATCGTGATCCAGTACGGCGGTGACAGCTCCCGGGGCCGGATCCCGAACCGCGCCAGCCGGCACGCGACCACCGTGGCCACCGCCGCGTACAGCAGCACCCCGGCCGCCCAGCCGAGCGCTTCGGCCGGCCGGGCGCGACCGGGGGCCAGCGCGGCCACCGCCAGGACGGCGGACTGGAGCCCCACTACGCACAGGAACCAGACCCCGTCCGCGCGCCGCACCATCCCGCCCGCGCCGAGCCGGTGCGCCATGAACGCCACACACCCCAGCAGGAGGACGGCCACGGGTACGGCAAGCACCGGCAGGGCCGCCGCGGCCGCCCGCGCGGGGCCCGGGGCCAGCCGGACGGCGAGCACATCGGAGCCGGCGACGAAGGTGAAGAAGCCGAAGAGCCGCGCGGGATCCCGCAGGTCGGCGGCCACCTCGCGCGGATATCGCGCCACCCGCCACATCAGTCCCACCAGTAACCAGCCGTAGAGCACCACGGCCACGGCCAACAGGGCGTCCGACAGCCGTCGGGCACCCACCGCCGCCAGTCCCTGGGAGACGATTCCGGTCGCCATCACGGGGGCGAAGGCACTGGGCGGCAGGTCACGCGCCGTCACCCCGTTCATCGTTCGCAGCACGCCAGCAGGCTGCCACCCCATCGGAGTCCGGGTGGAGTGGTGGAGAGGGGCGTCGGAACGCGGCAAGGAGTTCGTCGGCCACCGGTTCCCAAGAACCTCACGGGTCCTGCTTGGTGCGCGCTTGAACCAGTGCAGACCTCTGCGATAACCAAGGGGTCCCGGGCCGATCGTGGGAAAGGGGCCACCGTGGCGCGAAGGCGCACCCCGAACACCTGTCCCCGGCCCGTCACGCGGCCGGACGCGTGGGGGCCGTTCTCGACCAGAGCCGACTTCGGGGCTGAACGGCTGAGGCGTGTTCATGAATGCCGACATGGGCCTGACCCCACCACTGGTGGCGGGGCAGGCCCATGTCGGTGGCCGACGGTCAGATGCGGTCGGCCGCGATGAGCAGGTACTGGAAGGAGCCGTCCTTATAGGAGTTGATGAACGCTTCTTCAATGCCTGTGACCAGCGAGGACGTGGCCCGCAACTCCCAGTAGGGCAGGGTCGCGGGAGTGAGGTCGATGACGGCCTGCGGTACGAGGCGGTTGTCGGCCATGGCGCGCAGGTATTCCCGGCGGGAGTGGATATTGCACTCGAAGTGCGCGTTGATCTGGGAGACATACTTCGAGGGCTGGCCGTAACGCGGGTTCCAGCAGCCGGTGATGGTCACGTAGCGGCCGCCGATCGCGAGGATGCGGGAGTGCTCGGCGAAGAGGTCTTCCAGGTCGACATACATGCTTGACTCGTTGTTCCACGAGGCCGCGACCCGCCCGGTCTCGAAGGGCGTACCGAGCATGTCGCAGACGCGGGCGCGGACGTGGCCGTCGATGCCGAGTTCGCGGGCACGCTGGTTGGCGAAGTCGGCCTGCTTGGCCGACAGTGTGACGCCCTCGACCCGGCACCCGAAGCGCTGGTGGGCCATGACCATCGAGCCGCCGCGGCCGCAGCCGGCGTCAACGAGCGTGTCATCACGCTCAATGGGGCCGAGGTGGTCCAGGAGGAGTGCGGCCTGCGCCGACTCCAGGCGGTGGAGCTCGGCGATCAACTTCTTCTCGTAAGTGCTGTCGTCGGAGTCGCCGAGGGCGGTGCGGTCGACGTCCCCAATGCCGTAGTGGTGGTGGTAAAGGCCGTCAACATCGCCGAGACGCAGGTTCACGGGCCTGGCCTCGCGGTCCCAGTAGCGGGCGATGTCCCCCTGGTAGGGGGTCGCCGGGGCGGGGATGAACACGGAGGTGCCGGCGGAGGCGGCGACGTCGGCGCTGAGGTTGGTGCTGAGGTCGGTGCTGGTCACAAGGGTTCCATTCTTCTTACCAGAAGTCGGGCAGGCTGTAGCGGAAGGTGTTGGTCTGGTGCCAGTAGTGGTTGCCGTCGACCCACGTGGCCACGCCCCGGAGAAAGCGCTGCACGGTCGGGACGGGGAAGGCGACGGCCACGGCCGCGGCTTCGGCCTCGAAGTCGTGCATGAGGTCGTTGTGGACCTCGACCGCCTTCAGATAGGCGTCGCGGTCGGAGAGGCCCTCCCGTTCGGCGATCACCACGGGCAGGTTCAGATGCCGGCCGGGGCTGTCCAGTTCCTTGGTGTACGAGTACAGGTCGTTCACGATGGTGGTGGCGTTTCCGGCGAGCGCGATGACCCGCTGCATGGCGGGCTGGGCGTGCAGATCGGCCGGTAGTTCGTAGCCGCCGACGGTGTCGGTGATGGTGGGGCACGGGCGGAAGTTGTTGAACTGGCGCATCGCCAGGTACTCCCACACCTCGGGGACGTGGTCCGTCTGCGCCCAGGCGGCCTCGGCGAGATACCCCATGTGCAGACGGGCCATGTCATGCCGGAACCGGTCGGCCTGGGAGGGGCCGGCCGCTCGGACGAAGTACTCCATGGCGGAGCGGTAGGCGCGTCGGGGCGCGTCCGAGTGGAGCGACTCCGCCCACCGCGGCTGGTACTCCCGCGTCGTGTGCAGGGGGTCGAGGGCGGTGTGCGCCAGCAGAAGGCGTCCGCCGAGGCCGATGGGCGAACCTCCGTGGTCCTCGCAGTAGCAGTCGTCCACCGCGTTCTCCGCCACCATCAGGCGCGTGGCGAGCATCAGGTGGTCGACGGTGGGAGCGTCCGGATGGCAGGCGACCATGTAGCGCCCCACCGAGAAGCCGTCGAACTGGTCCTCCCACTCCCCGGGGTACAGGTCGACCTCGTCCAATGCCCAGGCCTTGATCCTGCGGCCGACCTCCTCCACCCGCACGGGGTCGGGCTCCGGTACCGGGTGGTGGTAGAGGCCCGGGATCGGGTTGCCTTCCGCCGGAACCGGCGGTGGCGTCGGCGGCGCCTCGCGCCGGGCCAGGTGCAGGCCTGCCGTGCCGAGGCCGTTCGGACCACGCAGGATCCGTTCGACGTCGGCGCCGGGTGTCCGCACCTCGGCGGCGGGGAGGTCGACGGCGGGGATGCCGGAGCGGGAAGCGGCCGCGGGCAGGACGGTCATCGGGCGGGCTCTCTTTCGTAGGGGGTGGGTGGCGTGCGTGCGTGGCACCGAAAAGAGGAAGGGAGGGGGCAAACGTTAGGAATCCGTCCAGATCCCCAGGGACACTAGCGGCTGGTGCGCCCAGTCGGCCCTGGGAAGCCGTTGACATTAACTCGATAAGATGATCTAGTCCCGCGCGATGTTTGCCCGGTGTCGCGGCGTCCGGCTCGGCCGCAGGAGCCGCCGCCCTCTCTGACGTCTGAATCTGTAAATCAGATTGGCTTCCACGGAAACATCTGTTGGACAGAACCACGGCCATGTCCAAGGATCCCTCGTGCGGTGGCCCGGTCAACGCGACACCGGGATGAACCGCCGCCCGAGTGGAGGCTGAACGTTGAGTGAAGAGACCGAAGTAGTCGTCGTCGGGGCGGGCCAGGCAGGCGTGGCGATGAGCGAGCACCTGGGGGCCCACGGTGTGCCGCACATCGTGCTGGAGCGGCACCGTATCGCCGAGCGGTGGCGGTCGGAGCGGTGGGATTCCCTGGTGGCGAACGGGCCCGCGTGGCACGACCGGTTCCCGGGGCTGGAGTTCTCCGACGTCGACCCCGACCTCCACCCCGATGCCTTCGCCTCGAAGGACCAGATCGCGGACTACTTCGTCACGTACGCCGAGAAGATCGGTGCCCCGATCCGGTGCGGTGTCGAGGTGACCTCGGTGCGCAGGCCCCCCGGTCGGCCCGGCTTCCGGGTCGAGACGTCGGAGGGCCCCATCGACGCGCGCTTCGTCGTCGCCGCGACCGGACCGTTCCAGCGGCCCGTGATCCCGCCCATCGTCCCGGACGGCGCCGTCCCCGCGCAGATCCACTCCAGCGCGTACCGCAACCCGGAGCGGCTTCCCGAGGGCGCGGTCCTGGTGGTCGGGGCCGGGTCCTCGGGGGTGCAGATCGCCGACGAGCTGCGCCGGTCCGGTCGCCGCGTCTTCCTCTCCGTCGGTCCGCACGACCGCCCCGCCCGCCAGTACCGCGGACGTGACTTCTGCTGGTGGCTCGGTGTGCTCGGGCGCTGGGACGCGGAGACGCCGCCGCAGGGTGCCGAACACGTCACCATCGCGGTGAGCGGCGCGCGCGGCGGCCACACCGTGGACTTCCGTGCCCTGGCCGCCGACGGCATCGAGCTCGTCGGTCTGACCGCGTCCTACGACGATGGCGTGCTGCGCTTCGCGCCGGATCTGGCCACGAACATCGCGCTCGGCGACGCCAAGTACCTCGAACTCCTCCGGGCGGCCGACGCGTACGTCGAGCGCAATGGGCTCGACCTCCCCGAGGAGCCGGAGGCCCACATCCTCGGGCCGGACCCGGAAGGCGTGGCCGACCCCCGGCTGGAGCTCGACCTGGCCGGGGCCGGGGTCACCTCGATCGTTTGGGCGACGGGCTTCGCCACCGACTACAGCTGGCTCGAGGTCGACGCGTTCGACGAGCACGGCCGGCCGGACCAGCGGCGCGGCGTGTCGTCCGAGCCCGGCGTCTACTTCCTGGGCCTGCCCTGGCTGTCCCGCCGGGGATCGAGCTTCATCTGGGGCGTCTGGCACGACGCCCGGTACGTCGCCGACCACATCGCGACCCAGCGGGGCTACCTCGCGTACGGCACCGGCGACCGGCCCGGTGCCGCGCCGACCGCCTGGAAGAACTGAGCAGCGACTGAGGAGCAGATGATGACCTCCACGAGCGAGGGCCGCCGGGCGAAGGCCAAGGCCACCAGGGCCCCGATCGTCGCCGGCGGACACACCCGGATCCGCCCGTTCAACACCCGCGACACCTATCCCGAGCAGAACCTCGACAACGACCTCTGCCAGGCCGTGGTCGCCGGCAACACCGTGTACGTCCGGGGCCAGATCGGCCAGAACCTCGACACCAGCGAGTCCGTCGGCATCGGCGACGCCGAGGCGCAGGCCGAACAGGCCATGGCGAACATCACGACGCTGCTCGAAGAGGCGGGCAGCCGGATCGAGCACCTGGTCAAGCTGACCATCTATCTGATCGACCCGCGCTACCGCGAGGCGGTGTACCGCACCGTGGGCCGCTGGACCAAGGGCGTCCACCCGATCTCCACCGGCCTGGTGGTGTCGGCCCTGGCCCGTCCTGAGTGGCTGTGCGAGATCGACGCCGTCGCCGTGATCCCCGAGGAGGAGCAGGCATGACGTTCTCCCTGGTGGTACGCGACGGCGAGCGGTTCGGCATCGTGGCCAGCTCCTCCAGTCCGGCGGTCGCCGCCCGGGTCGCACATCTGCGGCCCGGGGTCGGCGCGGCGACTTCGCAGAACATCACCGACCCCACGCTCGGCACGAGCCTGCTGGAGGGGCTGGCGGAACACGGCGACGCGGAGCGCGCCCTGGCCGGTGTCACCGGCGCGGCGCGGAACGCGAAGTCCATCGCCTACCGGCAGCTGACCGTGGTGGGCCGCTCCGGGCCCGGGTTCGCCTACAGCGGGTCGCACACGCTGGGCAGGTACGCCTCGGCCACCGCCGAGGGCGCGGTGGCGGCCGGCAACCTGCTGTGCGGCGAGCACATCCCCGACGTCCTCCTCGACGCGTACTCCGCCGCCCCGGGGGAGCTGGAAGAGCGGCTGGTCACCGCCCTGAAGGCGGCCGTCGCGGCCGGTGGCGAGGAGGGGCCGGTGCACTCCGCGGGCCTCGCGGTCGTCGCGGACGTGGACTGGCGGGTGACCGACCTGCGCGTGGACTGGGCCGACGACCCCGTCGACCGGCTCGCCGAACTCCTCGCCGTCTGGCTGCCGCAGCGGGACGACTACGTGCGCCGTGGGCTCGATCCCGCCTCCGCCCCCTCGTACGGCGTACCGGGCGATCGGTGACGGAGGCGATGGAGGTGACGGACGCGATGAAGGCGATGGGGACGTTGGGGCCGCTGAAAGAGGCCGCCCGGTATGAGGTCGACCGGCACGCCGAGGAGCTGATCCGGCTGTCCGAGCGGCTGCACGCCGACCCGGAGACCGCCTGGGAGGAACACCGGGCGGCGGCCGCCGTACCCGAGCCGCTGGACCGCGCCGGATTCGACGTCACCTCGTCCTATCTGGGCCTGGACACCGCCTTCCACGCCCGGTTCGGCAGCGGGCCGGTCCGGATCGCGCTGTGCGCCGAGTACGACGCGCTGCCCGGCCTCGGCCACGCGTGCGGGCACAACCTCATCGCGGCGAGCTCGGTCGGCGCCGCGCTGGGCCTGGCCGCCGTCGCCGACGACGCGGGCCTGACCGTCGAGGTCTACGGCACCCCGGCGGAGGAGGGCGGCGGCGGCAAGATCGAGATGCTCGACCGGGGCGCCTTCGCCGGGGTGGACCTGGCGATGATGGCGCATCCGGCGCCCGTCGACGTCGCCGAGGCCCGTCCGTTCGCGGTCAGCCACTCCAGGGTCTCCTACACCGGCAGGTCCGCGCACGCCGCGGCCTACCCCGAGGCCGGGGTCAACGCGGCCGACGCCTTCACCGTGGCCCAGGTCGCCATCGGGCTGCTCCGCCAGCAACTCCCGGCCTCCGCCCGGGTGCACGGCGTGGTGACCCACGCCGGGGACGCCCCGAACGCCATCCCGGAGCGGGCCACCGGCCGCTGGTACGTCAGGGCGGAAACCCTCGCCGAACTGGCCGAGCTGGAACCACGGGTCATGCGGGCCTTCGAGGCGGGCGCCCTCGCCACCGGGTGCGAGCTGGAGATCGAGCCGGAGAGCAAGCCGTACGCGGAGTTCCGCAACGACGAGACCGCCCTCGGCCACTACCGCGCGAACGCGCTCGCCCTGGGGCGGGAGTTCGCGCCGCCCGGGCAGGCCGCCCGGATGAACCGCGCCTCCACCGACATGGGCAACGTCTCGCAGGTGGTGCCCGCCATCCACCCCTACATCGGCATCGGCTCGCTGCCCGCCACCAACCACCAGCACGAGTTCGCCGCGTTCTGCGTGGGCGGGACCGCCCAGCGGGCCCTGCTCGACGGGGCGACGGCGCTGGCCTGGACCGGTGTGGACCGGAGCCCGGCCCGAGACGCGAGCCACTGACCGAGGCGGCACCCGCACAGCTCCGGCTTCTTCCACCCATCCCAAGGAGGCGCGCAATGCCCACCACTCACACCGACGTCACCACGGCCGAGGTCGAGGTGGCCACCGACGCCGCCGCACTGCGCAGGAGCGTGGCCGCGGGAGCCGTCGGCGTGTTCGTGCACTGGTTCGACTGGGCCGCCTACGCCTATCTCGCCGGTACCGTCGCCACCGTGTTCTTCCCGGACGAGAACGGCACCACCGGACTGCTCGCCGTGTTCGGCGTGTTCGCCGTCTCCTTCGGTATCCGGCCCATCGGTGCCATGGTGTTCGGACCGCTCGGCGACCGGATCGGCCGCAAGCGCACACTGTCGCTGGTCATCTTCATGATGTCCGGCGCGACCCTGACGATTGGCCTGCTCCCCGGCTACGCCGCGATCGGGGTCGGCGCCCCGGTGCTCCTGGTGATCCTTCGCCTGATCCAGGGATTCGCGGCGGGCGGCGAGTTCGGCAGCGCGGCGAGCTTCCTCGCCGAGAGCGCCCCCCGGCGCCGTCGCGGATTCGGGGTGAGCTGGCTGGAGGTCGGCTCCCTGCTGGGCTTCCTCGCCGGTTCGTTCGTCTATCTGCTGCTGTCGACGGGGCTCGACGAGGCCCAGCTGACCTCCTGGGGCTGGCGCGTCCCCTTCCTCATCTCCGCACCGCTCGGCGTCATCGGCTTCATCATCCGCAACAAGATCGAGGACACCCCCGAGTACCGTACCCTCGAGGCCAACGACACCGTGCCGCGCACCCCCGTACGGGAGCTGCTCCGCCACCACAAGCGGCAGCTGCTCCAGGCGGCGGGCCTGATGGCGGCCATGCACGTGCCCTTCTACGCGGTGCTGACGTACCTGGTCACCTACGAGACCGACCACCTGGGGCATTCGGCCGGCAGCGCCGCCCTGCTGTCCACGGTGATCTCGCTGCTGGGGCTGGTGCTGGTCCCGGTGTTCGGGCTGCTGTCCGACCGCGTGGGGCGCAAACCGGTCTTCGTCGGCGCCACCGCGGCCCTCCTGGTCCTCGCCACCCCCGCGTTCCTCCTGATGCGGACCGGGCTCGCCGGAACCTGGGTCGCCGGTCTGCTGCTCGGTGCGATCCTCGCCGCGATCCTGGGCACCTACGCGGTGTGGTCGGCGGAGATCTTCCCCACCCGCACCCGCCAGAGCGGCCTGTCCATCGCCTACAACCTCACCGCCGCGCTGTTCGCCGGCACGGTGCCGTATCTGATGACCGTGCTCATCTCCGCGACCGGTTCCACCCTGGTGCCCGGCCCCTATCTGATGGTCTTCGCCGGCGGCGGTCTCATCGCCGCCCTGACCCTGAAGGAGACCGCCGGTTCCGCCCTGCTGCGCCCCGAGGACGTCTCCAACGCGGCCCCTGAGCGCGACTAGGCGGATAGGTGGCAGCGGCTGCGGTTCGGTGGCGCCCCGAAGGGGCGCGGGGCTGTGCCGATATGCGGCTCCGCGGCGCGGCTGTGTCGATATGCGGCTCCGCCGCGTGGGACCAGCCACGACGGCGCCGCGGACGATCGGCGGCAGGTCAGGGCGCTTCCAGCGGAGCGCTTGGGCGCCACCGCGTAAGGTCGGCACCGGCACGGACACCGATCACCAGCGCGAGGGTCACGCATGACGTCACCGGTGGGTTTCACCCTCCTGCAACTCCGCTACTTCCTCGTCGCCGCCGAGCGCGGTTCGATGACGGAGGCGTCGGGGGCGCTCCACATCGCGCAGTCCGCCGTGTCCGCGGCCATCCACAACCTGGAGCGCGACCTGCGGGTGCAGCTGTTCATCCGCCGCAGGGGCCGGGGACTGACCCTGACACCCGCGGGGGAGCGGCTCCAGAGCCACGCGCGGGAGTTGCTGGCCCGCGCGCGCGAGGTCGAGCGGGAGGCCCGGGGAGACGGCGAGACGATCTCCGGGCCGGTGGCCGTCGGCTGCTTCGTGACGCTGGCCCCGTACTATCTGCCGCCCCTGTTCAGCGAGTGCACCCGCCGCTACCCGGGCATCGAGATCGACGTGGTGGAAGCGGAGACGGACCAGCTCGTCCAGGCCCTGGGCGCGGGGCGCATCGACTTCGCCCTCACCTACGGCCTCGGCCTGTCGGCCGAGCCGGACCTGCGCAGCGAGACGATCGCGCGGGCCCCGGCCTACGTCATCGTCCCGGCCGATCACCCGCTGGCCCGGCAGGGCACCGTGGAGCTGGCCGAACTGTCCGCGGAACCCCTCGTCCTGCTCGACCTGCCGCACAGCCGCGACTACTTCCGCTCGCTGGTGGCCGCCACCGGCACCGCGCCCGATGTCCGCTACCGCACCCGGAGCTATGAGACGGTGCGTTCCCTGGTGGCCCGGGGGCTCGGATACTCCGTGCTGAACCAGCGGCCGGCGACCAGCCAGACCTACGGCGGCGGGGAGATCGCGGAACTGGAGCTGAGGGACGGAAGCCCCCCGCTCGAAGTCAAGATCGCCTCGGTGAAGGGCATGACCCAGACCGCCCGCGCCCAGGCCGTGATGGAGCTGCTGCGGGAGGTCGCCGCCCCCACGCCCCCGTGACCGGCGGTGTGGCGGGCGGACCATCTCTTCAGGACATCGCCGCGCTCTACGGCCGGGATGCGCAAGGGCGGCTGACGTCAGGTTGACGCGGGCGGGGCCTCCTCGTTGAGCCGTCGCAGCAGGCCGAGCAGGGTGGCCCGGTCCGCGGACGGGAGGGGCGAGAAACACTCCTCCAGGACCTTTTCGCTGACCTGGTGGCCGGCGGCCAGGGTCTGTTCGCCGGCGGGTGTGAGGCGGTGTTCGATGCGGCGCCCGTGGCCCGGCCTGCGCTCCACCAGTCCCTGTGCGGCCAGACGGCCCACGAGCGCCCCGAACGCCTGCTCGCTCTGGAACGTCACCGCGGCCAGCTCGCGTGCCGACGCTCCGGGCCGGCCGCTGATGGCACGCAGCGCGTCCCACTGCGCCAGCGTCGTACCGACCTCGCCCAGTGCGCTGTCCAGCGCCCGGTGCTGTCGGTACTGCGCCTGCTTGACCGCGCGCCCCAGAACCTGCAGATCAGCATCCATGTCGCAAGTCTACCCGCAATGAAACTAGCTTAATTAAAGAAGCTTAGTTAGAGTTTGAGTCATGACAACGGACATCAACTCCCTTGCCCATGCGGCCGCGTGCGACGATCTGGCCCTCACCCTCTCCGAGGCGGGCACCGGCCGCCCGGTGCTCGTCCTGCACGGAGGCGGCGGGCCCGCCACGGTCGCCGGTATCACCGCACACCTCTCGCGCACCGCGCACACGCTCGCGCCCGTGCACCCCGGCTGGGAGGGGACGCCCCGCCCCGACTGGCTCACCGGCGTGGACGATCTGGCCCTGACCTACCTGCATCTCCTGCACGACCGCGGCCTGCGCGACACCCTGGTCGTCGGCTCCTCGCTCGGCGGTTGGATCGCGGCCGAGATGGCGGTACGGGACACCGCGGGTGTCATCGGCGGCCTCGTCCTGATCGACGCGGTCGGGGTGGACGTCCCCGGCGAGCCGATCACGGACTTCTTCGCCCTGGACGCCCGCGGTGTGGCGGAGCATTCCTGGCACGACCCGGACCGCTACTACGTGGACCCCGCCGACGTACCGGCTGACCAACGCGCCATCCGGCAGGCCAACATGGCCACCATGCGCGTTCTCGCGGGCGAGCCGTACATGCACGACGCGAAACTGCTGCGCCGCCTGCGCCGGGTGGAGACACCGGCACTCCTGCTGTGGGGGGAGAGCGACCGCGTGGTCACACCGGCCTACGGCGCCGCCTACGCCGCGGCCTTCGCCAACGCCCACTTCGAGGTCATCCCCGGAGCCGGCCACCTGCCCCAGATCGAACAGCCCGAAGCCACGCTCGCTCTGATCGACGCCCACGCCCACCGCACGGCCAACTCCAGCGCCATCTGAAGTCCGGGCGGACGAGCTCTGACGGACAGGCTCTGACGAACGAGCTCTGACGGACAGGCTCTAGTCGAGTGCGGCCAGCGCGGCGCGGAGTTGGTCGAGGGTGTGGCGGGTGAGCTCGGTGAGCGTCTTCCGGCTCGCCGGATCGGCCCACTGGTCGAAGGCGTCGTGGTAGGCGCGGATGCCGAGTTCGGCGGCGAGGCTCGCGGTCGGTTCCGGCACGCCGCGCTTGTGGAGCGCGTCCGTCACGGCCTCGGCGAGCTTCGCGCGCTTCAAGGCCGAGCGCTCCTGCAGTTCGGTGTGGCCTGCGATGACCGGGCGGAGTCTGGCGCCGAACTCGCGGCGGTCGTCGGTGAAGGTGGCCGTGAGGGCGTCGAGTGCGGCGCGGACCGCCTCGAGCGGTGTCGCGGAGCCGGGCGCCGCGTCGATCGCGTCGGCGAGGAGCCGGGTGTGGGTGTCCTGGCCGGCGAAGAGCACTTCCCGCTTGTCGGAGAAGTGCCGGAAGAAGGTGGTCTTGGTCAGACCGGCCCGATCGGCGATCTCGTTGACGGTGGTGGCGTCGTAGCCCTGCTCGGTGAACAGGTCGAGTGCGGCGCGCACCAGCCGTTCCCGCGCGTTCGGTTCCCATCGAGCCATGCGCACAGCATAAGTGATGTGACTTGGTAACGTCACTTCGGCTATGGTGACGGCACCAAGTCACATCACTTCGCTTCGCTTGGGCGGAGCATCCCTCGAGGAGAGCCACGCATGCGTGTTTTCGTCACCGGCGCCAGCGGCCACATCGCGTCGGCCGTGGTGCCCGAACTGCTCCAGGCCGGACACGAGGTCGTCGGCCTGGCACGGTCCGACGCCTCGGCCACCGCCGTCAAAGCCCTGGGTGCCGAGGTGCGCCGTGGCGACATCGACGACCTGGACGGTCTGCGCGAGGCCGCCGCCGACGCGGACGCGGTCGTCCACCTCGCGTTCAACCACGACGCCATCCCCGCCGGGAAGTTCGCCGACGCCGTGGCCGCCGACCTGGCCGTGGTGCGGACACTCGGCGACACGCTGGCCGACACCGGCAAGACCCTCATCGGCGTCGGCTTGACGCCCACCGGCGACGCGGAGCGCGACGCGGCGATAGCGGCCAACCCCCGCTCCGCCGTCTCGCGCGCCCTCCACGACCTCACCGAACGCGGCGTGCGGACCGTGCTCGTCGCGATCCCGCCGGTGACGCACAGCACGCGGGACAGGGGCGGCTTCATCCCGACGCTGATCAAGATCGCCCGCGACACGGGTGTGTCCGGCTACGTCGGCGACGGCACCAACCGCTGGCCCGCCGGTCACACCCTGGACGTCGGCCGCCTCTACCGGCTGGCGCTGGAGAAGGCCCCGGCCGGCTCACAGCTGTACGCCGCGGCCGAAGAAGGCATCACGGTGCGCGAGATCGCCGAGACCATCGGCCGCCACCTGAACGTTCCGGCCGTGAGCATCCCGGCCGAACGGGCCGCGGACCACTTCACGGGCTTCCCGTTCATCACGATGGACATCACCATGCCCAACGCGGACACCAGGCAGTTGCTGGGCTGGGAGCCGGTTCACCCCGGCCTGATCGCCGACCTCGACGACGGCCATTACTTCACCATCGACTGACGCCGACGGGCGCGGCCGGGGCGGGGCCGGGGCGTCCCGGTCCGCACCCGGCCCGAGCGTCTCAGTGGAAGAGCACCATGTAGGACGAGGTGAGGCCCGAGGCCAGCCAGAAGGATCCGAAGGCGATACCGACGATGATCAGTACCGCCAGGGCGCTGTCTATCTTTTCCACCAGGGGGGATGGAGGCCGGGGCTCCAGGTCATGAGAACTCATCCGTCCAACATATGCCAAGAAGTAGGTGTGTGCGGCGGCCTGTTGAGGTTTCCGCCGCACCGGCGGCCGGTCGTCCTCGTGGAGAGGGGCCCCTCGAACCGGCCTCTCAGGTCTGCTCGGTCTGCGGCGTCAAGGACGGCCCCATCCCGTAGGTCGGCGAGTTTTTGTCGGTCAGGCGTCCGTCGACGTGGTGGTGGTCGTGCCGATGCGCGGCAGGACGACGATGAGCACGGCCGCCGCCGCGAGCAGATGCAGCACTTCGAGGGCCACGACGGTCAGGGCCTGATCGGCGCCCACCAGCGGCCCGACCAGTAACAGCGCCACGGCGATGGTCACGATCGCGGCGAAGGTCCGCGTCGGCCGGGCCGTGCGCCGCGCGACGAGCAGCGCGGCGGTGCCGCCGACCAGGCTCACCAGGAAGGCCGCGAGGCACGCCTGAACTGCGGTGACGGTGCTCTCGGTGCCGGACATGGTGACGTCGAAGTCGGCTCCGGCGGCGTCGAAGATCAGGTAGCCCACGAGGACGGCGGCCGCCGCGGCCAGGGCCGCGGGTATGAGGAGGCGGGCGATGGCAGCGACGGGGCGGGTGGATGTGGTGTCAGTCATGGAACTTCTTCCGTGGAGGGGGGAACGTGGGTGGTGAGCAGCCCCGCGGGTCGGGTGGGGCAGGAGTGCGGGGCTGTCAACGGCCACGTCAGTCTGCTCGTTGATCGTTTCGGAGGGCGCGCTTCCGGCCACGGCCCGGCCACCGACGAACATGGCGAAGTCCCCGGGATCTCAGCCCCGCTTCGTTCACCGCTCCGTCGGCGCGGCCAGTGCCGGGTTCTGTCCGGACCGGCCGAGCGCCTCGGCGACGAACCCGGAGGCCGTCAAGTGGGCCACGGTCTCGCTCAGGAAGCGCACGGTCTCCGGACGTCGTGTCCTCGTTGTCCCGACGGCCCGCCGGATGATCATGAAAGCGGGCGGAGCGCGTCAATCCCTTGGGGCGCCGACCGGGCGGCGAGCGGACCTGGTCACCCAGCGTCGGGTGGCCGGATCGCGCTGTGCGCCGACCGGTCTCTTCGCCGTGTCGGCCGCTGAGGCGCTGTGCCGGTTGTGGAGCGATCTTGTGAGATTCGGACACGTTTTTGAACCTCACCCGCCGGTGGCTCGTCATCCAGTGCTGGAGCACCGGGATGTCTTCGCTTCGCGACGGAACGAAGGCCCCCGCGTGATGAACCGCACCACGAACGAATGGACAAGCACACCATGGGGCGACACCGACGCATATCCCGGCTTCCCCGGACCACGCTGGCGTCACGAGCGGCGCTGGCCGCCGGGGCGCTCGTGCCGACGATCGCCTCGGTGGGGTCGGCTCACGCGGCCGCCCCGCAGGCGGCGATCTGCACCTCGGACGAGCCGGGGCTCGCCGACAAGCTCTCCGAAGACATCAACTCGGCGCTGGACGGCTCCACCGCGACGACGGCGATCAGCCTCCACGACCGCGCCACGAACACAACCTGCACTCTCGACGCGGACCGGACGTTCGACTCGGCGAGCACGGTCAAGGTGACCGTGCTCGCCACGCTGCTGTGGGACGCGCAGAAGGAGGACCGCGCCCTGACACAGGAGGAGAGGGACCGCGCCACCGCCATGATCACGAAGTCCGACAACGATGCCACCACCGCGCTGTGGAAGCAGCTCGGAGCGGACAAGATCAACGGATTCCTGCGGGCCGCGGGGATGACCAACACCGTCCTCGACGGCGAGGGGCACTGGGGGCTCACCCAGATCACCGCGAACGACGAGGAGAAGCTCCTCAACCTGGTGACCCACGCGAACCCGGTGCTCGGCGAGGGCTCCCGCGGCTACATCCTGAAGCTGATGGGCGAGGTCGTCCCCGAGCAGCGCTGGGGGACCCCGGCCGGCGCGCCGGGCGACGCACAGGTGCATGTGAAGAACGGCTGGCTGGAGCGGGCCACGAACGGTTGGCGGGTGCATAGCCTCGGCGCTTTCACCGGCGGCGACCACGACTACACGATCACGGTGCTCTCGCAGGACAACGCCACGATGGACGACGGCATCGCCAACATCGAGGGCATTGCCCGCGTGGTCCACCAAGACCTCAACGTGCCCGGGGCCGCGTCCGTGTCCGCGCGCAGCGCTCAGCGCTAGGGGGTGTCCGGCGGGTGATGACGCCTGCGGCGGGCCGCTCCCCTCCCCGCCCCTTCCCGAAACCGGGGCTCCGCCCCAGCCCCCGGGGCTGTGCCCCGGACCCCGAGCCTGGGGCTCTGCGCGAGCGACAAGGTCGCCGCTCAGCGCGCCCAGATCCAGTACACGCTGGGCGAGGGCCCCGCCTCCGGCCGCATACCCAGGGCCCCACCGCCCGCACCGACAGGGAATGCCGTGACGGGCAGCAACCGCAGGCATATCTCACGCAGCCGGGCCGGGCCGCGCATCCGCGGTGGTTCCTCCGTCTACTTGTCGGCAATTCGCCGTCTATTTGCCGCGCCCGGTCACGATGTCGCGGGCCCGGTCGACCAGTCCCGCGCCGGGAGCCAGGAGCTTGTTGCCCGGGGGAGTGTCCGGTGCGCTGGGGTGCGGCCTGGTGGGCGCCATCTTCTTCGCCCTCCGCACGCTCTCACCGAGCTCGTGCAGATCCTCCTTGCCGCACGCCTGACGCAGCTGGGCGAAGAGGGTGGTTTCCTCGTCGTGGACATGGGCCGTGACCTCGGTCTTCAGCTTCAGCACCAGGTCGTTGAAGTCGGCGGCGTCCGCGTCGAGCCCCTCCAGCGCCTTGAGGAGCTGTTCCACCCGGGAGTGATCGGCGATCTCCTTGTCCGCGATCGCGTCGCCGTCCGCGATGTGGCGGCGGACGGCCGGATAGAGGTACTGCTCCTCGGCCACGGAGTGCCACGGAGTGCCGCACCAGTTCGATGGTCGCCTGGTCCATCAGACGCTTCCGCTCGGGGCTTCCCGGCGCGGCGGCCTGGACCTTCTCGAAGAGGTCGTCGACCTCACGGTGGTCGGTGGTCAGCTCGTCAATGACGTCTCCGCCATGGCCCACAACGATCACAACCCTTCTGGTTCGTGGCGCTGACGGTCGCGAGCGCCACGCTCCGTGTCCCCGCGATGCGCGCCTCATAACGCGGCGGAGCGAAGCCCGCACGGCCGGCCCATCGGGGTCAGGAGGTCCCGGTGTGGTGGTCGAGCAAGCGGGTGAGCAACCGCGTGAACTGGTCGCGTTCGGCCGGGTTCAGCGGCGCGAGCAGTTCGTCGTGGAGTTCGTCCAGGACCTTGTCGAGGCGGTGCAGTTGACGGCGGCCCCGGGAGGAGATGGTGATGGTGTTGCGGCGCCGGTCGTCGGGGTCCGGCGCCCGCTCGACGAGGCCGCGCTCGGTCAGTTCGTTGAGCACACCGACCATGTCGCTGCGGTGGATGCCGGTGCGCCTGCTCAGCGTCGCCTGGCTGCCCGGGCCGTATTCCTCCAGCGAGGCGAGCACGGCGTAGTGCCACTTGCGGGCGTCGGCCCGGGCCAGGCCCTCGTTGATCAGCCGGTCCGACCGCATGGTCAGCTGCGACAGCAGCCGGCTCGCCAGCCGACGCAGCCGTCCGGGCGTCTGGGGCGCGCCGGCGTCGGGGACGTCCGCGGCTTCGGCTCTGGTCATGGCGCTCATCCTACCGATTGCGTTGGTCCCACTAACGATGTACGTTCGCACGCGCCAACAACGTTGGTGTGACAAACGTTTGTTGAGCGAACTCCATGGAAGGAACACCTTGCCCACCACGACACTGCGGATCCCCACCCCGGACGGTCAGGCCGACGCCTTCGCCGCCTTCCCCGACGGCGGCGGGCGGCACCCGGGGGTGCTGCTGTACGCGGACGCCTTCGGCATCCGGCCCGTGCTGCGGGAGATGGCCCGCGAACTGGCCGGGCACGGGTACTACGTGCTCGTCCCCAACTTCTTCTACCGGCATGGCCCGGCACCGCTGATCGAACTTCCCGAGCACATCGGAGAAGAGGTCCGGCCCGCGATCGTCGGGCAGTTGATGCCCCTGATCGAGGCGCACACCACCGAACGGATCCTGTGCGACGCCGATGCCTACCTGAGGTTTCTCACCACCCGGCCCGAGGTCGGCGCCGGACCGGTCGGCGTGATCGGCTACTGCATAGGCGGCCTCCTGGCGATGCGCACCGCCGCGGCCCACCCCGGCCAGGTGGCCGCCGTCGCCGCATTCCACGGCCCCCTGGTCGCCGACGGGCCCGACGGCCTGCACGGCCTCCTCTCCAAGGTCACCGCCCAGGTCCACCTCGGCCACGCCGAAACCGACATGACGCCCGAGGCCCTGCGCGAGCTCAACCAGGCCCTGGACGCCGCGGGGGTCGGCTACACCTCCGAGATCTACCCCGGCACCGTCCACGGCTTCACCATGTCCGACACCGACGCCTTCAACCCCTCGGCACTGCAACGCCACTGGGACCGGCTGCTCCCGCTCCTGGACCGCACCCTGGCCGACGGCTGAGGGGGCTGCGGCCCGGAGAGCGAACCTGGCGGACGGATTTCCTACGGCCCAACCTCTTCACGCATCCGGTGCATGCACTGTATACAGAGTATATGAGCCGAGAAGACAGAGGCCGCCGCGGTGATGCCCAAGGCGCCGACGCCCTCACCGACGAGCTGCGCCGGCTGATCGTCGAGGGCGTCTACCCGCCGGGTCACCGACTGGTCCAGGACGAACTCGCCGACCGTTTCGGGGTGAGCCGCATCCCGCTGCGGGAGGCCATGCGCACCCTCGCGAGCGAGGGCCTGCTGCGCTCGACACCGGGCCGCGGCACGTTCGTCACGGCGCTGGACCTCGAGGAGATCGACGAGATCTACAACCTGCGGCGGCTCATCGAGCCGAGTTTCGCCGAGCACGTCACCGAGCGGGTCTCCCGGCGCGACATCAGCCGGTTCGAGGAGATGGCGACCGCGATGGAGCGGGCCGCGGGGTCCGGCGCCGACATCTGGTCGCGGACGAATCTCGCCTTCCACCTGGACATGTACCGGCTGTCCCGGCTGCCCATGCGCTACGAGATCATCTCGCAGATGTACCACCGGCTGGAGCCGTACTCCCGGTTCTACGTCCACGGCACCTCGGCGTACGGCCGGGTCCACCACGAGCACGCCGCGATGGTCCAGGCGCTGGCCGACGGGGACGCGGAGGAGCTGGCCCGGCAGATCACCGCGCACATCGACGGCGGCCAGGAAGGGCTGCACACGGCCTGGGAGAACAGCAGCGGCGCCCTCCAGGCGTACTGGGCGGAGTCGGCCCGGTGACCGCCCTCGCGCTCAACACCGATGTGGGCGAGGGGTTCGGGGTCTGGGGGCCGGCCGACGAGGGTGAGCTGCTGGACCAGGTCACCGCGGCCAATGTGGCCTGCGGGTTCCACGCCGGAGACCCCGACATCCTGCGCCGCACCTGCGAGGCGAGCACCGCCCGGGGCGTGGCGATCGGGGCCCAGGTCTCGTACCGCGACCTGGCCGGATTCGGCCGCCGCTTCATCGATGTGCCACCGGCCACGCTGGTCAACGAACTCCTGTACCAGATAGGCGCGTTGGAGGTGTTCGCCCGGCTCGCGGGCGGTCGCGTCGGCTATGTGAAGGCCCATGGCGCGCTCTACAACGCGGCGGCCCGGCACACCGGGCACGCGGCCGCGATCGTCGAGGCCGTCGCCCTCTACGACCGCGCGCTGCCGCTGCTGTGCCAGCCGCGCACCGCGGTCTGGGATCGGGCGGTGGAGGCCGGGGTGCGCCCGCTGGCCGAGGGGTTCATCGACCGCGGCTACACCGACGAGGGGCTGCTGGTGCCCAGATCCGCGCCCGGGGCCCTGATCACCGACCCGGCCGAGGCGGCCGAACGGGCCCTGCGGATGGCGGAGTCGGGGACCGTGGTCTCGGTGAGCGGCAGTGTCGTACGGATCGCCCCGGACGGCGGGGAGCTGGCCGCGCTGTGCGTGCACAGCGACACCCCCGGCGCGGCCGGGCTGGCCGCCGCCGTACGGGAGGCGCTGGCGTCGGAGGGTGTCGCGGTGGGCCCGCCCGGCCCCACCGCCGACCGGGTCGGAGTAGGGCCATGACCCCGGCGAACGTGCCGTCTGCGGACGCGACCCCTGCGGACCTGCCTCTGGCGGACGGGGCCCCTGCGGACGTGACGTCTGTGAACGTGTCCTCGGCGGACGTGCCTCGTGCGGATGGGCCCTCGGCGGACGGGGCCCGTGCGGACGCGACCCCGGCGGCCGTGCCCTCGGCGGCCGTGCCCCCGGCGGACGCGACCCCTGTGAAGGTGGCCCTGGCGAACGTGAGCTCTGGCAAAACGATTCTGCGGAGGGCCGGTGACCGGGGTTGGCTGATCGAGTGTGCGGATCGGCGGCCCGCCGACGTCGCCGCCTCGATCCGCGCCCAGCCCTGGGCGTCGGGGCTGCGGGAGGTCGTGCCCGCCGCCACGACCGTGCTGGTGGTGGCGGAGACCGCCGCCGGGATGGGTAAGCTCGCCGCCGGGCTGCGCGCCGTGCTCGACGGGCCCGGCGCCCACCGCACCGGACCGCCGCCCGGCCGGCGCATCGTGATCCCGGTCCGCTACGACGGCCCGGACCTGCCCGAGGTCGCCGAACGCCTCGGCCTGGCACCGGAAGAGGTCGCGCGGCGGCACGGCGCGGGGGAGTACCGGGTCGGCTTCTTCGGCTTCGCGCCCGGCTTCGCGTATCTGGACGGCGTACCGGAGAGCCTCCGGCTGCCCCGGCTGTCCAGCCCGCGGCCGAGGGTGGCCGCCGGGGTGGTGGCCATCGCCGGGAACCAGACGGTGGTCTACCCCGGCGGAACCCCCGGCGGCTGGCACCAGATCGGCGTCACCACCACCCGGCTGTGGGATGTGACCGCCGATCCGCCGAACCGGCTCGCGGTCGGCGACCGGGTGGTCTTCGAGGCGGTGGCGCCATGACGGTCGCCTCCGCCGCCCCGGGCCGCCGGGTCCGCACCCGGCACCGGCCACCGGCCCCCGGCACCGGCCCGGAGCCCGCCGTACTGACGGTCATCCAGGCGGGGCCGGCGGCCAGCGTGCAGGACCTGGGCCGTCCGGGGATGGCGCATCTGGGCGTCCCCGCCTCCGGTCCGGCCGACCGGCGCAGCTTCCGGCTCGCCAACCGGCTGGCCGGGAACCCGGAGGACACCCCGGCCCTGGAGGTCACCCTCGGCGGCCTCGCGATCACCCTCTCCACCACCCGCCATGTGGCGGTCACCGGGGCCCCGGCGCCGCTGACGGTCGACGGGGTGCCGGTCGACGGCGCGCCGCGGCTGTGGCTCCGCGCCGGATCGGTGCTCGCCATCGGCCGCCCCTGGGCGGGCTGCCGTACCTATCTCGCCGTATCCGGAGGGATCGAGGCGGAGCGGGTGCTGGGGTCGGCCTCGCGCGACTCCCTCACCGGGCTCGGCCCCGACCCGGTGCGCGCCGGGGCGGAGTACGGCCTTGGCCCGGTGCGCCCGGTCCCGGCGATCCCGCTGGAGCTGGCGTTCAGCGTCGTCCCGTGCGGCGCACCGGCCACCGTCCGGTTCCGCTGGGGCCCGCGGCACGAGCTGTTCGACGCCGCGGACCGGCACCGGCTCACCACCACGCCCTGGCGGGTCTCCGCCCAGTGCGACCGGGTGGGCGCGCGGCTGACCGGGCCGCCGCTGGCCATCGGCTCGGTCGACCTGCCCAGCGAGGGGACGGTGCGCGGCGCCATCCAGGTGCCGCCGTCGGGCGAGCCGATCGTCTTCCTCGCCGACCATCCGGTCACCGGCGGCTACCCCGTCATCGGGGTGGTCACCGACGCCGACATCGATCTCGTCGGCCAGACCCTCCCCGGGGACGCGCTGCGGCTCGCCCCCGTCCACTGAACACCCTGAAACAGACTCCCTGAAACGCCATCAGAAGCCCCATCAGAAGCCCAAGGAGACACGCACATGACCGCTCAGCCCGCCTCCCTCGTCCCCTTCCACCTGGCCATCCCGGTGGACGACATCGAGGCCGCCCGGGAGTTCTACGGCAAGGTGCTCGGCTTCGCCGAGGGCCGCTCGGACACCAAGTGGATCGACTGGAACTTCGGTGGCCACCAGGTCGTCACCCACCAGGTCGGCGACGGCCCGTCCGGGACGCCGCGCGACGGCATCGCCGGGACCAACCCGGTCGACGGCCACCAGGTGCCGGTGCCGCACTTCGGCCTGGTGCTGCCGGTGCCGGAGTTCCAGAAGCTCGCCGAGCGGCTCACCGCGGCGGGCACGGAGTTCGTGATCGAGCCGTACGTCCGCTTCCAGGGCGAGCCCGGTGAGCAGTGGACGATGTTCTTCCTCGACCCGGCGGGCAACGCGCTGGAGTTCAAGGCGTTCGCCGACCTCGGACAGCTCTTCGCCGTCTGATCCGCCACTCCGCCACCGCCCGGCGGTCTTCATCCGCCCGGCGGTCCGCACCGACCCACCGGCGGGCGGCGCCCGGCCCGGCAGGACGACGGTCATCAGCGGGAGGGCTGGTCCCGCGGATGACCGTCGTACGGGCCCCCGGCGCCGTACCGGCGGCACTGACAGCACATCCCGGCAAAGGACAGGTCAGACCCGGAGGAACCCATGACGAGCGTATCAACGGCCTCGACGGCACCCGGAGACACCGGGGGCGCGGCCGCCGTGGCCACCGCGGCGCGCGGCGGCCCGCGCCGGGCGGCGCTGGCGGCGGCCGCCGGCACCGCCATCGAGTACTACGAGTTCGGCGTCTACAGCTATCTGGCCGTGGTCATCGGCCCACACTTCTTTCCCGGGGACGACCCCACCGCCGCCCTGCTGGCCACGCTCGCGGTGTTCGGCAGCGCGTTCCTGATGCGGCCGCTGGGCGGCATCGTGCTCGGCCGGCTCGGGGACCGCGTGGGCCGCAAGCCCGTACTGATCCTCACCGTGACCGGGATGGGCGGCGCCACCGCGGCCGTCGGGCTGCTGCCCACGGCCGAGACCGTGGGCGTGGCCGCGCCCGTCGCCCTGCTGGTGGTGCGGCTCGCGCAGGGGTTCTTCGCGGGCGGTGAGGTGACCGGCTCGGCCACCTACCTCGCCGAGTCGGCCCCGGCCGGGAGGCGCGGCTTCTTCGGGGCCTTCACCCCGGTCGGGGTGGCCCTCGGCGGCGGGGCCGCGGCGCTGGTCGCGGGCGTCACCACGACCGCGCTGAGCGAGCGCCAGCTCGACGCCTGGGGGTGGCGCATACCGTTCCTGCTCTCGCTGCCCCTGATCGCCGTCGCCCTGATCGCCCGCAACCGGCTCGCGGACTCCGAGAGCTTCCTCGCGGCGAAGTCGGAGCGGGCCACCGCCAAGGCGCCGCTGACCGAGGTGTTCACCCGCCACCGCGGCCCGGTGCTGAAGGTGACCCTGCTGGCCATCGGCTCCAACTGCGGCTACTGGGTCGGCCTGATCTTCATGAACATCTACCTGACCACCGACCTCGGCTACCCCAAGGACTCCACCTTCTGGATCATGGGCGGGATCAGCCTGTTCGTGGCCGTCCTGATGCCGGTGTGCGGGGCGCTGTCGGACCGGTGGGGCCGCAAGCGGCTCATCACCGTCGGCTTCGCCGGGTACGCGGTCCTGGTCGTCCCCGCCATGCTGGTCATGGGTCTCGGCAGCTTCCCGCTCGCCGTCGCGGCCATGGTGGTGCTGGCCCTGCCGATGCCGGTCGTCCAGTCCGTCACCTACCCGACGTACGCCGAGCTGTTCCCGACCCGGGTGCGGTACACCGGGCTCTCGTTCAGCTTCAACATCGGCACCATCGTCGGCGGCGGACTCAGCCCCTATCTGTCCACCTGGCTGATCTCGGCCACCGGCAGTCTGCTCGCCCCGGGCTTCCTGCTGATGGCGGCCGTGGTGGTCGCCCTGCTGACGCTGCGCACCGTCACCGAGTCCAGCCACGGGGAACTGGCGTGACGGCCCCGGCCCCTTCGGGAGACGGCCTTCCCGGGGACGTCCCCGCCACCCCGGCGGCGCTGCGGCGCCTGGTGGCGGACGGCCGGTGGACCGGGCCCACGGCCGGTCTGCTGGACGGGTACCAGCAGGCCAACCTCGTGATCGTACCCAGCGAGCTGGCCTTCGACTTCCTGCTGTACTGCACCCGCAACCCCGCGCCCTGCCCCGTCCTCGCCGTCACCGAGCCGGGCGACCCGGTGGTGCGGCTCGGCACGACCGTCGCCGACCTGCGGACGGAGCTGCCCCGCTACCGGGTCTGGCACGACGGCGAATTGGCCGCCGAACCCCACGACATCACCGCCCACTGGCGCCCGGACGCGGTCGGCTTCCTCCTCGGCTGCAGCCACACCTTCGAGGGCCCGCTGCGCGCCGCGGGCGTCCCGGTCCGGTACGCGCCGGAGTCCGCGGCGCCGCCCGTCTACGTCACGGACGTGGCCACCCGACCCGCCGGGCGGCTGTCCGGGCCGCTGGTGGTGAGCATGCGCGCGATACCGGCCCGGCTGGTGGCGCGCGCCGTCGAGATCACCGCCCGCTATCCGGCCGGGCACGGGGCGCCGGTGCACATCGGCGACCCGGCGGCGCTCGGCATCGCCGACCTGGCCCGGCCGGACTTCGGCCCCTCCCCGGTCGTCGAGGACGGCGACGTCCCGGTGTTCTGGGCCTGCGGGGTGACACCCCAACTGGCGCTCCCCGCCACCCGGGCCCCGTACGCCATCACCCACTACCCGGGGCACATGTTCGTCTTCGACCACACGGTCGACGCGGGCCCGGCACCGGGGTGAACGGCCCTCCGCGGCCCGGGCGGCGGGTGATTCAGGGAGCGATGCCCACGCCGTCGATCCGGCTCCAGGCCCGCTCCTGGGCGGACGTCATGGCCGGCCAGGTCAGCCCGCCCGGCCGGGGCCGGACGTGGGAGGCGTAGGGCTTGGGGCGGTAGCCGGGGTCGTAGAAGCACCCGGTGCCGTAGACGCGGTCGAACGTGGCGCAAGAGGCTGCGATGGACCGCGGTGTGGGCTTGTTTCCGGTGCGCACCCAGGAGTCAAGGGCGGCCATGGAATTGGCGTACTCGGCGTTGCTCAGCTCGCTGTGTTCGCTCTCCTCGGTGAAGGTCTGCACGACCTTCTTCCCGCGGTGCGCGCCATCGACGGTCGCCCGGTACGCGGCCTCGTGCTCGACGAATGCCGTGGGGTCGTCGATGGCGTGCATCGTCAGCACTGGGATGGACACGCGGCCGGTGAGGTCGCTGTCGTAGGAGAGGTCACGCCGGGCGTCGGGGGTGGCGGAGAAGCGCTCGACGCCCGCGTTCAGCGCCGTGTCGTCGTGTGAACCGGAGTACCACACGCCCCGGTTGCCGAAGGGATTGCGGTCGCCGAGCCGGCTGTGCACGATGTCGCGGAAGGTGAACACCGAGAAGCGCAGATGGGACTCCAGCGTCCGCTCCGGGATGCGGGTCACGGCGAGGATGTCGTCGAGGTTGCGCTGCTGCGACGCGGTGCGCTCCTGGGGCGCGGAGGCGTAGCCGGTGCACTCCTGGAGGCGGGCGCGCAGCCCGGCCGTCGTCAGGGTCGATCCGGGGCGCAGCCCCTGCCACAGCGGGTACTGGGGCTCGCCGGGGCGGGGCAGGTTGCGGCAGTAGTACTGGTAGACCACCCGCAGATCGACGCGGTAGTCATAGCCCCGGGAGCCGCCGCCCAGGACACCGCTGGTGAGGAGGGCACCGTCGTAGGGGCCGTTCTCCTTGCCGTACGTCTCCACGACCTTGGCGGCGACGTTTCCGCCCCAGGACTGGCCGTGTACGTACGTCCGCTCGGGCTTGCCGAAATCCGCCACGAACAGGCGGCGCAGATTCTCCGTGTCGGCGGCCGCCATCCGCGTCCCGTAGCCACCTCGCCGGTAGGACGAGCCTGCCCAGGCGTAGCCCTCGGACACCATCACCGACCAGCGGTCCAGATCGCCGACGCTCCGCTCGGGATCGGACCCGTCGCCCAGGTCGGGGCCGCCGTGGGAGTGGACGACCAGCGACCCGTTCCACTTCTTCGGAATGGCGATCGCGTAGTACGCCCCGTTGCTGTCCTGGCCGGTGTAGCACGTGGCCTTGTCGCCCACGCTCGCCGGACACGCGACCGGCGCGGGGCGCGGCTGGGCCGCCCGCACCGGACCGGCGTTGCCCAGCGTCCCCGCGACGATGCCCGCGATGCCGACGGCCGACGCCACGGTACGCCGCACACGCGTCAGGCGTCGCGGGGAGGAGGACGGTACGTTCCGACTCGAGCTGTGCACAGCAACGCTCCTGACCTCGGTGGCGCTCCCTCGCGCCAGGCGTTGCGATGGTAGGGACACCTGTTCCGCCGACACCATTGAGCGGGGAGTTGTGTTCTTAACGTGCACGGCGCTTCGGGCGCGCGCTCCTCCGCCCGGCCCCATGGGCCGCCGCCTCGCGCAGCGCGTCCAGTCCGGCCGACACCAGCGGATGTGCGGCACTGCCGCGCCGTACGGCGGTCAGGAACGCGGTCAGGAACCGCCATGCGGGCACCGGTTCGCCCCGCAGGGGGACCCGCGTGACGGCGTGCCGGGGGAGTGGCACGATCCTCGGCACGCGGCAGACGCCGAGCCCCTCGGCGACGAGCGCCGAGACCGCGTACCACTCCTTGACCTGGTGGACCACGCGGGGAGTGAACCCGGCCGCCGCGCACGCCGCCGTCACCAGCGGGTAGGTGTCGTTGTTCCGCTGCTTCACGACGGGGCGGAACCCGCCGGAGGTTCCGCCCCGTCCCCGGTGCGTCAGGTGGCGGCCGTCAGAAGCGGTCCGGGGAGCGCTGCGGAAGCGGGGCCCCGGGACGGACGTCCGGCTTCCGGTCCTCCCGGGCGCCGCCGCCCGAGTCGCCCGTCGCCTCGCAGGTCACATCCTTCGTCGGCAGCGTGCCGGTGGTCAGGTAGTCCGCCACCGTGCCGTCCGTGCACGCGTTGCCACTCGGGTAGACGCCATGGCCCTCGCCACCGAGGACCGTCAGCATCCTCGAGCCCTTCAGATCGGCGTGCAGGGCCTGACCGCTCGGCAGCGGGGTCTGGGAGTCCCACTCGTTCTGCACGAGCAGCGAGCCGACCTCGTTGTTCACGACGGTGGCCCGCTCGACCGACCTGTCCCAGAACGCGCAGGGCTTGATGCTGGACGCGAAGTCGCCGTAGAGCGGGTAGCGGCCCTTGTCCTCGATGGCGTCCCGCCGATAGCTCTCGGGGTCGCGGGACCAGGCGGCCGAGTTGTCGTTGCACACCACGGCCCAGAAGCTCGCGGTCATGTTGTCGCTCGGCACATCGGCGGAGCCGGCGGCCGGGCGCGGCGTTCCGGCCGGATCCGGGAGCCCCTTCGCGGAGGCGGGCTTGCCTGCCGCGGCCTTCTTCAGCGCCACGACCAGGTCGGTACCCTCCCGCACACTGAAGACCGCCCTGCGCATCATGCTCCGGACGTCATCGCCGGTGTACTTCTCCCCGTCCATCTCGATGGGCTTCTCGTCCGCCCGCTGGACCAGGTCCCAGAACGTCCGGTCGACCTTCTTCGGGGTGTCGCCGAGGCCGTACTTCTCGGACCGCGCGGCGGCCCACTCGGTCCACCGGTCGAACGCGGGCTCGGCACCCTCCGCCCACCACTGGATCATCTTCCGCCAGGCGCGCGCCGGATCGACCGCGCTGTCCAGCACGATCCGGTCGGCCCGGCCCGGGAACAGCTGGGTGTAGACGGCGCCGAGGTACGTGCCGTACGAGGTGCCGAAGTACGAGAGCTTCCGCTCGCCGAGGACCGCCCGGAGCAGATCCATGTCCCGCGCCGTGTTGCGCGTGGTGATGTGCTTGAGCGTGGCGCCCGACTTCTCACGGCACTTGCGCGCCACATCCCGCGCCCAGGCGACGTCCTTGTCGAACGTCGCCTTCTTGTACGGCCGCAGCCAGTTCTCCTCCTCCGGCTCCAGACCGCAGGTGACGGGCGTGGACCGGCCCACCCCGCGCGGGTCGAAGCCGATGAGGTCGTAACTCTGCCGTACGGACTCGGGCAGCTCGCTCTTCAACTGCAGCGGCATGTCGAGCCCCGGTCCGCCGGGGCCACCGGGGTTGGCGAGCAGGACACCGTGCCGCTTGTCCGGTGTGGTGGTCCTGATCCGGGATATGGCCATGTCGATCCGCTTGCCGCCGGGAGCCCGGTAGTCCAGCGGCACCTTGATCGTCGCGCACTGGTACTCCGCGGGCTGATCGGCCTCGCACCGCCGCCACTTCGGCTTCTGCTTGACGTACGGCTCCAGGGCGCTCGCGGTGGCGGACGTCGGGGCGGCGGTCTGGGCGGCGGCCCGGGCGGCGCCGACCTGCGCGGTGCCGGTCTGGGCGGCGCTCGCCGTCGAGGTGGCGAGCGCGGGAGCCAACGTCGCCGTGACCCCCACGGCCAACAGCGGCGCGAGACCTCGTCTACGCACGACATCGTTCCTTCCGGTCGCGTATCGGGACAGGAACGATCATTCAGGTGGGGTGCGCCGGGGAACATCGGCCGTGCGTCCCCAACTCCCCTCCCTCTTGGGAGGGATGTGACGGCCGCATGTGGTCCCCTGGGTGTACGGCCCGCCCGTGCCGCCCTCAGGGTTGCGGTACCTCCTGGCCGTTGACGAACACCCGCCGGAAGGTCAGGTCGTCGGTGTGGGCGACGCTGTCGGGGCCGCTGATGCCGGTGAACGTGGAGCGGGAGAGGTGCACACCGCGCAGGTGGTCGGTCTCCAGGCCGACCAGCCGCAGCACGGTCTGGGCGCCGTCGATCTCCATCCGGTCCAGGTCGATGTTCCGCACCGATACCGGCAGCGTCCCGTCCTCGCCACCGTTGTAGTCCATGGTCACGAAGGCGATGTCACGCTCCACGCCCTGCCCGGTGAAGTTCCGGATGTGCACACCGTCGATGGAGCCACCGCGCTTCTTGTTCGCCTTGACGTACAGCGCGTACTTGACGGGGTAACGACCGGGGAAGTCCGGAGGGTTGACCTCGCAGTCCTCGGCGAAGATGTCACGCACCCCGCCGGACATCTCGCTGCCGACCGTCATCCCGCCCCAGCGGCCGGAGAACCGGCAGTCGCGCACGACGATGTTCCGGCTCGGCACGCCCACCCGGTGGCCGTCCTCGTCCCGGCCGGACTTGACCGCCACACAGTCGTCGTTGGTGTTGAACCGGCAGCCGGTGATGAGCACGTCGGAGCAGCACTCCGGGTCGCAGCCGTCGGTGTTGTAGAGCGTGCTGTCCACGGTGACATCGCGCACGGTGACGTTGCTGGAGAGCACCGGATGTACGGTCCACATCGGTGGGTCGACGATGGTCAGGCCGCTGACCAGGACGTTGCGGCAGCGGTAGAACTGCACCAGCTGCGGGCGCAGATGGTGGCCGTCGCCGAAGACGCGCCGCGCCACCGGCACCCCCGTGGAGCCCATCTGGCGCAGCAGCTTCTGGTCGGCCCCCTGCGGTCCGCTGTCGCGGTACCAGCTCTCCCACGGCCCGAGCCGCGCCTGCCCGTCGAGCGTGCCACGGCCGGTGACCGCCACGTCCCGCTCGCCGTACGCGTAGATGAAGGGCGAGTAGTTGTACGCCTCGGTGCCCTCCCAGCGGGTGAGCACCACCGGCAGGAAGTCGCGCGGATCGGGGCTGAAGGCGATGGTGGCGCCCGCGGAGACATGCAGGTCCACCCGGCTGCGCAGATGGATCGCGCCGGTGAGGAACCGGCCCTCGGGGACGACGACATGGCCGCCGCCCGCGCGGTGGCAGGCGGCGATGGCGGCCCGGAACGCGGCGGTGTTCATCGTCCGCCCGTCGCCGACCGCCCCGTAGTCGGTGACCCTGAAGGTACGCCGGGGGAAGGCGGGCGGCCTGATCCGGGCCAGGATCCCCGGCACCGCGCGCCACGCCCCGGTGTAGGCGGCGGCCGCGCCGGTGTGCGGGGTGGCCGCGCCGGTGTGCGCGGTGGCCGCGTACGCCTGCTCCGGGAGCAGCGCGCCCGCCGCCAGCAGACCGCCGGTGCGCAGCGCCGCGCGGCGGGATGGTCTCGGGTGCATGGCCTGCCTCCTTGGCAACGGTGTACGGGGTGTCCGCCGCGTGGCGGGGGCTTCGCCCCTGGGCCCCGGCGTCTGGGGCGGAGTCCCCACGCGGCGGAGCCGCACATCGACGCTGCGTGGGAAGGGGCGGGAAGGGGAGCGGCCCGCCGCAGGCGTCACGACCCGCCGGACACCCCCTGGCTGACGGAGATCCGGTCCAGGTCGGGCGCGGACTCGGTGTCGTTGGAAATCCTGATGGTGTTGGCGCCGGGCTTCAGGGTGACGGGGAGGGAGGTCGTACGTGGCGTGGTGTTCCCGGTGTCGGTCACCGTCACCTTGGCCGCCGGGCCGCCGTTGACGCTCACCTGGAACGAGCGGGTGCCGTTGACCGTGTAGTCGAGGTACAGCGTGTGCTCCCCGCCGTCGGGGACGACCACATCGGGGAACACCATGGCCGCCTGCTCGCTGCCACCGATGTTGCGCACCTTCTCGGCCCCGGAGCAGGGGCCGCAGCCGGTGATGCCGGTGCTGCCGAACCGGTTGGCCGAGTCCTCCGCCTCACGCGCCCATATCCGGCCGGCGGGCAGTGGCCGCACCCGGACCTGGTCCGAGACCGACTTCTGCCGGCCGAGCAGCGCGTAGTCCGCCGTGACGGGGATGTCTGCCGACCCGGCGTCCTGGCCGGGCGGGGAGGTGACGGTCCATGTGCCCCGCACCGTCTGGCCGAGCCGCAGCGACCGGGCCGTCACCGGCCCGCCGTCCGCGGTCCAGCCGGCCGGCAGCCGGGGGGCGAGGCTGACGTCGTCGAGCTGCTCGTCGTCGTCCAGCCGGAGCGTCGCCGTGATGGTGAGGGACCGCTGCCCGGGGCCGACCCACTGCAGACCGTGGGGCCGGACGGTGAGCGTGGTCTTCGGGGTGTACGGGGCCGGGGGCAGCGGGGCCACCGCGATCCGGTCAAGGCCGGGGCCACGGCGGGCGGTGCTGAACACCTTCACCGTATTGGCACCGGCCTTGAGCGGCACGGACACCGCCGTGCTCGCCGGCACCCCGGGGCTGTCCCCGGCCACGGGCACCTCGACCGGTGCCGCGCCGTTGACGCTCACCGACAGGGAGGAGTCGGCCGAGGCGGTGTGGTCCAACTGGAGCCGGTAGTCGCCGCTTTCGGGTGCGCGAACGTCGCGGTACGTCACGGAGTTGCGCGGCCCGCCGCCGAGGCCGTCCACGCGCCGGGCACCCGAGCAGGCGCCGCACGCCACGGAGTGGGCCGCGCCCGACGGCCGGTTCCGCCGTGCCTCGGCCTCCAGCGGCAGCGCGGTGCGGGTGGTCTTCGAGCGGCCGTACGCCACCTGGATCTCGTCGATGCGCAGCTGGTTGTAGAACTCCGGCGCCTGCGGACCGCCCCACAGGCTGCGCACCTCCAGCTTCAGATAGCGGGCGGCGCGGTCGCCGACGTCGATGGTGCGCACCCCGCGCGCACTGGGCAGCGTGCCCGAGCGCACCTGGGTCCAGCGCTTGCCGTCGCCGCTGGCGTAGACGCGGTAGTCCTTGATGCGGGCGGAGTCCTCGGGGCGGCCGAAGGACGAACGGGCGTGCGTCGGGGACCACTCGCGCTGGTTCACCGCCAGCGATGTGGCGTGCTTGCGCGCGCCGAGGTCGAGGGTGACGGAGACGGGCAGCTCGCCGTCGCTGTCCCAGTAGGTCTCGAAGTCGCCGTCGGCGAGGTCGGCCGCCGGGTGTCCGGTGCGTGCGGACGTGGCGGTGGCGCCGACACCCGACTGCGGGTAGAGGGGCCGCCGGCCGTCGGTCTCGACCTTGAAGACGGTGTCGTACGGATCCCAGTCCTCGATGCCGAGGATCGACAGATGGCCGCCGGACTGGCTGAAGCGCATCGCCTCGCCGGTGCGCGCATCGGTGACCCGGCGCACGGTGTAGCCGTTGTCGCCCAGCCGCACCATGTCGGTGCGGGGCCGGGTGACCACGTGCACGTACTGGGTGCGGTCGCCGTTCTCGCCCCGGCCCACGGTGACCACGCCGTGGGCGCCGTCGTTCCAGAAGCCGGGCTGCATACCGCCGTACATGTAGCCGCCGCCCTCGACGCCGTACACCGACTCCCGGATGGGCTCGACCCACTTGCCCATGAAGTCGTTGAACTCCTCCTGCTGCGGCGGGAGTTTGCCGTTCACCATGGGTGTCTCGGCCATGAGCGACTTGATGGAGGAGCCCGCGTTGGTGATGTAACGGCCGGTGCTGAGCCGGGCGTCGACCTCGTGGTCGCCGCCGTCGTACCACCAGTCGCCGGTGGTCGGCAGCTTGTAGTCGGCCTCGGTGAGCCGTGGCATGGGAACCGTCACGGCGGAGGGGTAGTCGTACGCCGGGGTCATGCCGGTCTTCTGCTCATTGCTGACCGTGTCCATGATCGGCGTGTCTTCGTTGTTGTTGCTCAGCAGCCAGTCCGGTCGGCGCTCGCGGATCTTCTCGTAGAGACCGTTCTCCTCCCAGTACTCGTTGTCGTTGTCGATCCAGAACCCCGACAGGTCCGGGTACTTGTCCATGACCTCGAGGAACAGGTCGTAGCTGTACATGCCGAAGCCGCGGCGCGTGGTCAGGTCCACCTGTTGGCCCTTGTACTTCGAGTAGGCGGCCGAATCCAGCGTCTCGGTGCCCGACGCGTTGTGCCACTGCGGGTCGTCGGTCATGTAGAGGACGACGCGCACGCCCTTGGCCTTGGCCGCGGCCACGAGTTCGCCGAGCAGATCGCGCTCGGTGGCACAGCTGCCGGGGACCTTCGAGGGCCAGGGGCGTGCGTAGCCCAGCCTGCTGTGGAAGGTCGCGAGCACGATGTACGAGGCGCCGAGCTTGCGCGCCTCGTCCACCCAAGTGTCGGCGCTCCAGCCGCCCTCGGTGACATCGCGTTCCCAGGTGGCGCAGTCGCGGTGCTGGGGGTGGGTGAACATGCCCCAGTGCAGGAAGAGCCCGGCGGTGGACTGGCGCAGCCACTCCTGCCGGGGGTGCTGGACCTCGGCCTGGGCGGGGGTGGCCAGGAGGCCGATGGCCAGGGCGAGTACGACCGCCGCGCACAGCGCGCGCCACCGGGAGCGGGTGGCACGGGCAGTACGTGCGGTGCGTGCGGTGCGTGCAGCGCATGCGGTGCGGGCAGCACCGGCGGCGCGGGCCGCGGGGATGCGAATGGGGCGGAGCGGGATCCTCGGCGTGGGCATGTCCTGTCCTCCGTGAACGTTCCCGTGAGCGTTCACGGAGCACTGTCCGGCCCACCCGACCGCCGTGTCAATATGTGTGCGAGGTTGGGGTGTTCCGCTGTGGGGTTCCGTTGACGCCCGTCGCCGCCGCGGTGATGATCGAGGAGGAGCGCTACGGGGAACACCTCCGTGAGCGGTCCCGAGTGCCACGTCGTACCACGTCGTGACCCACGTCCGAGGGTGGGAGAGGGGTGGGCCCGTGCCCATGAGCGCCAGGCCGCGCCGCATCACCATCGAGGACGTGGCGCGCTCGGCCGGGGTGTCCCGGCAGACGGTCTCCCGCGCGGTCAACGACAAACCGGAGATCGACCCCGCCACGCGGCAACGGGTCCTGCGGGTGGCCCAGTCGATGGGGTACCGGCCCAGCCGGTTCGCCCGTGGCATGGTCGGCCCTCGGCTCACCACGCTGGGGCTGGTCATCGCGGATGTGCTCAACCCCTTCTTCCCCGAGGTGGTTTCCGGTGTGCTGGCGGCCGCCGACGAGCGCGGCTGGCAGGTCGCCGTCTACAGCACCGGGTCCGCACTGGAACGGGAGACCGCGGTGGCGCGGACCGTGGTGGACCACGTGGACGCGTGTGTCGCCTTCCTGCTCGACCCCGGCGCCATCGAGCTCATCCACCGCTCCGGCATGCCCTTCGTCCTGCTCGACAACGAGCACCGGCCGCCGAGCGTGAACGGGGGGCGGATCGACTTCGCCACCGGCATGCGGCAGGCGGTCGGCCACCTCGTCGAGCGTGGCCACCGGCGGATCGCGATGCTCGACGACCGCGGCCGCCCGGACGCCGGCGGCCACGGCACCCGCCACTCGCTGTTCCTCCGCGCCGCCGCCGAACTCGGGCTGCCCGCCGACGAGGACTGGGTGTTCCCGGCGGCCAACTCCCTCGAGGGCGGGGCGGCGGCCATGGACGACGTGCTGGCCGGCGGCTTCGCGGCGACGGCGGTGCTCGCGTACAACGACCTCATCGCCATCGGCGCCATGCGCCGCGCCCGCGACCGCGGTATGCGGGTGCCGGAGGACTGCGCGTTCGTCGGCTGTGACGGACTGACGCTGAGCCGGCTCGTGGACCCGCCGCTGACCACCCTGACGGTCGACAAGGAACTCCTCGGCCGGGCCGCGGTGCGGCAGGTCGCCGCGCAGATGACCGGCGCCGCGACGGGGGAGACGGTGATCGTGCCACGCCTGGTGGTACGCGCCTCCTCCTGACCTGGTGGTGCTCGTGCTCCGTACCGACGATGACCCCATTTAGTTGTGTCTATATAATGATTATGGCAACACAACCAAATGGAAGGTCCTTCATGCCGGATCTCGCTCCTCGGCGACGATGGCTCGTGCTGGCCATCTGCTGCATGAGCCTGCTGATCGTCAGTCTCGACAACACGATCCTGAACGTCGCCCTGCCCTCCATCCAACGCGATCTGCACACGTCGGTGTCCGGGCTGCAGTGGACGGTCGACGCGTACACGCTGGTGCTGGCGAGCCTGTTGATGCTCTCCGGTTCGACCGCCGACCGGGTGGGGCGGCGCCGTACGTTTCAGGTCGGGCTGGTGATCTTCACCGCGGCCTCGCTGCTGTGCAGCCTGGCTCCCGGGCTCGGCTGGCTGGTCGCCGCGCGGATGCTTCAGGCGGTCGGGGGGTCGATGCTGAACCCCGTCGCCATGTCGATCATCAGCAACACCTTCACCGACCCCCGGGAACGCGCCCGCGCCATCGGTGTGTGGAGCGGGGTCGTGGGCATCAGCATGGCCGCCGGGCCGATCATCGGGGGTGCGCTGGTGGAGTCGGCCGGTTGGCGGGCGATCTTCTGGCTCAACGTGCCCATCGGCCTCGCCGCGCTCTTCCTGACCCGCAGGTATGTGCCGGAGTCCCAGGCGCCGCGGGCTCGCCGGGTGGACCCGGTCGGGCAGGCGCTCGTCATCGTGCTGCTCGTCGCGCTGACGTACGCGATCATCGAATCGCCGAACCTCGGCTGGACCTCGCCCGTGGTCGCCGGGTGCGCGGCCGCGGCGCTGGGCGCGCTGCTGGGGCTGCTGTGGTACGAACCGAGGCGCGCCGACCCGCTCATGGACCTGCGGTTCTTCCGTTCCGCGCCGTTCTCGGGCGCCACCGTGATCGCGGTCGCCGCGTTCGCCGGTCTGGGCGGTTTCCTGTTCGTCAGCTCCCTGTACCTGCAGGACGTGCGGCAACTCGATCCGCTGCACGCCGGGTTGTTCATGCTGCCCATGGCGGTCATGGCGCTGCTGACCGCACCCGTGTCCGGCCGCATGGTGGCCTCGCGGGGGCCGCGTACTCCGCTGCTGCTCGCCGGGGCGGCGTTGTGCGCGAGCGCCGTGCTCCAGGCGCTCACCTACTCCGACCACCTTCCGGTATCCCTGCTGGTCGTCGCGTATCTGCTGTTCGGCACCGGATTCGGGCTGGTCAACGCGCCCATCACCAACACCGCCGTCTCGGGGATGCCCCGTGCGCAGGCCGGTGTCGCGGCCGCGGTGGCCTCCACCAGCCGGCAGACCGGCCAGTCCCTCGGCGTGGCCGTCATCGGTGCCCTCATGGCCGGGGGAGCGCACACGGACGCGGCCGCCTTCACGGACGCGGCACGGACGGCATGGTGGATCATCGCCGGCTGCGGCGCCGCGGTGCTGGTCATGGGTACGCTCACTTCCGGCCGCTGGGCTCGGGCAACGGCCCAGCGCACGGCGAAGCGGCTCGCCGCCGAGGAGACCAAGGAGACAGTGAACGTCTGATGGAGCGCCCACACGACAACGAGCCGCACAAGGGGGAGGAGCGGGACGAGCGGGACGACGAGACCGTCAGGACGGCGGCCCGAGCCTGGCAGGGGCTGAACACACTCCTGATGGAGCGCTACAACCGCCGCAAGGCGGTCGCGGAAAACCTCGGCATGAGCTTCAGCCGCGTCAGAGCGTTGCGCCGACTCGCCGCCGGCCCGATCACCCTTCGCGAACTGGCCGAGCGACTGGGCGCCGACCCGCCCTACACCTCCGTCATCGTCGACGATCTCGTACGGCGCGGCCTCGCCGAACGCATCACCAACCCGGCCGACCGCCGGTCCAAGCTGGTCCACCTCACCGAGGAGGGCCAGGCGTTGGCCGCCCGCGCCATCGCGATCCTCACCACCCCGCCCGACGCCCTGCTCGCCCTGCCTCTCGAGGACATCAAGGCGCTCGACCGCGTGGTGGCCAAGCTCCTCGACTGAACGAGGAGCGTGGTCCACGGTGTGCCGGGCGAATACCGCGGGGGAACGGTACAGCCTGGATCCGGTCAGTCCAGGCCGTGGTCGCGGGCGTAGCGGGTGGCCGCGACGCGGTCGCGGGAGCCGGTCTTGGCGAAGACCCGGTTGATGTGGGTCTTCACGGTGTTGCCGCTCAGGAAGAGGGCGGCGGCGATCTCCGCGTTGGTCATACCGCGTGCCATCAGCGTGAGGATCTCCGCCTCACGACGGGTGAGGCCGTCCGGGAGCGGCCGGCCGGCGGCGTCGGGCCCTCGGGGAGCGGCGGCGGGCCCCGAGGGAGCGGTGTCGGGCTCCGGGGGAGGGGCGGTGGGAGCGCTCGCCGCGGCGAGCAGGGTGGCCTGGACCCTGGGGTCGAGGACGGAGAGCCCCGCGACGGCGCTGTGCAGGGTGCGGGCGATGTGCAGCCGGTCCGCGTCCTTGGTGAGGTAGGCGCGGGCCCCGGCCCGGAGCGTCTCCAGGACGGAAGTGTCGTCGGCGTAGGTGGTCAGGACGACGACGGCGACCTCGGGGTGCTCGGCGGTGAGCCGACGGGTGGCCTCGGTGCCGTCGAGCACCGGCATGTGCAGGTCGAGCAGGATCGCGTCCGGGTGGTGCTCGGCGACCCGGTCGAGCGCCTGTTGTCCGTTGGCCGCGGAGCCGACGACGTCGATGTCCGGCAGCAGGTCGAGCATGAGGACCAGCCCTTCCCGGACGCTGGCCTGGTCGTCGGCGACCACGATCCGCAGCGGCCGGGCGTCCTGGGCGCTCATCGCGGCACCTCGGCCCGGACGCGCCACTGTCCGTCCCGTACGCCCGCGTCGAGCGTCCCGCCCAGCAGCAGGAGGCGCTCGCGCATCCCGGTGAGGCCGTAGCCGCCGTCGACGGTGGCGAGCGCGGGTGCTCGCCGAGGGGATGGCGGTGCGCCGAGCGGGTTGTCGACGGTGAGCGTCACGTGTTCGTCCTCATAGGTCAGGGTGACCTCCACCGGCTGGGCGGGGGCGTGTTTGGCGGCGTTGGTCAGAGCTTCCTGTGCGGTGCGGAAGAGGGGGAGGGCCTGGTCCGCCGGGAGCGGGGAGGGCTCGCCCTCGACCCTGAGCCGTACCGGAACGCCGTGCCGCTGCCGGTGGGTGTCCGCCATCGTGCCCAGTTCCTCGTCGAGCGGCGCGAGGTCGGAGCGCAGGGCGTGCACCGCGCGGCGGGTCTCGGCGAGCCCGTCGGCGGTCAGCCGCCTCGCCCCGTCGAGCACGGTGACCGCCCGGTCGATGTCCCGGTGATCCGTCAACAGAGCACTCGCGGCCTGGATCTGGATGCTCAGGGCGCCCAGCGAATGGGCCAGTACGTCATGGATCTCACGGGCGATCCGGGTGCGTTCGTCCAGTACGGCCACCCGGCGCTGCTCCGCGCGGAGCAGCTCGCTCTGGGCGAGCATGGCGGCCGATTGCTCGGCGCGTATCCGGTAGGCGCGCCGGTTGTGGCTCGCGACCAGGATCAGCGCCACCAGCATCGGATAGCCCAGTGCGAACCGGCGGCTCGCCCCGGCGACCAGGACCCCGGTCTCCAGGGCCACCACCGTGCAGCCCGCCACGGCCCAGCCCACCGGGAGGCTCAGCTCGGTGCCCAGGTGCATGACGGCCATCAGCGAGAGGCCGATGAGCGCTCCGGCGTGCGGGAAGGCGCTGGCGTAGCCGGAGAGGGCGGCGGCGACGCCGAGCAGGATCCGCATCCGCATCCGCGGCGCGCGCCTCGCGGCCTCGTCGCCGCGGGCGTGGGTGAGCTCCCACAGCAGCAGCGCCAGGCCGCCCAGCGCGTACGTGACGACGGCCAGGGTCACCGCCCCGGGCCCGGCCGGAGGGCCGGTGAAGGTATGCAGGCCGATGAACGCGTACGTGCCGACCCTCATCAGCCATGACACCGTACGCAGCACGGATGCAGGATAGCGACCCGCGGACCGCTCGGCCGCGGCGCCGGGGTGTACCGCGTCATGGGCCGAGGGCCCGGCTGTTCCGTCGCCTGGTGTGGGGGCCGCGAGGGTGCCTTCCGGGTGCCGCCGTCCGGTCATCGCCGTCCCCGGCGGCCCCGGTCGCGTAGGAGGTCACTCGCCGATCGGTCGTACGACTCCGTGAGCCGGGGCTGCCGCGTGGGCCGCTCCGCGACGGGCGCCGACGGGCCGCCCGGCCCGCCCAGCAGTCCCGACAGCGCGCCCCGCACATCGAAGGGGCGGCCGTCCTTCTCCGGCGCGAACGGCACACCGGAGGCGAGGGCGCGCGGTGTGACGACGGCGGCCTGGCCGAGCCGGTTGAGGCCGAGCAGCATCAGGATGGGCGCCGAGGAGCCCGCCACGGGAGCGTGCAGCGCCATGGCGACGACCGTCATCACGACCCGCGAGACCACCAGCGCGAGCCACAGCCACAGTCCGTACACCGGCATCCGCGCCCACAGCACCCCGTCGCGCGGCTCCAACCGCAGCAGCGCTCCCTGGGCGGTGCCGATTCCCGCCGCGATCACCGCGCTGATGACGAGGCATGCGAGATCGGTCGTGGTGAGGTGGCGGCCACCCTTGCCGAGGCTGGTGAAACCGATGATGGCGAGGATCGCGGGAAGCAGGATCAGCCGCTTGCCGCGCAGCGGCTCGCCGCGTAGCTGACGTGCGATGACGAAGATCACGACGACGATCGCGGTCAGCACTTGCAGCACGTTCACTGGAGGACTCCCGTCGGCCACGCTTCGGTCGCGTACGCCTGTTGACTCGCCCCGAGGCTAGGAAGGCCCGCGGGGTACCGCGTCACCCCGAGCGGTGACCTCCGGGGTGACTCACGGGGTGATCCGCGGGTGGTACCGGCACCGGGAACCGGTACCACCGGGCGGCCGAAGTGATCACCCCGGAGGTCACCCCCTGCTACGGCGCGCGGGAACGCGTACCGGAACGAGCCTGAGCGGGCCGAATCCGCGGCAAACCGTCCACCGAGAGGCTCGCCATCCCATGTCCACCATCGGTCAAGCCATGATCATCAACGGTGCGGTCCTGCTCGCCGTCCTGGAGGCGGACCTCGGGCCCCACCGCAAGATCGGGAAGCTGCGCATCCTGCGGCCGCTGCTGATGGCCGCCGCGATCGTCCCCCTCTTCATCAAGAGTCCGGCCACCCACGGCGCCGGCCTGGCGCTCGAACTCGCCGCCGTCGTCGCGGGGTTGATCGTCGGCCTGCTGGCGGTGGCCTTCACCACGGTCTACGCCAGCCCCACGACCGGCAAGCCGGTCAGCCGCGCGGGCTTCGCCTACGCGGCGCTGTGGATCGTCGTGATCGGCGCACGGGCCGCGTTCTCGTACGGATCGGAGCACTGGTTCGCCCGGCAGCTGGGCCGCTGGATGGCCGACCACCAGGTGACCGCCGACGCCCTCACCGACGCGCTGCTGCTGATGGCCGTGGCGATGACGCTCACCCGCACCATCGGACTCGCCACGCGAGCGGCCACCGTCGGCCGCGGGGTGCCCGCCGCGCCCGCGGCCGAGTAGCGGTGGAGTGGGGAATGTCGTCGACGAGGCCACAATGAGGTTCGCATTGTCTCGTCTCGTCTCGTCGGATCGGAGAGAAATGCGGCCCGGACAGGATGAAGAAGTGGCCGACGCCGCGGAGCTCGCGGCGCGGCTGCGTCACGTGTTCTGGATCGGTGGCGGGAGTGGCGCGGGCAAGTCGACCATCGCCCGCCGGCTCGCCGAACGCTACGGGTGGCGGCTCTACGCGACCGACGATGTGATGCGGGAACACGCCGGGCGGGCCACCCCCGAGGAGGCGCCGCTTCTGTACCGGTTCATGGCCATGGACATGGACGAGCGATGGGTGAACCGGTCGCCGGAGGTCATGCTCGAGACATTCCACTGGTTCCGGGGCGAGGGCTTCGGCCTGATCGTCGAAGACCTCCTTCGCCTGCCGCCGGAGCCCCGCGTCATCGTCGAGGGCTTCCGGCTGCTCCCGCACCTCGTGAAGCCGCTGCTCGACGCTCCTCAGCGCGCCGTCTGGCTTCTGCCCACACCCGACTTCCGCCGGGCCGCCTTCTGGAGCCGGGCGGTGCCGGGGGAGGGGTTCGTCTGGAGGACCAGCGATCCGGCGAGGGCCGGTCGCAACCTCGCCGAACGGGATCGCATGTTCACCACGCGCCTCGAGGAGGAGGCCGAGCGCCTTCGACTGCACACCATCGAAGTCGACACCACGATGACGGAGGACGATCTCACCGAGCGGGTGGCCAGGGCGTTCCGACTCTGACGCGTCCGTTCGCCCGTGTCAGAGCCGCTGGAACCCGGGCTCACGTACCGAAGACCGCCCGCGCGATCTCATCGGGCGCGGCGCTCGTCTCGGCGAGCAGCCCCCCGTCCGCGGACCAGATGCCCGAACGGCCCGACGTGCGGTCGAAGCCGCCACCGGTCGGACCCGCGAAGGCCGCCGTGGCGACCCACACGCCGTGGTCGGCGGCGACGCGGCGGGCGCGCTCGCCGTGGAGCCCGGCCTCGTGTTCGGCGTGGACCACGCCGGCCACGTAACCGTCGATGCCCAGCGCCGCCGTCTTCGCCGCGTGCTCGGGGAAACCGGTGTCGCGGCAGACGGCCAGCCCCAGCCGCCACCCGTTCACGTCGATCACGGCGGGCTCCCCGGGCACGAAGCGTACGGCCTCGCTGCGGTGCAGGTGGACCTTGCCGTAGACCACCCGTGCGCCATCTCCGTCCAGGGCCAGGACGCCGATGCGCGGACCCGCCACCGGCGCGCCGACCAGGGCGAGCGTGCCGGTCGCGGCGCACGCGGCGACGATCGGGGCCAGCCGTTCGTCGTCCGGGGCGACCGGCGTCGCGTCCAGCTCGTATCCCGTCAGCGACATCTCGGGGAAGACCACCACCCGCGCGCCCGCCGCCCGAACCGCCTCCGCGTGGGCCACCGCGTTGGCCGCCACGTCGTGGGCGGCGCACCTCGGCTGCGCCACCGCGATGCTCAACGGCCGTGCCACCACCCCGAACTCCTCTCGCCGAGTCGCGCGGTCAGCCTACCCAAGCCCGTACGGCGGACCTCGCCGGCAGTCCGGACCACGGGGTCGGACTGCCGGCGAGGGGCCCCGCTCACCGGACCTCAGGCGGACGTGGCGGGCGAGGAGGCCGGCGAGGCCGTGTCGGTTCGGGGCCTCCGGCCGTCGTCCGCCGTGCTCGGGGCCGGCGGCTCGCCGTCGCGTTCCTCGGGGAGCTTCAGCAGCAGTGTGAGGACGAGAGCGACCAGGTAGAGCGCGAGGAAGATCAGGGTGACTCCACCCGCGCCGACGAGGGGGAGGAAGAGGCTGGCGATGGCCGGGCCGACGAAGGCCGCGCCGCCCGCGCCCAGGTTGAGCAGGGCCATCGAGCCGCCCTTGTTCTCCGGCGCCATCGACGGGATGAGGGCCGAGATGGGGACGAATCCCGCGAGGGTCGCGCCGTAGAACATGCCCGCGAGCACCGCGACCCAGTAGTAGTCCGGGCCGAGCCAGGTCGGTACGAAGTACAGCGTCGTGACGCTGATCGCACAGCCCAGCGCGCCGAAGCCCGCGATGGTCGTGCGCCAGCCGATGCGGTCGGAGAGGACGCCGAAGATGAGGTTGAAGAAGATGTTCGTGCCGTAGATGATCGCCAGCAGCTGGAGCCACTTGTCCTCGCCGAAGCCGACGTCGTCGGAGAACATCCGCGGCAGGTACACCAGCATGCCGAACTCCGGGGCCGTGTTGATGATCCGGACCAGGCAGCCCACCAGCACGCGCGGATGGGTCCAGATGATCGAGACGGAGTTGAGCAGGCTCTCGCCGGTGGTGACCTCGGGGGGTGCCATCCGGTCGCCGCCGGGCCGCTTCCGGGCGCCGACCAGGGCGATGGCGCCGCCGATGAGGATGAGGACGAGTGCCGACCACAGCGTGCCCAGGCGGCCGAACGAGGGGATCGTCAGGCTCGACCACAGCGAGCCCAGGGTGGGCAGGCCGCCGGTGAAGGCGAAGTAGAACCAGCCCACCGCGGTGCCCAGCCGGGCCTTCGGCGCCGTGTTGGTGATCCATACGAGGAAGCCGAACGCGAAGAGCGGATAGCCGAAGCCCCGGATGCCGTAGAAGATCAGCATCATCGGGTAGTTCTCCGTGCCCAGCGCGAAGAGCAGATACGCGGCGTCGAACACGGCCCAGATCGCCAGGCCCGTCCACATCACCCGGCGCGGCCCCCACACCTGGCAGAGCGCGCCGGAGAACCACGACGCCAGCATGACGGCGATGCCGTAGACCGTGATGACGTACCCGGCCCGTACGTCCGTCGCCGCGCCGTGATCGGCCATGTACGGAGCGATGAAGCCGGATTCGACACCGTCACCGATCATGAACAGGAGTACGCCCAGATAGCCCAGGACCAAGGGTTTCGGCATCGCTTCCTCCACTCTGCGGGGATGACGGAGTACGACCGCAGATACTCAAGCGAGCCGAGAGAAATATCAAGGGGTCTGGTAAGAATAACGAAATCGGATGGTAACTACTCGGTCTCGACGACTCTCACATCCGTCAGCTCCCGCATCTCCCGCAGCAGCTCCTCGTCCACCGGGCCGGTCAGCAGGACGTGGTCGAAGGAGTCCACGCTCTCCAGCCGGTGCAGCGCCCGACGGCCCACCTTGCTGTGGTCCATGAGCAGCACGCTCGTCGCGCCCGCCTGCCGGGTCGCCCGCTTGATGCTGACGATCTCCTGCTCCTGGTGGAAGGTCATGCCCGCGGTGATCCCGGAGGTGGAGAGCACGCTCAGATCGACCGAGATGCCGCTGATCATGTCCAGCGCCGGCAGGCCGATCCATGAGTCATGGGTGCGCGAGTACTCGCCGCCCACGCAGATCAGCCGGATGCCCTCGGCGCTCCTCAGCTCCTCCGTGATCAGGCGGTAGTTGGTCACCACGGTCAGCGGTCCCACCTCGGGCAACAGCCGCGCCAGGGCCAGCGCCGAGGTCGAGTCGTCCAGCATCACCGACGTACCCGGGGCCACGAACCGCAGGGCGGCGCGGGCCAGCGCCCGCTTCTCGTCGGTGTGCGCGTGCAGCCGGAAGTCCGAACTGGACTCGAAGACCATCGAGGGCTGCGCGGAGACGCCGCCGTGGTACTTGCGCAGGATGCCGCGGTCGGCCAGCTCGGCGACGTCCCGGTGGACCGTCATCAGGCTGACGCCGGTCAGCTCGACCAGTTCGGACACGGTGGCGTCCCCCTGGGCGAGAACGTGGTCGACGATCAGTTGCTGCCGCTGCTGCCGCTGCTGCCGCTGCTGCCGCGCACCGCGCGACGACGGGGGAGTAGTCATGCCCTCCATCCTGCCGCGTTTATTTCTCACATAGAACCAGTGACAACTCACGCCATGACTGTTAATTTCACTGTGGCGGACACCGCCGGGTGCCACCGCCCCGCGGACACCGCCGGGCGCGCGGACATCCCCGTGCCCCGCCAGCCAGACATCATCAGCCGGGAGATCAGGGGTACGCATGGCCGACGCAGTGGTCTTCGACATGGACGGCGTGCTCGTGGAGAGCGAGCACCTGTGGGAGGAGCTGTGGGCCGCCTACGCCGCCGCACGCGGCCGCACATGGGGCCCGGCGCAGACGCGCGACGTCCAGGGGATGAGCGCCCCCGAGTGGGCCGCCTACCTCACCCGGTTCTGCGGGGCGGGTGACTCCGCCACCAGCACCGAGCGGGCCGTCGTGGACGGCATGGTCCAGGCCCTGGCCGACGGCCGCATCGACCTGCTGCCCGGAGCCCGCGAGATGATCAGCGCCGCCGCCGAGCTCGCCCCCGTGGCGCTCGCCTCCTCCGCGCCGCGCCGGGTCATCGACGCCGTCCTCGTCCACCACGGCGTCGACCACCACTTCAAGGCGACCGTCTCCAGTGCCGAGGTGGAGCGGGGGAAGCCGAGCCCGGACGTCTATCTGGCCGCCGCGCGCGCCCTCGGCGTGGCCCCGGAGCGCTGTCTTGCGGTGGAGGACTCCAGCAACGGGCTGCGCGCCGCCGCGGCCGCCGGGATGACCGTCGTGGCCATCCCGAATCCGCAGTACCCACCCGCCGAGGACGCCCTCGCGGCCGCCGCATACCGTTCTGCGGACCACCATGCCGTACGTGACTTCCTGCTCAGCAGGCTCGACCCCCGAGGGGAGTGACCGGACATGACCACGGTCCTGGTATCCGGCGACGACTTCATCGCCCCCGAGCTCTTCTCCGCCGCCCTGAGCGAGCGCCTGCCCTCCGCCGGGCTGACCTTCCGCACCCTGCGCACCCGCTGGCCGAACGAACCCTTCGGGCCGGTGGGGGCCGACGGGCAGGGGAACGGCGGGGTCAAGGAGGCCAGCGGCACCGAGGAGCAGGTGCTGGAGGCGCTCGGCGACGCGAGTGTCGCCCTCACCCAGATGGCGCCCTTCACCGCCCGTGTCATCCGCGAGTCACCCGGTCTGAGGTTCATCGGCGTGGCCCGCGGCGGCCCGGTCAACGTGGACCTGGCCGCCGCCACCGCCGCCGGGATCCCCGTCACCTTCACACCGGGCCGCAACGCCGCCGCGGCCGCCGAATTCGCCGTCGGCCTGATCCTCGCCGCCATGCGCCGCATCACCCACGCCGACGCGGCCCTCAAGGAGGGCATCTGGCGCGGCGACTACTACGCCTACGAGAACGCGGGTCTCGAGCTCGACGGCGCCACCGTCGGCCTCGTCGGCTACGGGGCCATCGGCTCGATCGTGGCCCGGGTGCTGCGCGCCTTCGGCGCACACGTCCTCGTCTCCGACCCGTACGCGGACCCGGCCCGGGCACACGCCGACGGCGTCGAGCTCACCGCCCTGGAGGACCTGCTGCGGCGCAGCTCCGTGGTGAGCCTGCACGCCCGGGTCACCCCCGAGACGCGGCATCTGCTCAACGCCGACAACCTCGCGCTGCTGCCCGAGGGCGCCGTCCTCGTCAACTCCGCCCGCGGTGAGCTGCTCGACTACGCGCCGCTGCCCGGCCTGCTGGAGTCCGGCCGGCTCGGCGCGCTCGCCCTCGACGTCTACGACATCGAGCCGCCCCCGGCCGACTGGCCGCTGCACAAGGCCCCGGGCGTCATCACCACCCCCCACCTGGCGGGCGCCACCCGGCAGACCGCCGACCGGGCCGCCCTGATCACCGCCGGCGAGGCCGCCCGCTTCCTGCGCGGCGAGCCGCTGCGGCACGTGGCCAACCCGGAGGTGCTGACCGGGAGCCGGCCATGATCGTCGGAGTGGACATCGGCACCTCGGTCACCAAGGCCCAGCTGATCTCCCGCGACGGCCGGACCACCCCCGCGCACGAGGCCCGCAGCACCGTCTACACCCTGCCCGGACACCGCGTCGAGCAGGACCTGGACGACGTCGTGGGCACCGTGGAGACCGTCATACGGGCGGCGCTCGCCGACGCCGCGCAGCTGGGCGACGAACCGGCCGAAGCCCTCGCCCTCACCGGGCAGGGCGACGGCCTGTGGCTGCGCGACGCCAAGGGCGCCCCGGTCGGCCGCGCGCTGTCCTGGATGGACGGCCGGGCCGCCGACCGGCTCGACCGGTGGACCGCCGACGGCACCCTGCACGCCCTGCACCGGCGCACCGGCGTCGGCCTCTTCCCCGGCTCCGCGGCGCCCCTGCTGGCGCACCTGGCCGAGCACGAGCCGGAGCGGCTGGAGGCGGCCGAGGTCGCCGGGTACTGCGTGGACGCCGTGGTGCAACGGCTGACCGGCGCCGTGACCGTCGACGTCTCCGACGCCTCGCAGCCGTTCCTCGACGTGGCCACCCGCCGTTACGACGAGACCGCGCTGGAGCTGTGCGGGCTGTCCGCACACCGCCGGCTGCTGCCGGACCCGGCGCCGCCCGGCACCCTGCACCGGCTGCTGCCCGACGCCGCCCGGCGGCTGGGCCTGCCCGCGGGGCTGCCGGTCTCCGCCGGCCCGTTCGACATCCCCGCCTGCGCCTTCGGCTCGGGGGTCGCCGAACCGGGCGAGGGCAACCTCATCATCGGCACCACCCTCGCCGCCCAGGTCCTGGACACCGAGCCGCGCCCGGCCCTCGCCGAGGACCCGGCCGGGATGGTGCTGGCCACCCCGTACGAGGGCCGGTTCCTGCGGGTCATGCCCGCCATGATCGGCACCGCGGGCCTGGACTGGCTGCTGAAGCTGCTCGATGTGAAGATCGAGGCGCTGGACGCGCTGCTCGTCCAGTCCCCGCCCGGCGCCGCGGGCGTCACCGCGCTGCCGTTCCTGTCCACCAGCGGTGAGCGCGCGCCCTTCGTCGACCCGCGGGCGCGTGGCCGGTTCGACGGGCTCTCCCCGCTGGCCGGCCGCGCCGACCTGGTACGGGCGCTGTGCGAGGCCGTCGCCTACTCGGCCCGGCACTGCATGGAAACCCTCGGCGTCACCCGCACCGTCACCGCCTGCGGCGGTGGCGCGCGCTCCGGGGAGTGGGCGCGCGTCTTCGCCGGTGTCCTCGGCGGCGACCTGGAGGTCTGCGACGACGCCGTGGGCATCCGCGGCGCGGCCCACGTCGCCTGGCGCTCCCTGGGCACGCCGGTGGACCCCGGCGCCTGGCGCGCCCGCCTCCGTACCGTCACCGCCGAGCGCGGGCTGATCGACCACTACGCCGAGGGCTACGCCGCCTACCGCCAGGCCCTCGACACCGCACGCGAAGGCTGGAGCACACGATGACCAGGCTCTTCAACGACCCCGCCCGGTTCACCGACGACATGATCACCGGCTTCGCCGCCGCCCACCCCGGGCACGTACGGGCCGTGCCCGGCGGTGTGGTGCGCGCCCGCCCCGCCCGCGCGGGCAAGGTGGCCGTGCTCACCGGCGGCGGCTCCGGCCACTACCCCGCCTTCTGCGGTGTCGTCGGCCCCGGATTCGCCGACGGCTCGGTCATCGGCGATGTCTTCACCTCTCCGTCGGCCGCCCGCGCCCGCTCGGTCGCCGAGGCGGCGGAGGCGGGCGGCGGTGTCCTCTTCCTCTTCGGCAACTACGCCGGGGACGTGATGAACTTCGGGCTCGCGGCACGGCAGTTGGAGGGCGACGGGATCCCCGCCCGCTGTCTCGCCGTCACCGATGACATCGCCTCCGCCCCCGCCGACCAGACGGCGCGACGGCGTGGCATCGCGGGTGGCTTCGTCGTCTTCAAGACCGCGTCGGCGGCGGCCGAGGAAGGCGCCCCGCTGGACGAGGTCGTCCGCGTCGCCGAGCACACCAACGCCCGTACCCGCACGCTCGGCGTGGCCTTCGACGGCTGCACCCTGCCGGGCGCCGAAGCGCCCCTGTTCACCGTTCCGCAAGGCCGTTTGGGCCTCGGTCTCGGCATCCACGGCGAACCGGGGGTCAGCGAGGACACCCTGGGCACCGCGGAGGACCTGGCCCGCGCCCTGGTGACGGGGCTGCTCGCGGACCGGCCCGCCGACGCGGGCGACGACGGGCGGGTCGCGGTCGTCCTCAACGGACTCGGCGCCACGAAGTACGAGGAGCTGTACGTGCTGTGGGGCGCCGTGGCCCGCCAACTGGACGAGGCGGGGCTCACGCCCGTACGCCCCGAGGTCGGCGAACTCGTCACCAGTCTCGACATGGCCGGCTGCTCGCTGACCCTGAGCTGGCTGGACGAGGAGCTGGAGCGGCTGTGGCTCGCCCCGGCCGACACCCCGGCCTTCCGCCGTACGCCACCGCCGGAACCCCCGGTGGACGACGCCGCCGCACGGCCCGCCGCCTCCCGCCGCCCGGAGCGGGCCGCCGCCAGGGCGTCCGGCGCCGCGGCCGAGGTCGCGGAGCTGGCCGTGCACGCACTGCGCGCCGCCCGCGACGTACTGCACCGGGACGCGGAGGAGCTGGGCCGGCTGGACGCGGTGGCGGGTGACGGCGATCACGGCCGTGGCATGTGCAAGGGCGTCGACGCGGCGCTGGCGGCCGCCGAGAAGGCGCACACCGACCGGCTCGCCCCCGCGGCGGTGCTGGCCGCCGCCGGTGACGCCTGGGCGGCGGAGGCCGGGGGCACCTCGGGGGCGCTGTGGGGGGTGGGGCTGCGCGCCGTCGGCGCGGCGCTGCCCGCCGACCGGGCGCCGGGGCGCGAGGAGTTGGCGTCCGCCGCCGCGGACGCGCTCACCGCGGTCACCTCGCTCGGCGGGGCCGAAGTGGGCGACAAGACCCTGGTCGACGCCCTCGCGCCGTTCGCCACCGCCTTCGCGACGGGGCTGCGGAGCGGAGCCCCGGTGTCCGAGGCGTACGCCTCCGCCGTGTCCGAAGCCCGTACGGCCGCCGAGAACACCGCCGGGCTGCGCCCCCGCCTGGGCCGCGCCCGCCCCCTCGCCGACCGCAGCGTGGGCACCCCCGACCCCGGAGCCACCTCACTCACCGCGGTGCTGACCGCGGTGGCCACTCTCCGCGCGACGACAGGAAGCGAGTCCGTATGACCACCGCACACGCCTTCCGGATCGTCGTCGGCTGCGACGACGCCGGTTACGACTACAAGGAAGTCCTCAAGCGGGATCTGCTGGCCGACCCCCGGGTCGCCGAGGTCATCGACGTCGGCGTGGGCAGCGACGAACACACCGCCTATCCCCATGTCGCGGTGGAAGCGGCCCGCCGCGTGGCCGAAGGCGCCGCCGACCGCGCCCTGTTGGTGTGCGGCACCGGCCTCGGCGTGGCCATCAGCGCCAACAAGGTCCCCGGCATCCGCGCGGTCACCGCCCACGACAGCTACTCCGTGCGCCGCTCGGTCCTCAGCAACAACGCCCAGGTGCTCTGCTTCGGCCAGCGCGTCATCGGCCTGGAACTCGCCCGCGCCCTCACCGACGACTGGCTCGCCCAGCGCTTCGACGAGACCTCCCCGTCGGCGGAGAAGGTCGCCGCCATCCGGAGCTACGAGGGCTGACTTCGCGGTCAGCACGCAGCGCTACTTTCCGCGGAAGATCCGCGCGCTCGGGGTGAGCAATGCCTCCGCCGTGGAGATCGCGAACGACTACTTCCGCGAGAGGCGGGACGTCCCCGCGGCGACGAGGGACCCAGTGCCAGGAGGCCACGGGGGCGCCACTGGTTTCATCAGCGCCAGCCGGGTGGCCGGCGGGCGCCGGGTGGACGGGACGGGGCAGTGGGTCAGCCGGCCAGGTGCTTGCCGAAGAAGGCGGTGAGCTTGTCGACGGCGGGGGTGACGTATTCGTCCCTGTCGTACAGGTCGATGTGGCTGGCGCCGTCGATGATGACCAGCTCCTTGGGCTCGGCCGCCTTCTCGATCGCCTCCCTGCTGAAGTAGGCGGTCTCCGCCTCCGAACCGGCGATCATCAGCAGGGGGCGGGGCGAGATGAGCCGGATCATCGCGTACGAGTCGTACTGGGCGATCAGGTCGATGGAGCGCAGCACCCATCCCTGGTTCGCGCGGGGGTGGTAGCCGCGCGGGGTGCGGTAGAACTCGTACGTCTCCCGGAACTGCCGGGTGGCGGTCTCCAGCAGTTCCTCCGCGTTGTCGGGAATCCACGCCTCCAGCCGAGGGGCCTCGCCGTGTGCTTCCGCGGTGCGCAGGGCGCCGGCCTGGTCGAGCATGGCCTGGAGGACCGCCGGGTCCTGGGTGCGGCCCAGTCCCTCGCGGAAGACCGACCCGAGGTCTGCGGCGCTGATCGTGGCGACGCTCTTGATGCGGTGGTCGGTCTGCGCGGCGTAGGGAACGTAACCGCCGGACGCGCAGATGCCCAGAGCCCCGATACGGTCCGGGTCGATGTCGTCACGGGTGGTCAGGTAGGTCACGGCGGACTTGATGTCCTCGGCTCGCTGGAAGGGGTTCTCCAGACCTCGCGGCTCGCCCTCGCTCTCGCCCTGGTAGGCGGCGTCGAAGACGAGCGCGGCGAAACCGGCGCCGGCCAGCCGCTCGGCGTAGATGCTCGGGCTCTGCTCCTTCACGCCGCCTCCCGGGTGGGAGATGACCACGGCCGGCAACCGGCCGCCGGTGTGGCCATCGGGGGTGAAGAGGATCCCGGCGATGGCGAGATGGTTGCTGGGGAAGGTGACGATGGCCTTCATGGTTCCGTGGCTCCTTGGGTGGGGTGAGTGGGGCGGGCCGTCCGCCGGCCACGTCACGGACGCTCGCACGCGGTACACGGGCGGGTAAGGGGCGTCTTCTGTCCCCGGACAACGCTGTCCTGGGACAGGCCAGGCCCCCTGTCACGGGCCTCGTTGTTTGTCAGACTTGTGGCCATGAGCAGCAGCAACGCGCACCACAGCGAACTGGGCGCCTTCCTCAAGGCGCGGCGCAGGGAGCTGAGCCCGACCCAGGTCGGGCTGCCCGATTCGGCGGGCAGGCGCAGGGTCAAGGGGCTGCGCCGGGAGGAAGTGGCCTTGCTGGCGTCGATCAGCCCCGACTACTACACGCGTCTGGAGCAGGGCCGCCGCCAGGCTTCCGAACCGGTGCTGGACACCCTCGCGCGCGTTCTCCGGCTCGACGACGGCGAGCGTGCCTACCTGTTCGAACTGTCCGGCCGGGACGCCGCCCGGCCCCGTCGGCGCACCACGCAGAAGGTCCACCCACAGCTGCGGCGACTGCTGGACGACCTCGCCACCACGCCGGCCGTCGTCCTGGGCCGGCGCACGGACATCCTCGCCTGGAATCCCATGGCCGCCGCCCTGTTCACCGATTTCGCACGCATCCCGGTGGAGAAGCGCAACTTCGTACGGCTGGTCTTCCGCGAACCGGCCATCAGGGCGCTGTACCCGGACTGGGACTGGGTGGCCCAGACCAGCCTGGCGCAGCTGCGCATGGAGGCCGCCCGGGACCCGAACGATCCACGGCTGGCCAAACTGGTGGGCGAGCTATCGCTTCAGGACCCCGACTTCCGCCGCTGGTGGGGCGCCCATCGCGTCGCCGTCCAGGGCACGGGCACGAAGGTCCTGCACCATCCGGTCGTCGGCGAGCTCACCCTCGACTGGTCCTTCCTCACCTGCACCGACGACCCCGACCAGCGGCTCATCACGCTGACCGCCGAGCCCGGCACACCCAGCCACGACCGGCTGCGCATCCTCGCTTCATGGGCGGCGCGATCGGCCGACCACCCGGTGGCGGATGGCTGACGCACGGTTCTGAAGCGAATGGGTTCCGCCGGTGGTGGTGCGGTCAGATCACGCGGAAGAGGTCGGCGGCCGCGTGGACGTCGGTGAGGTCCTCGATGGAGCGGAGGTTGTCGCACAGGGCCTCCAGGACCGAGCCGGTCCCGGCGGCGCTCGGGGCGCCGATGGCCACGCCGAAGACCCGGAACCCCAACCGGTGCTTGGCGTCGTGCCAGCCGCGCATCCACTCCTCGGTGACACCGCATTCGTCGTCGGTGATCATCACGATGTCGCCACGTGTGCGGGCGGCGTCGTTGAACTCCTCCTCCAGCAGTCCGGCGGCCGCCGTCAGCGGCGCCTGGTAGCTGGTGCCGCCGCCGAGGAAGGTCTCCGCGAAGTCGAGGATCCGGCCGATACCGGCGGGCTGCGGCCCGTCGGCGGGGAAGCGGAAGACCTGGAGCTTGTCGGCGGCCGAGAACAGGATGCCGACGAAGTCACGCCCCGCGTGGCGGGCCTGGTCCAGCAGGGCCAGGGCGCACGCCTTGGACCACGCCTCCCGGGTGACGCCGCCGGGCCCCGCCGCGTACATGGAGTGTGAGGTGTCCACGCACGCGATGATGGCGCCCCGGCCGGTGGTCTGCTCTCCCTGGGCGTCGTAGAGCATGAGCTCCCCGGCGGCGTAGCGTGCGGCGAACACCGCGCGCAGCTCGGGCAGGCCGAGGCCCGCCAGCTCGGAGGGGATGACCCGGGAGAGGTCGTCGCCGAGCGTCACGCCGACCAGCTCCCCGGTGGCGTTCTCCACCTTGCGGGCGCGCTCACCGTCGGCCATCCGCCGGAAGCGGCCGATCAGTTCGGCCCACTGGGCGAGGCGGCCGGTGCGCAGCCGCTCGGCCAGCCGGGCGCGCCGGTCGAACGGCATCCGCTCCAGCTCGCCGGGGGCCACGCCCCAGGCCCGCATCAGCGTGGCCTCCTCCCGTACGGCCTCGGCGGCCTTGCCCGCCGCGTTCCGCGCGGCGGCGCGGATGCCGGGGGCCGCCGCCGCGAGGGCCTGTGCGGCGTCCCGGGCGGCCCGCCGCGCAGCGGCCTCGGCGGCCTCCGCGGCGTCCACCGCCCGTTGTACGGCGTCGGCGGCCGGGGCCGGTACGGTGCCGTCCTCGTCGGCCCCGTCCGCGGCCCGCCGCAGCGCCTCGTCCACCGTGGCCGCCGCGTCGTCGGCGTCCCGCTGGGCCCTGTTCGCCCGCTCGGTTCGCCCCTGGGCCGCCCGGGAGCGCTCCAGCAGCCCGCGCACCGTGGCGGCCTGGGCGAGCAGGGCCATGGCGGCGGCGTACGGGTCACCGGCCGTCTCCCGGCGCAGTTCGGCGAAGTCAGGTGACTCCACCAGTGCGGTGATGACCTGGTGGTTGACCAGCCGGGAGGGGGCCATCTCGGCGCGCTCGCGCAACCGCGGCCTGACCTTGTAGGCGGCCAGGAACACGTCGATCAGGAGATCGGTGGCGTGGTCGTGGCGCTCGTTCAGCTCCTCGGCCACCTCGCGCAGTCCGGCCGACTGCTCGTACGTGTCGCGCCACGTGATCCGGTCGAACCGGTCCGCGACCACGGCCGCGGTGTGCCGTACGGGAGTGGCGGCGGACCGGCCCAGCCACGTTCCGGCCCGGCTCACCAGTGCGTCGAGCGCGGGCTCGTCGCGCTTGCTCACAGCTGGGCCCGCACCATGCTCGCGTCCACTCCTAGCGCCTCGGTGAGCACGCGGGCGCGGACGGCGCGCTGGCGGCCGGTGACCCGGTCGATGGCGGCGGTGGAGCGGCCGGCGCGCGCCGCGTCCTCGCGCAGCTTCTCCAGCCGCTTCCCCGCCATGGCGAGCTTGTTGTGGGCGTGTCTGATGACCCACTCGCTTAGCGCCTCGCGGGACTGCCCGGCCATGGCGTCGAGCTGGGCCTCCAACTCCTCGATGGCGTCGGCCAGGTCGAGCGCCTCCTTGGCGTCGGGGTTGACCAGGTGCAGCACCTCGCGCTCGACGGTCGGGCGTTCGGCGGGGGAGTCCCACAGCACATGGGTCAGCACCGACAGGTCGGTCTCGGCGACCGCCGGGCGGCCGTCGAGGTACGCGGACGCCTGGAGCAGGCCCACCGCCTGCCGCCAGCGGCGGTCGGAGGCGATGAGCTCCTTGCGGCGCAGGGCGGCCCGCAGCGTGCACACCGCGTCCACGATGCCGTCGGGGACGTCCACGGCCGGGACGGCCTCGGCCACGGCGTGCCGCAACGCGGCCAGCTCGACCGTGGTCCGTGGCGGTGCCGCCGGGCGGCCGACGGCGGAGCGGACCAGCGCGGCGAAGTTCGAGGGGTCCTCCAGGTAGCCGACCTCGATGCGCACCAGCAGCCGGTCGTAGATCGCGGCCGTGTCCTCTCCGCCGGGCAGCTCGTTGCTCGCCGTGATGGCTCCGATCAGGGGGCAGCGGATCGGCTCGCCGCCGTTCTCGGGGTGGTAGATCCGCTCGTTGAGGTAGCCCAGCGTCTCGTTGAGCGCCGCCGTGGAGCACTTGAAGATCTCGTCGATGAACGCGATGTGCGCGGTCGTGGCGCGGCCGTCGTAGACCTGGCGGTACTCGCCCCGGGCCAGCGCCGCCACGTCGATGGGGCCGAACATCCGCGTGGGCGCGGTGAACTTCGACAGCAGGATCTCCCAGTACGCCGCGCCCTCGACCCTGCCCGTGAGCTCCCGGGCCAGCTCGGACTTCGCCGTCCCGGGCGGGCCGAGCACCAGGGAGTGCTGCCCGGCCAGAAGCGTCACCACCAGCGTTCGCACCACGTCGGCCCGCTCGTAGAAGCGGTCCGACAGCTCGTCGGTGATGGCCCGCAGCCTCTTGGCGGTGTCCTGCGCGTCCGGGGTGTCGTGTGCGTCCATGTCCGACATTCAACTCCCGCCCGCGACGCCACACGACACCGCCACGTCCGACACCGCCACGTCCGACGACGGCGTCTTCAAGGAGCTGGGCGCCGTGATTCAGCGGTGGGTCGGCACACGCTGAGCATGCCGCCGTCGCTCACCGCCCCAGGATCCGGTCGACATCGGCCATCTGCCCGGCCGTGAGCGGCCCCTTCGCGATCGCGCCCGCGTTCTCCTCGGCCTGGGCGACCGTACGGAAGCCGGGGATCGGGATCGTCCGCGGGCTGCGGGCCCAGATCCAGGCGAGGGCGCCCTGGGCGAGGGTACGGCCGTCGCTGGTGAGGATGGACCGCAGGGCGTCGACCCGCCGGAGCCAGGCCGGGTCCGCGCCCGCGTTCGGGATGAACCCCGGCAGCCAGGCGGGCGGCGCGTTGCGGATGTCCCCGTCGTCCAGGGCGCGCCCGGCGGTGTGCTGGCCGGCGAGCAATCCCATGGCGAGCGGGCTGCGGTTGACGCTGGCGAGGTCCGACTCCGCGCAGAGCGCGAGGAGTTCGGGCGCGTCCTGGAGGATGTTCAGGCGGTGCTGGACGGCCGCGCAGTGCGGGCCCTCGGCGAAGACGGCGGCCCGGTCGGGGTCATCGGTGCTCCACGCGTACGCGCGGATGAGCCCTGCGCGGACCAACTCCTCGCATACCTCGCGGAGTTGGGCGGCCCGTTCCGGGTCCGCGTCGGAGATGTGGAGCTGGTACAGGTCGACGTGGTCCGTGTTCAGGCGTCGCAGCGAGGCGGTCAGGGCGCGGCGTACGTGCTCCGGGGAGTCGTCCTGGCCCTCGCGGGTCCGGGTCCGCTCGTCGAAGACATTGCCCCATTTCGTGGCGACGACGACATCGCCGCGGTGCTTGCCGAGGGCGCGGCCGAGCACGCGTTCGCTGTGGCCGGTGCCGTACGCGTCGGCGGTGTCGAAGAAGGTGACGCCGAGGTCGAGTGCGCGCCGGATCGCGCGCACCGATTCGTCATCGTCGACCTTGCCCCAGCCCAGGGGCTGCCCGTCGGTGGACCACCACTCACCGCCGATGGCCCAGCAGCCGAAGCCGAGAGGACTCACATCGATGCCGCTGCGGCCCAGGGTTCTGTTGTGCGCCATGGTCTCCATGCCGGTGAACGGTAGGAGTTGAAGCGCGCACGAAGGCAAGCCCCGGTCATGGGCGCCATCGACGCCCATGACCGGGGCGAGCCCGTCGGGCCGGGTCAGCGCCGGGAAGGGCTCAACGGCCGTAGTAGGTGTCGAAGTTCTTCGAGAACTCGCCGCCGTTGAAGCCGTCCCAGTTGATCGACCAGGCCATCAGCCCGCGGAGGGCGGGCCAGCTGCCGTGGGGCTCATAGCCGCCGCAGTCGCTCTTCTTCGTCAGGCAGTTGAGGGCCTTGGTCACATCACCGGGCGTGGTGTGGCCATTGCCCGCGTTGGCGCTCGCGGGCAGGCCGATCGCCACCTGGGACGGGTCCAGCGCGGGGAAGACGTTGTTGGTGTCCCCCGCGACGGGGAAGCCGCTGAGCAGCATGTCGGTCATCGCGACGTGGAAGTCGGCATTGCCCATGGTGTGGAACTGGTTGTCGAGCCCCATGATCGGTCCGGAGTTGTAGTCCTGGACGTGCAGCAGGGTGAGATCGTCCCGTAGCGCGTGGATGACCGGCAGATACGCCCCGGAGCGGGGGTCCTGGCCGCCGGAGGCGCCCGAGCCGTAGAACTGGTAGCCCAGCTGTACGAAGAAGGTTTCCGGAGCCATGGTGAGGACGAAGTCGGATCCGTACTTCGCCTTGAGCGACTTCACGGCCGCGATGAGATTGACGATCGCGGGGGTTTTGGGGTTCTTGAAGTCGGTGTCGCCGTCGTCCAGCGACAGCGAGTGGCCCTCGAAGTCGATGTCGAGGCCGTCCAGTCCGTACGTGTCGATGATCGCCCCGACCGACTCGACGAACTTGTCGCGGGCGGCGGTGGTGGTGAGCTGCACCTGGCCGTTCTGCCCGCCGATGGATATCAGCACCTTCTTGCCCGCGGCCTGCTTGGCTTTGATGGCGGCCTTGAACTCGTCCTCCGACTCGACGTTCGGGCATTCGCTCTGGGGGCAGAGGCTGAAGCGGATGTCGCCGGAGGTGGTGGAGGTGGGTTCGCCGAAGGCCAGGTCGATGATGTCCCAGCTGTCGGGGACATCGGCCATCCGGGTGTATCCGGAGCCGTTGGCGAAGCTCGAGTGCAGATAGCCCACGAGCGCGTGCTCGGGGAGCGCCGCCTTCGTGGTGGCGGAGGTGGTATCCGCGCCGGAGGCGGTGCCCGCGTCGGCGGTCGTCGTCGAGACCGTGGCGAGCAGCCCGGCCGCGGCGACGGAGGCGCACACGCCGGTCAGGACCTTCTTGGTCAAGGGGAAACGGAGGCTCATGGGGGCCGCTCCTTGGTGTGGGGGGAAAGCGGAGCTGAAGTGAGGGGGGGAGGGACGGTCGTAAGGCATGGGGGAGTTGTGCGCCCATGAGACAACAGGACTAGACCAGTAGTGTCAATGGTACGGACCACATCGGGCGGCGGATCGTTGCGTTCAGTGTTGCGTTGCCGTGGTGTTTGCTCCACGGCTGGTGGGCCGTACGCGTGGGCTCGGGCGCCGGGCGGTGCCGGGTGGCGGCCGATGTCAGACCGTGGACAGGTCGATGGCCCGGTCGATGTCGTCGGGACGCAGCACCCGCAGGATGCCTTCGAGCAGGTAGTAGTCGGCGTAGGGGAGCGAGATCTCGACGCCGTCCTCGCTCGGGCGGTTGCGGGTGCAGCGCGCCACGATCGCCTCGGCACGGGTCGACTTCGTGGTCAGGCAGGTCCGCGACAGCGCGGTGAGCAGCCGCAGCGCCGCATCGCGGTAGCGCGGTTCGCCGGTGGCCTTGGACAGGTCGAGCAGGCCGCAGGCCATGACCGCGCCCGCGGAGGCGTCCTTGATGTCGTGGGGTGCTTGTGGCGCGAGGTAGTCCCACACGGGGACGTTGTCCGGGGTGAGCGCGCCCAGGGCGAAGTCGGCGAGTTTCCGCGCGGTGGTGAGGAATTCCCGGTGGCCGGTCCGGCGGTGGATGGTGGTGAATCCGTAGATCCCCCACGCCTGCCCGCGTGACCAGCAGGAGGCCGGGCTGTAGCCCTGCACGGTGGCCGGGCCGAGGGGAGTGCCGGAGGACGGGTCGAAGTCGTAGACGTGCGGGGTGGATCCGTCCGGGCGGGGGAAGTGCCGCTGCGTGGTTCTCGCGTGTTCCACGGCGATGTCGAGGTACGTGCCGTCCCCGCTCTGGCTGCTCGCGAACGCCAGCAGATCGAGGTTCATCATCGTGTCGATGATGACCCGGCCCGCGTTCGCCTGCTCGTCCAGCGCTCCCCAGGCCCGGATGAAACGGCCGCGCGGGTTGTACCGCCGGATCAGCGAGGAGGCCGCCCCCAGTGCGCCCGCCCGCCAGGTGTCCTCACCGGTGAGCCGCCACGCGGTGACCCACGACGGATAGAAGAGGAATCCGAGGTCGTGGGTGCCGGTGTCGTGCTGGCGGGGGGCGAGCTTCTCCGCGGAGGCGAGGGCCAGGGTACGGAACCGTTCCTCACCGCTGTACAGCCAGGCCATCCACAGGGTGCCCGGCCAGAACCCGCCGACCCAGCCGCCGTTCTGGGAGTACGTCCACTTCTCGAACTTCGTCCCGACCGGAAAGCCACTCACCCCCGGGGCGACCGCGCGCAGCTTCGCCACCGCGTAGTCCGCCGTCTCGCGGAAGGCGCGGAGCATGGCGGCGTGGCCGGGGACCTCCTCCGCCACCGCCTGGGCCGGGGGAGCGATCGAGGTGGCCGCCACCGCGGTACCGGCCGCGGTGGTCAGCAGGGCTCGCCGGGAAACGCTCATCAGTGTCCGCCCTTCACGAGTGGTGAATCCGACAACGACATGACGACATGCGGTCCGTGCGTGGCAGCCGCCCGTGGGGCGCGGGCGACGTACCCGCGCCCGACAGGCGGACTGGTGGAGCCGGTGGAGCGTGTGACGGCCGCCGCAGCCCGCGACATGCGGTGTCCGGTCGGAAGGTCACGGCCGGACTCTCGGGCCCATATATTTCGGGAGTTGAACGTGTCCCGTCAATAGTCCGCGCCAGTGAATGACATGCCTTCAAAGGCCGAACTCGCGGGCCGTGTCGCCGACGTCCTCGGCGGCGAACGGCCCTCCGCGCGGTACGTGTTGGCATATCTGGTCCATACCAAGCCCTTGACAGGCTTTTCCCTCACTTCTTAACTCACGTAATGAACTAAGGACCGCTGAGATCGCTCACGCACCCGGTCGGCGCCGCAACCGCTTGGTTCGCATGCGCCTCATGCCTCTCCGCGCCCGTCATTCACCTGCCTCTGGAAGGGAGAGTCATGGACTCCCCGCGCTTACCCCGGCGACTGCTGCTGTCCGTCGTCTCGGTCCTCGCCCTCGTGTCGCTGTCCACCGGACTGGCACCGGGCACCTCGGCCTCCGCGGCGAGCCCCGCCGCGAAGTCCACGGCGAGACCCGCCACGGCGGCCGCCGTCACGTTCTCCGACGAGTTCGACGGGCCCGCCGGCTCCGCCGTCAACGGCGGCAAGTGGCAGATCGAGACGGGGGACAACGTCAACAACCACGAGCGGCAGTACTACACGGCGGGCAACAGCAACGCCGCCCTCGACGGCCAGGGCCACCTGGTCATCACCGCCCGCCGCGAGAACCCGGGCAACTACCAGTGCTGGTACGGACGGTGCGAGTACACCTCCGCCCGGTTGAACACCTCCGGCAAGTTCACCACCACCTACGGCCGGGTCGAGGCCCGGATGAAGATCCCGCGCGGGCAGGGCATGTGGCCCGCGTTCTGGATGCTGGGCAACGACATCGGACAGGTCGGCTGGCCCAACTCCGGTGAGATCGACATCATGGAGAACGTGGGCTTCGAGCCCTCCACGGTCCACGGTACCCTCCACGGCCCCGGGTACTCGGGCTCCGGTGGCATCGGGGCCGGGTACTCCCTGCCTGGTGGCCAGGCGTTCGCCGACGCGTACCACACCTTCGCCGTCGACTGGAGCCCGAACGCGATCAGCTGGTCCGTCGACGGCACCGTGTACCAGCGGCGCACCCCCGCCGACCTCGGTGGCCGGCAGTGGGTGTTCAACAAGCCCTTCTTCGTGATCCTCAACCTCGCGGTCGGCGGCTACTGGCCCGGGGACCCCGACGGCAGCACCTCCTTCCCCCAGCAGCTCCTCGTCGACTACGTCCGGGTCAGCACCGACGGCGGACAGCCGAGCGGCGGTGCCATCACCGGCATCGGTGGCAAGTGTGTGGACGTGGCGGGTGCCAACAACGCCAATGGCACGCCGGTGCAGCTCTACGACTGCAACGGAACTGCCGCGCAGCAGTGGAGCGTTGGTTCCGATGGCACGATCCGTGCGTTGGGGAAGTGTCTGGATGTGGCGTCGGGGGGTACGGCCGATGGCACCCTGGTGCAGCTGTGGGACTGCAATGGGAGTGCGGCTCAGCAGTGGGCGGTTCCGGCGGCGCGTGACATCGTGAATCCGCAGGCCGACAAGTGTCTGGATGCCACGGGTGGGAGTTCGGCGAACGGCACCCGGCTGCAGATATGGACCTGCACCGGTGCCGCCCACCAGAAGTGGACGGTAAGCACCTCGCGCGGCTGACCCACGGCACGACACGCCCATTTCCTAGAGGAATCCGGGAGGCGAGATCCGGCGCCAGACCCACAGGGGCGCCGGGTCTCGCGTTCTCCGGGCGTCTCGCAGGGGGTTTGCCGAGAGCCTTGACGGGGCGACTCGGCCGGCACACCGCGCGGCTCGTGCTGTTCCCGCCTGTGACACCGTCACGGTTGTGCGCGACGGCGCCTCCGTGAGCCGAGCCGGGCCCGGGCCATCGGAGGGAGGGGGTCAGCCGGTGGCCGGGGCGTTGAGCCGCAGGAGCGATGCCCGGCCGTCCCGCAGGCGCAGTTCGGTCAGGGCGCCGTTCTCCAGCCGGGGAAACACCTGGCGGTAGCGGGCGAGCGGAATGCCGAGCAACTGGCACAGCGCGAGGCGGACGAGGGTGGAGTGGGCGACGACCAGGACACGCCCCTCGGGCACCTCATGGGCGAGGTCCGCCAGACAGGCGATCGCGCGGCCGGCGGCCGCCGCCGGGTCCTCGCCGCCGGGCAGGTGATGGGCGACCGGATCGGCCAGGAAGGCGCCCAGCTCCGCCGGGAACCGCTCCCGCATCTCCGCCCGGGTCAGCCCCTCGCCGCGCCCGAAGTCCACCTCGTACAGCCGCTCGTCGACGCGCGGGGTGAGGCCGAGCGCGGCGGCGGCGGGCTCGGCGGTGAGCCGGGCGCGGGACAGCGGTGAGCTGAGCACCGCGTCCAGCCGCTGCCCCGCGGCCCAGGCACCGAGCTCGGCGGCCTGCCTGCGCCCGTGTTCGGTCAGTGGCACATCGGTGCGGCCGGCGTAGCGGTTCTCCGCGTGCCACACGGTCTCCCCGTGCCGTATGAGGACGAAGTCGGTCACTGGCTGGCCTTTCTGTGGGCGTGGGCGGCCACCTCCGGCTCCAGCCAGCCCCGGCGGACCAGTTCGTCCACGAAGCCGAGGTAGACGGGCAGCAGCCGTGCGGTGCGGGCGGCATCGGGGTGCAGCTCGACTCCGTCGCGCACCATGGAGGCGGCGGCCCGCTCCAGCGTGATACCCGAGGCGGTGGCGGCGAGCACCGCCATGCCGACGGCGCTCTCGGCCTGCGCGGGCAGGGTCACGCTCCGGCCGAGGAGGTCGGCGCGCAGCCGCGACCAGTAGCGGTTGCGGGCGCCGCCGCCGGTCAGGCTCAGCGGGCCGTCCACGGGAGCGCCGATGTGGTCCAGGTGGTCGAGGCACAGCCGTTCCACACAGGCCACGCCGAGCAGACAGGCGTGGAACTCCTCGGCCACGCCGGAGGGTTCGCCCAGGACGAAGGGGTGCGCGTCGGGCGCCCGGAACGGGAAGCGTTCGCCCCGCTCGCCGACGAGCGGGTAGACGACCGCGGTGGAACCGGTCGTGGCGGCCGCTTCGGTGAGCGCGTCGAGGTCGGCGCCGGGGAAGCGGCGGGTCAGCACGCCCGCGCCGCTGCTGGAGGCGCCGCCGGGCAGCCAGCCGCCGCCGGGCGCGCGGTGGCAGTAGACCACCCCGGCGGGGTCCTTCACCGGACGGGGGCCGGCGCCCTTGAGGACGAGGGTGGTGCCCAGCACCGAGTTCCAGGCGCCCGGCCCGAGCGCGCCGGCCCCGATCTGCGCCGCGCAACCGTCGGTCATCCCCGCGACCATGGGGGTGCCGACGGGGATTCCGGTGACGGCGGCGGCCCGCGCGCAGACCGTGCCGATCACCGTGCCGGGCCGTACGACCTCCGGCAGCAGGCCATCGGGGACGCCGAGGGCGGCCAGCTCCTCGGCGGGCCAGCGGTCGGCGAGCAGGTCGTAGCCCGTCTTCAGGGCGTGGCTGGCGTCGCCGGGGGTCTGTTGTCCGGCCAGCCGCCAGGTGATCAGGTCGGCCTGGTGGAGCAGCCGGGCCCCCGGCGGCACATCGGTGTGCTGGAGCAGCCACAGGAGTTTGGGCAGGGCCCAGGACGGCTGCATGGTGCGGTAGCCGAGCCTGTCCCACACCTCACCGCCCACGGTGTTGACGCGGTCGGCGTGGCCCGCGGCGCGCCCGTCGTCGTACATCAGGGCCGGGGTGAGGGGCGTTCCGGAGGGGTCGGCGAGGAGGATGGTCCCGGAGGTGGCGTCCACCGCCACACCCCGCACCCGCCCGTCGTCGATGCCGCTCAGGGCCTCGCGGCAGGCGGCACCGGCGGCGGACCACCACTGCTCGGGGTCCTGTTCGTGGCGTACGCCGTCGCGGTGGCCGGTCAGGGGGCGGGAGGCCGCGGCGAGCAGCTTCCCGGTGCCGTCCACGGCGACCGCGCGCACGCTCTGCGTACCGAGGTCCAGGCCGAGGTGGACGGCGTCGGGGGAGAGGGCGTCAGACATGTGGGGTTTCCGGGCGGGGGTCGTGGGGGCGCTGAGCGGGGGTGTCGGTGGGTGGCCGGCCCGGTGCTCGGGACGGCGACGAGGCCGGTCCCTGAGATGGCGACAAGCCCGATCCCTGAGACGGCGACGAGCCCGGTCCCCGGGATGGCGACCAGCCCAGGGACCGGGCCGCGTCCCGCCAGGCCAGGTGTGCCGCGGACAGCTCGTCGTAGAGCGCGGCCCGGGCCGGGTGCGGCGCCCAACCGGCCTCCATACGGACGTACTTGGCGGCGGCCTCCTCCATGCTCCGCTCGGCGCCGGTGAGCACCAGACCGGTGAGGAAGGCGCCCTTCGCGCCCGGCTCGGTGTCGGTGCCGCGCGCCGTCGGGACGCCGGTGGCGTCGGCGATGAGCTGACACCAGCGGTCGCTGCCCGCGCCTCCGCCGCACAGCCGCAGCTCGTGCACCTCGGTTCCGGAGGCGCGCAGGCAGTCCCGTACGACGAGGGACAGGCCCTCGAAGATCGCACGGGCCAGGTCGGCGCGGGTGTGATCCAGTGACAGGCCCCAGAACGTGCCGCGGGCCCGCCCGTCGAGGAACGGCGCGCGTTCCCCGGCGGGTGAGAGGTAGGGGAGGAAGCCCAGCCCGGCGGCGCCGGGTTCGGACGCGGCGGCGAGGTCACCGAGGGCGGCGGGGCTCTCGACGGCCAGCGTCCGGCACGCCCAGTCCAGCACCTCGGTGCCGGAGAGGGTGGGAAGGGCGCGCAGCAGGCGGTCGTGGCGGCCGAAGGCGATGGTGATGCCGCACGGCTCGCCCGAGGTGTCCACGGTCCGGCGCACCACCTCGGTGCACAGGGTGGTGCCGAGGACGGCACACGCCTGTCCGGGGTCGACGACCCCGGCGCCACGGGCGGTGGCGGCGATGTCGTAAGGGGCCATCACGACGGGAAGGCCGGTGGGGAGGCCCAGTTCGGCTGCCGCGTGGCGGGTGAGCTCGGCGACGCACTCGTCGTGCCCGAGGACGCGCGGCAGCAGCCGACGCGCCCACGCCAGGCCGAACAGGTCCACGATGGACGGGTCGTACGCGCCCGTGGCGTGGTCGAGGAAGGGGGCCGACGCGTCGGAGGCGTCGATCGCCATGACGCCGGTGAGCTTCAGAAACAGCCGGCCCGCCGCGGTCAGCGCGGTGTGCGAGCGCTCCAGGCGCGCCGGGTCGTGCTCGGCGAGCCAGGTGAGCACCGCGTTGGGCATGCCCGCGCAGGTGAGGGAGCCGTTGCGGCGGTACGCCTCCGCCAGGACCCCATCGGCCTGCCAGCGCGCGAGCAGATCACCGGCGCGCCCGTCGGACCACAGGATCGCCGGGCCGGTGGGGCGCCCGTCGCCGTCGACCAGCCAGCAGCCGTCCCCCTGGGCCGTGAACGCGATCAGCCGCACCGCGCCGTGCCCGGGCCCCAGCTGGGCCAGAGCGCCGCGCACGGTGGAGACGACCCCGCGCCACACCGCGTCCATGTCCTGCTCGGCCCATCCGGGGTGAGGCCGCAGCACCTCCGTACCGACGCGGGAGACCGCCACTTCCCTTCCCTCGGCGTCGAACACGACGGACTTGATGACCGACGTGCCGACGTCGACAGTGAGAACCGTCATGACCGAAGTACCTGCCCTTCACCACGGCGGGGGCGGCGGCGTACCGGTGAATAGCCACCGCTCCGACGAATCGACGCCGTCGGCGGAATTCCGCGCCGACAAACCGAGAGAATCGCCGCCGGGAAGCCACGTCAATCGGGGTGCGGGATTATCCCGCGGCCGGCCCACGGCACCGTGCGATGTCCTGGGCCACCGGCCCCGCAGAAGGGGGAGGCGGCGCCCCGAGCCCGTGTTACCTTCGCGTGAGTTTCACATCAGGTCGTCTCACACCGGTCCGTCGCGGGCACCGCGCCGCGGCACCGCGCCGGGGTGGTGCGGAAGGGATGAGGAGCCGCAGGCCATGACCCGTACGGATGGGCAGGAGGAGCGGCGGCACCGGCTGCGCGAACTGGTCACGACCAAGGGTTTCGTCCGCACCTCGGACCTGTCGGCCGAGTTCGCCGTCAGTGTGATGACCATCCACCGCGACCTGGACGCCCTCCAGGCGCAGGGCTGGCTGCGCAAGGTGCGCGGCGGCGCGAGCTGTCTGCCGTCCACGCAGTTCCACGGCAGTGTCGGCGAGCGCATGACGACGATGGCGCAGACCAAACAGCGGCTGGCGCGGGCGGCGGCCGAGGAGCTGGTTCCCGGCCAGATCGTGGTGATCGACGACTCCACCACCTGCCTGGGCCTGACCCACCACCTGCCCCACCACACACCGATCACGGTGATCACCAACTCGCTGCCCGCCATCACGGCTCTGGCCAAGGAGCCCGGAGCGGCGCTGGTGGCGCTCGGCGGCACCTACTTCCCGGCGTACGACGCGTTCATGGGACCGCACACCGCGCAGAGCATGTCCGCCTTCCGCGCCGATGTGCTGTTCATGTCCACCACGGCCGTCACCGCGGGCCGCTGCTACCACATGTCACCCGAGACGGTGCAGGTCAAGCAGGCGATGCTGGCCGCCGCGGCACGCCGCGTACTCCTCGTCGACCATACGAAGTTCGCCAACCAGGGCCTGTACGCCCTGGCGCCGCTCACCGACTTCGACCTGGTCGTGGTGGACGACGCGGCACCGGCCGGGGAGGTGCGCGGGCTGCGCGAGCGCGGCGTCGATGTGCGCATCGTCCCTCGGTGATGTCACGTGAACATCACGTCGTTTTCACCCCCGTGCGCCTCCTCTTTTCTGGGAAAGGAATCCCCCTCGATGGCCCTCCCCGCCTGGTTCACCGAAGACCGCTTCGGCATGTTCATCCACTGGGGCCTGTACGCCCTGCCCGCCCGCCACGAGTGGGTGAAGAACCGCGAACGCATCACGGACGAGGACTACGACCGCTACTTCCGCCACTTCGAACCGGACCTCTTCGACCCCCGCGCATGGGCCCGGTCCGCCAAGCGCGCCGGAATGAAGTACATGGTGCTCACGACCAAGCACCACGACGGCTTCTGCCTGTGGGACTCCAAGCTCACCGACTACACCTCGATGAACACCCCGATCGGCAAGGACCTCGTCGCCGAGTTCGTCGAGGCCGTGCGCGCCGAGGGGCTGCGCGTCGGCTTCTACCACTCGCTCATCGACTGGCACCACCCGGACTTCGTCATCGACGGCCTCCACCCGCGCCGGGACGACCCGCCGGAGGAGATCAAGCGGCTCAACGAGGGCCGCGACATGGCCCGTTACCGCGCCTATCTGCACGGCCAGGTGGAGGAGCTGCTGACCGGCTACGGCACCATCGACTACCTCTTCTACGACTTCTCGTACAAGGACGACGACCACCACGACGTGTGGAACGGCAAGGGCAAGGAGGAGTGGGGCTCGGAGGAACTCCTCGCGCTCACCCGCAGGCTGCAGCCCGAGATCATCGTCAACGACCGGCTCGCCGTCCCCGGCGACCTCGTCACCCCCGAGCAGTACCAGCCCGACAAGCCCATGGAGGTCGACGGGCAGCCGGTGGTGTGGGAGGCGTGCCAGACCCTCAACGGCAGCTGGGGCTACGACCGCGACAACCTCCAGGTGAAACCGGTCGACCTGCTGGTCCGGATGCTCGTCGACGGCGTCTCGAAGAACGGCAACATGCTGCTGAACGTCGGCCCGACCGGACGCGGCGACTTCGACGCCACCGCCCTCGCCACGCTGGAGGGGATCGGGGCGTGGATGGCCCGCCACCAGCGCTCCATCCACGGCGCAGGCCCCTCCGCGTACCGCGCCCCGGTCGACACCCGCTACACCCAGCGCGGCAACCGCCTCTATCTGCACCTCTTCACCTGGCCCTTCGGCCATGTCCACCTGCCGGACCTGGCGGGCAAGGTCGAGTACGCGCAGTTCCTGCACGACGCCTCCGAGATCAGGTACCGCGAGATCGACCCGTCGATCAAGGCGCAGAACACCGGCCTCGGCGGCCAGCCGCCGGGCACCCTGACCCTGACCCTCCCGGTCGTCCGCCCCGATGTCGCGGTACCGGTGGTGGAACTGTTCCTGCGCCAGGGCACCTGACACGTGATCGGGGCGCGCGCCCTTGCCTCCGGTGAGCTCAGAAGCGGCCCGCGCCGCTGCCGACGTCTCACCAGGTGGCCGGTCTTGGCCAGGGATCCGACACGCGGTACCGTCGATGCGATATCGACGATGGCCTGACGGAAGCCGGTGGGAATCCGGCACGGTCGCGCCACTGTGAACGGGACGTATCCGAAGGGGACGTCCCGTGAGTCAGACCCGCGGCCATCGTCCTGTGCACCACCGAGATGGGACGCGAACTCCCGCAAGGAGGCCACTGCCATGGCGCAGCATGTCGCCCAGCCGACTGCCACCACTCCCGCCCTCCCCGCCCCGCTGCCGCTGAAGGCGATAGCTCCCTGGGCCGTCTTCTTCGGCATCCTGATGCTGGTCCTGCTGTACTTCGTCGGCGCCGAGCAGGGCGCCACCGCGGTCGTCTCCGGCGCGGGCGTCCACGAGTGGGTGCATGACGCCCGCCATCTTCTCGGCTTCCCCTGCCACTGACGCGAGGGACGCCGCACGCCCATGAACTCCGCAACAGTAAGAAACCTGCTGGTGCGGGGCATGCTCGCCGGTCTTGGTGCCGGTGTGCTCGCCCTGATCGCCGCCTATTTCCTCGGTGAGCCGAACGTCGACCGCGCGATCGGCTTCGAGGAGGCCCACGCCCCCGCGCACGAGCACGAGGTCGAGATCGTCTCCCGTAGTCTGCAGTCCACCGCCGGTCTGGCCACCGGTGTGCTGATCTACGGGATCGCGTTCGGCGGCATCGCCGCCCTCGCCTACTGCGTCGCCCTCGGCCGCGTCGGCCGCTTCACCCCGCGGGCCACCGCGCTGCTGCTGTCCGGCTGTGCGCTGCTCGCGGTCTATGTCGTGCCGTTCCTGAAGTACCCGGCCAACCCGCCCGCCGTCGGCAACGGCGACACCATCGGCAAGCGGACGACGCTGTACTTCCTGATGATGGTGCTCAGCGTGCTCCTCGCGATCGCCGCCACCATCCTCGGCAAGCGGCTCGCCCCGAAGCTGGGCACCTGGTACGCGACCGTCGCCGCGGTTGCCGCCTTCGCCGTCGTCATCGGGCTGGCGTACGCCTTCCTGCCCGTCATCAACGAGGTACCGGCGGACTTCCCGGCCACCGTCCTGTGGCGGTTCCGGCTGTCCGCCCTCGCCATGCAGATCATCCTGTGGGGTGGCTTCGGCCTCCTCTTCGGCGAGCTCGCCGAGCGGATGCTGAACCCCAAGCCCGCGAAGGCCGAGGAGAGCAGGGCGATGGCGGCCGCCCCGAACTGACCATCTGTCCATGCCGAGACGCACGAGGGCCCGCGGAACCGTCCGCGGGCCCTCTCGCGTTGTGCGGGCACGTCCGCTCCCCTGAACCGCCTGTCGTCACGTTCGCGGGGGCGGGTGCCGCAGTCCGTTCTCCAGCAGCGCGAACGCGTGCTCCGCGTCGGCCACCGCACCCGCGTAGCGCTCGTCGGCCGGTTCCCCGTATGCCACGCGTTCGGCGTTGTCCTGTGCCAGTGACCACTGGACGGCGACGATCTGGACGGCGGCCAGCCGCGCGGTGAGCTCCGGGGTGTCCGCCGTCTCCCGCAGCGCCTGCGCGAGCGCGCGTTCGGCACCGGCCTTGAACCGCTCCATCCGGGCCACCAGCGAGGGTGTGTCGAGGATCATCCGGGTGAGCTTCAGGATCTGGGGATGGTCGTTGAGCCCGGTGACCGGGTCCCGTTCGCGCAGGCCCTTGAGGAAGTGCTCGCGCAGCGCGGTCAGCGGGGCGGTGCGGGGCGGGCGGGCCCGTACGACGCGGGCGCTTTCGGTCTCGTGGTCGGCGAGGCGGTGCACCACGAGGTCTTCCTTCGCCGGGAAGTAGGCGAAGAGCGTGCGCTTGGACACCTCGGCCGCCTCGGCCACCTGGGCCACCGAGACCTGGTTGAAGCCGTGTTCGAGGAAGAGCGTGATCGCCGCCTCGGAGATCGTGGCGTGGGTCCGCTGCTTCTTCCGCTCCCGTAGCCCTGGCTTGCCGTCCACGGCGCCCACCGTAGCAGAGCAATTGCCCCCAGGAGATTTCTGCACCTGGTATACATATAGACCGAGGCGAGGAATCGAGGAGGAGTGAGCGTGTCGACGGAGAAGACGGAGGAGACGGGGATGACGGAGGAGACGGGGATGACGGAGAGCACGACCGACGTCGTCATCGCGGGTGCCGGCCCGACCGGGCTGATGCTGGCGTACGAGCTGGCGCTGGCCGGGGCCCGGACCCTGGTCCTGGAGAAGCTGGACCAGCGCGTCGAGCAGGTGAAGGGCGGCGCGATCCAGCCCCGTACGGCCGAACTGCTGGAGTCGCGCGGGCTGTTGGAGCCCATGCTGCGGCGCGCCACCCCGCGTGACCCGGTCGGCGGGCACTTCGCGCTGCTGCCCGTGCCCTTGGACTGCACCCCCTGGCAGACCAGGCACAACGGCCCCATCGCCATCCCCCAGTGGAAGATCGAGGAGGTGCTGGAGGAGCGGGCGACCGCCGCGGGCGCGCGGATACGGCGCTCCACCGCCGTCTCGGAGGTCGAGGCGGACGAGGACGGCGTCGCCGTGACGGCGGACGGCCTGCGGGTGCGGGCGCGCTATCTGGTGGCGTGCGACGGCGGCCACAGCACGGTGCGCAAACTGCTCGAGCTGCCGTTTCCCGGGCGGGCCGGGACCCATCAGGCGGTGCTGACCGACATCCGGCTGACCGCGGTGTCCTCGCTGGTGCCGAAGCGGATGGGGCACATCAGCACTATGACCCGTCGTGTGGGCGACTACTGGGCCATGCTGGTCCCGGTCGGCGGTGACCTCTACCGCTTCACCTTCGGGCGCGCGGACCAGGCGGACACCGCCCGCGACGCCCCCGTCACCCGTGAGGAGATCGCCACCGCGCTGCGGGAGGTGTACGGCGAGGAGACCACCCTGGGGGCCGTGGAGAACGCCTCGCGCTTCAGCGATGCCACGCGACAGTTGGAGCGGTACCGCGTGGGCCGCGTGCTGTTCGCGGGCGACGCCGCCCACATCCATCCGCCGCTGGGCGGCCAGGGGCTCAACCTCGGTATGCAGGACGCGATCAACCTCGGCTGGAAACTGGCCGCGGTCGTCCAGGACCGGGCGCCGAGCGGGCTCCTGGACAGCTACCACGCCGAACGGCACCCGGTCGCGGCCCAGGTCCTGCATCACACGTCGGCCCAGCGGGTCCTGGCGGACACGAACCCGAGCGAGGACGTGGCCGCCCTGCGTGACATCGTCATCGACCTGCTGCGGCTGCCCGACGCCAACCGCCACCTCGCGGGACTGATGTCCGGCCTCTCGCTGCGCTACGAACTGCCCGGCGAGCATCCCCTCACCGGGCAGCGCGTGCCGGACGCCGACCTGGTCACGGAGGCCGGTGCCACCCGGCTGTCGGCGCTGTTCGGCACGGGCCACGCCGTTCTGCTCGATCTGGCCGGAGCCGTCCCGGACGGCCTCCGGCTCCCGCCACGCGTCGACCTCGTCCGGGCCACCTGCGCCGCCGACCTGGGCGCCGCCGCCCTGCTCATCCGCCCCGACGGCTATGTGTGCTGGGCGGCGGACACCTCGGCCGACCGCGGCGAGACCCTGCTCGCCACCATCGAGAGCGGGCTGACGACGGTGCGCTGAGCCGGGCGGTGCTCAGCCGTCCAGGGGAAGCAGGACGCGGAAGGTGGCGCCCTCGGCCGGGGCCGTGCGCACCTCCACCCGGCCGTGGTGGGCCGTCACCAGGGAGTGGACGATCGCGAGGCCGAGCCCCGCGCCTCCGCGTTCGGTGCGGCCGCGGGCGTCATCCGCGCGGTAGAAGCGGTCGAAGGCGCGGGCGGCCTGCTCCTCGGACATCCCCGGACCCTCGTCGTGCAGTTCCAGCACCGCCAGACCGCCCTGGGTGCCGACGCCGATCCGGACCGGAGTGCCGGGCGGGGTGTGCGCCACCGCGTTGCCGACGAGGTTGGAGGTCACCTGGCGCAGTCTCGCCTCGTCGCCGAGCACCGGCGCGCCACCCGGCGGCCCGCCGCCGGGGCCGGTGAGGGTGACGGGGCGCCGTGGATCGAGCGCGCGCAGGTCGTGCAGGGCGTCGACGGCCAGGGTGCGCAGATCCATCGGGGTGAGGTGCAGCGGGGGGTCCGCGGCGGCGGCGTCCTCGTCGAGGCGGGCGAGCAGCAGCAGGTCCTCGACCAGCCGGACCAGCCGTGCCGCCTCCCGCTCGATACGGCCCATCGCGGCGTCGACATCGGCGCGCTCGGGCATGCCGCCCATCCGGTACAGCTCGGTGAACCCCTTGACGCCGAAGAGCGGGGTGCGCAGCTCGTGGCTGGCGTCCGCGATGAAGCGGCGCATCCGCTCGGCGGCGGCCGCCCGCGCGGCGTCGCTCTCCTCGACCCGGTCCAGCATGCCGTTGAGCGCCCTGGCCAGACGGCCGAGCTCGGTGCGGGAGGCGGCCGGCTCCGGGACGCGGCTGGACAGGTCGCCGTCCGCGATGGCCGCCGCGGTGGTCTCGACCCGGCGCAGCGGGCGCAGCCCGGCGCGTACCGCGAACCACCCGGCCCCGCCGAGCAGCGCCAGCACCAGGGAGTCGATGAGCAGCATCCGGGCGCCGAGCTGTCTGATCGTCGCGTCGACCTGGGCGAGGGAGGCCGCGACGACGACGCTGCTGTGGGTGTGCTCGGCCTGTTTGTGTTGTTCCCCCGGCGCGTTGAGCGGTACGGCGATCACCCGCCAGGCCTCACCGCCGTCGGCGGCCGGGGCCTCGAAGGGCCGACCGCCGCGCTCGCCGACCGCCGCCGCGTCGAGCGGGGGCAGGGCGGGGGCGCTGTGTGCCGCGGGCCGGATGACCCGCCGGACACGGCCGTTCGGGCCGAGGGAGGCCAGATGGACATCGCCGGTCAGCTGCTGCTCCACGGCGTCGCGCGCCCGCGAGGTCCGATCGCCCGCCACGTCGGACGGGTCGGTGAGGCGCGCGGTGGCCGTGGCGGCGGTGCGGAGCCGAGTGTCCAGCTGACGCACCAGGTCGCGCTGGAGCAGGACGACGGCCAGGGCGTTGCTGCCGAGCAGGGCGACCACGAGCAGCAACAGGGCGATGGCCAGCAGCCGGCCGCGCAGCGAGAGCCGACCGCGCAGTGGGAACCGGCCGCGCAGTGAGAACCGGCCGCGCTCGGGGCTCTCGCTCACCGCGGCGGCCTGCGCAGCACATAGCCGGTGCCGCGCACCGTATGGATCAGCTTCGGTTCGCCCACATCCACCTTGCGCCGCAGATAGCTGATGTAGGAGGCGACGATGCTGTCGTCGCCCCCGAAGTCGTACTGCCAGACCAACTCCAGGAGTTGGGACTTCGACAGCACCTGCCCGGCGTTCTCCATCAGCACGCGCAGCAGGCCGAACTCGGTCGGGGACAGCCGCACCGGCTGCCCGTCCCGGGTCACCTGATGGCTGTCGGGGTCCAGCTCCAGATCGCCGACGACCAGGCGGCCGTCGGACTGGCGGCCGCTGACGCGGCGCAGAATGGCCCGGATGCGCAGGACCAGCTCCTCCAGGTTGAACGGCTTGGTGACGTAGTCGTCACCGCCCGCCCTGAGCCCGCTGATCCGGTCCTCGGGCGCATCGCGGGCGGTGAGGAACAGCACCGGGGGATGGCCCGCCGCGGCGAGCGGATGCTGCCCGCGCAGCCGACGGACGACCTCGAAGCCGTCGATGTCGGGCAGCATCACATCCAGCACGATCAGCTCGGGACGCCGCTCCCGCACCGCGGCCAGCGCCTGTTCGCCGGTCGCGACCGCGACCACGGCGAAGCCCGCCAGCCGCAGACTCGCGGAGAGCAACTCGCGCAGCGTCGGCTCGTCCTCCACCACCAGCAGCCGTTCCGATGCCGTCATCCGTCCCGCCCTCGCCCGATCGTCCGCCCCCTAGTGTCCCCCGCCTGTGCGGCGGTGGGTCCGCAGGAGGATGACGACGACCACGGCGGCGGCGAGGAACGCGCCGGTGGCCATGGCGATGTAACTGTGCACGCCCAGCGCCGAGTTCACCGTCTCCCCGTCGACAACCGTATGGGTGGACTTGAGGACGGCCGAACCCATGAACTTGAGGATCACCGCCCCGGTCGCCACCATCACCATGACCATGCTGGACACCACGCCCTGTCGTTCCGGGGGCGCGAGCGTCGCCGCCATGTTGAAGCCGGAGGTCACGAGCGTTCCCGCGGTGAGGCTCAGCAGGAAGGAGCAGATGACCGCGAGAGGGAGCACGGAGTCCCCGAAGAACATCCCGATGGTTCCCACCGCCCCGATCGCCACTCCGCCCGCCAGTGCCACGGCCGGGCCGACGCGGGTGCTGAGCACCCCGGCCAGGGTGCCGCCGAGCACGATGCCGATCGCCGGTATGCCGTACAGCAGGCCCAGCGCTCCCGGGGCGGCGAGTCCGTACCCGAGGTCCTGATCCGCCGAGACCTTGGCGATCAGGCCGAAGAGCGTGAGCATGCTCTGGTAAGCGCCGGTTCCGAAGACGACCACGAGGAGCGTGAGCACCAGCGGCCTGCCGAGGTTCCTGATGTCGATCACGGGCTCGGGAATCCGGCTCGCCACCAGGAACCACCGGGCCAGTGCCGCGCCGCCGCCGATGAGGAGCGCGAGCGGGCCCACGGCGAACCAGCCGAACTCCGACCCGAGGCTGACATAGCTGAGCACCGCCGCCAGCCCGCCACCGAGGAGTACGGCCCCCGCGATGTCGACCTTGCCCGGTGTCCTGATCGTGGACTGGGGAACGAGCCGGTGCACCAGCACCGCCGCGATGGCCGCGAAGATCGCCGATGCCACGAACACACTCCGCCAGCCGAACTCCGCGGCCGTCAACTCGAAGAGGGCGGGCATCACGATGCTGAGGAGCGCGGAGCCGGAGGTCACGACGCCCGTGACGACCATCGCCACGTCCGGTGCGCACATGTCACGGATGAGGGCGACCGTGAGGAACACGGCTCCCACGGCCGCTCCCTGGAGCAGGCGCCCGAAGATGAACACCCAGAGGTTCGGGGCGACGAGACACACCAGGGCGCCCGCCAAGGCGGTGAGCAACGTCGCCACCAGCACTCTGCGCTTGCCGTGGATATCGGCGCTCTTCCCGAGCAGCGGCGCCCACATCGCTCCCGCCAGCAGCGAGCTGGCGTCGATCCACGCCGACTGATCGGTGCCGAAGTGGTCGAGCATCTCGGGAAGGACGAGGAGCGGTGCGGTGACGACGGTGTCCACCATGGTGTTCACCAGAATCAGGATGGCCACCTGGCCGATGAGCCGTCTGTTCCACCTCGTGTGGTGTTCGCTGCTGAGCGGTCCGGTGCCGGTGCTTTTGCTGATGCCGGTGCTGGTGCCGGTGCTCGTGCTGGCGCTGCCAATGCTGCCGTTGGGCATGAAGCGCTCTTCCTCCTGTCCCTCTGGACCTGGTTGCGGTCGCCCCGACGTCGTCGTGGCGCGTCGCATCACCGTGATCCGCTGTTCTGGGACAGCCCTGTACGAGTCTGGGTGCCGCATGAGAACCGGGAGTCCGGCTCCGGGGAAACCGGCAGGCCGCGGCAGCCGACCGGCCGGTGATTCCCAGAAACTCCCAGAAAGCGGCTGCCCGCGAGGACGACACGCGAAGCGCTTACCCCACCTCGTCGGCGATCCGGTGTCGCAGATGGTCGTAGGCCCAGGCGGCGAGGGTGGTCGGGGTGGTGGTCCGGAGGGTGCGGCGCTGCTCGGGCACGAAGTCCTCGCGTAGCCCGGTCGACATGCCGATCACGGCCTCGACCAGGCTCTCGGCCATACCCGCCCGGCGGAGTCGCGCGCGCATGGCGTCGTCGGTGATCCGCTCGACGCCGATCCGCCGGCCGGTGGCGGCGGTGAGGATGTCGCCGACCTGTCGCCAGGTGAGGTCGGCGGGCCCGTGAACGGCCTGGACGCACCGTCCGGACCAGGCGGGGGACAGCAGACGGGTGGCGGCGACCTCGGCGATGTCGCGCGGCGCCACCCAGGCCATGGGCAGGTCGAGCGGCAGGATCACCTGGAGGGTGCCGGCGCGCAGGGCTTCGAGCTCGAATGCGAGATTGCTGAAGAAGTAGCCGCAGCGCAGATGGGTGACGTCGACGCCGGTGCCGTCCAGCGCGATCTCGGTCTCCACCAGGCCGTCGATATCACCGGCACCGTGGCGCTTCTCGGCGCCGACGCTGCTTTGGAACACGACGCGGCCGATCCCGTTCTCGGTGACGGCGCGCACCACGCTGCTGGTGGCGCGCGCGTATTCGGCGAGGGGATCCCCGTGGCCGCTGGTCGGGTTCACCCAGAACAGGGCGTCGATATCGCGGGTGGCGGCCACCACCGCGTCGGCGTCGTACTGGTCGACCGGCACCGCGTCCACCTCGTCCCGGAGGCCGGGCGCCAGCCGCCCGGGGTCGCGCAGCAGGACGCGCGGCCGGACCCCGGCGCGGACGAGCGTGGCGACGACGTGGCGGCCGACGTTTCCGGTCGGCGTGGTGACGGCGATCCGCATGGTTGCTCCCTTTCATCGATGGCTCGGTGGCTCGGTGGCTCGGTGGCACCTTAGGAACCGAGGCGGCCGGAAGCTGTCCTCCTCTCCTGGAAGGCTGGGGGAATGGAGCGCGATCCGACGATCAGGACCTTGACCATGCTGACGCTGCTGCAGTCAGGCGGCGAGTGGACGGCCACCGAGCTGGCCGAACGCCTCGGCACGAGCGTCCGCACCGTGCGCCGCGACGCCCAGCGGCTGCGCCGTCTCGGGTACGCCGTCGAGGCCCGCCCGGGACCGGGCAGCGCCTACCGGCTGAGCCCCGGGACCAGGATTCCGCCGCTGCTGTTCACCGCCGACGAGATCACCGCGCTGGTGGCCGGGCTGCATCTGATCCGCGCCTTCCTCCCCGAGGAGGCGGTCGCCTCGAGCGCGCTGCTCAAGCTGGACCAGGTGCTGCCCCGGCCGCTGCGCCGCCGCGCGGCCGCCACCGACCTGGCCACCGAGGTGCTGCAGCAGCCCGGCGCCGTGGTCTCGGCGGCGACCGTCGGTGTGATCGCCGACGCGGTGGCCGAGGACGGCAGACTCCGCTTCCACTACACCGATCAGCACGGCCGCCCCTCCATCCGCCTGGTCGAGCCGTACCGCCACTTCCTGCGCGCCGGACACTGGTACCTGGTGGCGTTCGACGTCGACCGGGACGACTGGCGCACCTTCCGCCTCGACCGGATCACCGACATCTCCCGCGTGCCGGGCACCTACCGGCCGCACGCGTTCCCCGATGAGTCCATCGAACACTGGCTGACCACCGACTTCGGCCGGGCCACTCACGGCGTGGCGTGACGTTCCGGGACCTCTGAGCCCCGCTGGAAGGTCCGCCGGTAGGCGGAGGGCGTGGTGCCGAGGGTGTCGCGGAAGCGGGCACGGAGGTTGGTGCTGGTACCGAGGCCGCTCTGGGCGGCGATCCGCTCGATGCCGAGGTCGGTGACTTCCAGGAGTTCGCGGGCGTGGTTGACGCGGGCGGTGAGCAGCCACTGGCGCGGGGTGATGCCGGTCTCCTGGCGCCACATGCGGACCAGGGTGCGGGTGGAGACGCGGGCGTGGCGGGCGAGGGCCTCCAGCGTGAGGGGTTCGTCGAGATGGCTCAGGGCCCAGTCGCGGGTGTCGGCGAGGGTGTGCGCGGTGGGCTCGGGCAGGGACCGGGCGATGTACTGGGCCTGGCCGCCATCGCGGTGCGGCGCGGCCACCAGTTCGCGGGCGATGTCGTTGGCGACGGCGGCGCCGAGGTCCTTGCGGACGATGTGGAGACACAGGTCGATGCCCGCGGTCACACCCGCGGAGGTCAGCAGCGGATCGTCGTCGATGTAGAGGACACCGCGGTCCACCCGGACCCGGGGGTAGAGCGTTTCGAGCTCGTCGGCGCTGGCCCAGTGCGTGGTCACCGTACGGCCGTCGAGCAGCCCGGCCGCGGCGAGTGCGAAGGCGCCGGTGCAGATGGAGGCGATACGGGCGCCTCGGCTGAAGGCGAGCTTCAGGGCCGCCGCCACCTCGGGCGCCGGTGGCCGCTGATACTCCCAGTAGCCGGGCACGATGATCGTGTCCGCCTGCGCCAGGGCGGGCAGCCCGGCGGTGTCCCCGACCGTGAACCCGGTGCTGGTCATGACGCTGCCACGGGCTCCGCCACACACCGTGAGTTCGTACGGCGTGTTGGGCCGTGCGTTGAAGATCTGCGTCGGGATGCCGAGGTCGATGGGGAGGACCCGGGGCAGCACCAGGACCGCGACGCGATGAGGGGCCATGGCTCTTATGTTACGGCCGTAACTTTCCCGCCAGACGGACAGCCGGGCGGAGACCTGGGGCGACCACCGGTGACCGTGTCCCGAAAGTTGCGAAGGGTGGCACACGAGCGTGTGGTCGATCGAGAAGGGCTGGCCGACGATCGAGCCATGAGCAGCGTGAACACCACGAAAACCCCCATCGGCCGCTACTTCGACGTCAAGGGCGGCCGGGTCTACGGCCACGTTCGCGAGGGTGACGGACCGGCCCTGGTCTTCCTCCACTACTGGGGCGGCTCCCACCGCACCTGGCGGCCGGTCATCGAGCGCCTCAGCCCCACGCAGGCGTTCGTCTCGTACGACCACCGCGGCTGGGGCGAGTCCACCGAGGTGCCCGGCCCCTACGGCATCGAGCAGCTCGCCGACGACGCCGAGCGCGTCATCGAGCAACTGGGCCATGGCACATGCGTGGTGGTGGGCCACTCGATGGGTGGAAAGGTGGCCCAGGTGCTGGCCTCCCGCCGCTCTGCCGGACTGAAGGGCGTGGTGCTCGTCGCACCCGCTCCGCCGGCTCCGGTCGGTGTGACGCGGGAGTTCCAGGAGGCGCTGGCGCATGCCTACGACAACGACGAGGCCATCGACCGCAGCATCGATCTCGTCCTCACCAGCGCCGAGCTGTCCGCCGAGGCGCGCCGCCAGGTGCACGAGGACAGCTCCCGGGCGGGCGAGGCGGCCCGTATGGCGTGGCCGCGCGAGGCGCTGGTCGAGGACTTCGCGGACCGGGTCGGTGCGATCGACGTTCCCGTACTGGTGCTGGCCGGAAGCGAGGACAAGGTGGACCCGCCGCACGTCCTGCGCGACCACCTGCTTCCGCTGATCCCCACGGCCACCCTCACCGAGCTCGGCGGCACCGGCCACCTGTCGCCCCTGGAAGTGCCCGACCAGGTCGCCTCCCACATCAGCGCGTTCATCGCCCGTCTCTAGAGGGCCGCTACCGGTCGTCCGGCTCCAGAGGCCGCCCGGTACCGAAAGGCCGCGGCCCCGCCCCGGTCGCCAGGTCCCCCACGCGCCGCGCCACGGGCGACGCGCCACGTTGACCGGGGCGGTGCCGCTCGGTTATCCACGGGGCAAGGACCCTTTATCGAGAGGACACCCACCCTTGTCCGACATCCACGACGGCGGCGCCGTGCCCGGCTTCGGCATCGACGCGATCCACGAGGCCGCGCGGCGCCTGGCCGGCCATGTGGTCAGGACGCCGCTGCTCAACTCCCCGATGCTGGACGACCTCGTGGGCGCCCGCGTCCTGGTCAAGGCCGAATGCCTCCAGCTGACCGGCTCGTTCAAGGTGCGCGGGGCGCTCAACGCGCTGCTCGCCCTGGACGAGGACGCCCGCCGTGCCGGGATCGTGGCCTACTCCGCCGGTAACCACGGGCAGGGCGTGGCCGCCGCGGCGCGGCTCGCCGGGTGTCCAGCGGTCATCGTCATGCCGCGCACCGCCCCCCGCATCAAGGTCGACAACTGCCGCTGGTGGGGCGCCGAGACGGTCCTGTACGACCCGGGGACCGAGGACCGGGAAGAGGTCGCGCGGAAGATCCTCGAGGAGCGCGGGATGACGCTGATCCCGCCCTTCGACGACCCCCGCGTCATGGCCGGGCAGGGCACCGTCGGCCTGGAGATCGCCGAGCAGGCGCGCGAGCTGGGCCTGGCACCGGACACGGTCCTGGTGAACTGCAGTGGCGGCGGGCTCGCCTCCGGTGTGATCACCGCGCTCGACGACGCGTTCCCCGGCCTGGCGAACCACATCGTCGAACCGGCGGGCTTCGACAAGATGGCCAGGTCCCTCGCCACCGGCCGCGTGTGCGCCAACCCCCACCCGCCGGACGGCCTCATGGACGCCCTCTCCGGCCCGGCGGCCGGTGCGCGCCCCCTGGCCGTCCTGCGCCACTACGACGTGACCGGCCTGACCGCCACCGACGAGGAGGCGCTGGCCGCCATGGACACGGCCCACCGCCTCCTCAAGATCGTGCTCGAGCCGGGCGCCGCCGCCTCCCTGGCGGCCCTGCTGTCCGGGAAGGTGGACGTCCGGGGCAAGGTCGTGGCGCTCGTGGCCTCGGGCGGCAACGTCGATCCGGCGGTCTTCCGCAGGGCCCTGGCGGACTGAAACCGCCCCAGCCGAGGAGCGCTACGCCGACGACGCGCCGGATGACGGACGCGCGTGCCGCCTGCCCCGGACGTCGAGGGCCGTCGAGAGCCGTCGACGTCCGGGGCGCGGGGGCGCCCTGCCTCAGGCGCTGGGGACGAGGGAGTCGTCCTCGGGGTGGGCGCCGGGGAGCTGGTGGCGGGCGGCGATCAGGGCGGCGTCGATGTCCCGGGTGCCGGTGACGACGCACAGCGTGTACGAGACGTCGGCGAGCCGCTGCCGCGCCTCGGGGCTGCCGTTCTCGGCGTGCAGCATGCGAAGGGTCTCGTACTGCTGGATGAGGTCGGTCAGAACGGCGGGGTGGGCCATGAGCATGGCAGGCTCCTTCTTCTCCGGGGCGGGGGCGGGGGCGGGGCGTTGCTACGCGGGGGCCGGGATCCGGTCGGGCCGGGGCTCGGTCTCCACCTGGTCGCGGATCCGGGCGCAGCTGCGGGAGATGAGGCGGGAGACGTGCATCTGGGAGATGCCCAGCTCCTCGGCGATGCCGGCCTGGGTCATATCGCGGAAGAACCGCAGATACAGGATGTGCTGCTCCCGCTCCGGGAGCCGGTTCAGGCAGGGCTTGACCGCTTCCCGGGCGATGACGGTGTCGTAGCGGGTCTCGGAGCGGCCGAGGGTGTCGGCCAGGGAGTAGCCGTCGTCCGCGCCGGCGAGTTCGGCGTCCAGGGACAGGGAGCGGAAGCTGTCGATGGCTTCCATCCCGGTGAGGACGTCCTCTTCGCTCATGCCGGCGGCCCGGGCGACCTGGGACACGGTGGGGGAGCGGTCGGTGCCCTCGGCCGCGGCGAGGTCCTGAACGGTGGCGCGGACCCTGTTGCGCAGCTCCTGCACCCGCCGGGGGACGTGGAGGTCCCAGGCACAGTCGCGGAAGTACCGCTTGAGCTCCCCGACGATCGTGGGGATGGCGTAGGGCTGAAAGGCGCCTCCGCGTTGGGGGTCGTAACGGTCGACGGCCTTGACCAGGCCGAGGGCGGCGACCTGCTCCAGGTCCTCCAGGTTCTCCCCGCGGTTGCGGTAGCGGCGGGCGAGGCGGTGGGCCATCGGCAGCCATGCCTCGACCAGCTTCTCGGCCAGGGCGTCCCGCTCGGGTCCCTTGGGCAGGGCGGCCAGCCGAGCGAAGTCGGCCGCGGTGTCAGGAGTGTCGTCGTGGCGGCGGCGGGCGCCTGCACACGTGGCGCTCATCAAGTCCTCTTTCTCCCTGCTTGGTTCGTTAGTCGAGCAAGCGGGAGGACGGCATGGCACGTCTGGGGTTCACAGCGCGCGGCGCGCGCCTCCCGCCAGGTGTGCCTGCCTTCCGAAGCACGTTGGTCACTCACTCTTCTAGCCAGGGCCACGGACCCCAAACCGATGAATTCATGAATTCTGGTTCGTGTTCGCTTCTCTCGGAACTGCCGCTGGTCACGGCGACCGGGCGCGGAGTGACGTCGGCCACGCCGGGTTTACGGTCGCGTCAAGTGCCCATGACGCGACGCCAGATGGCGACGGTGGTCGCGGTCGCGGCGGGGTAGTCCTTCTCGGGGGAGCAGGCGGCGCGGTAGAAGGTCCGTTCCGTCAGCCAGCACAGTGCGTGGGCCAGGGCGGCGGCTCCCTCGGGGCCGCTCTCGTCGGGGATCCCCGCCCGCGTCAGCACCTGGGTCATGGTCCGGGCGAAGGCATCGACCGTGTCGTTCCAGGCGGTTCCGATCACCGGGTGCAGCGCGGAGTAGTCCACCGCCGCCCGCATGACCGTGCCGTGCTCGCGCCAGACCCGCTCCACGCCGTGGACGGCCCGCTCCATCACCTCGACGGGTGGGGACGTCGCGTCCTGCGCCGTGCTGTCGGCCTCGGCCCGGATGGTGCGCAGGGTGCGCTCGACGAGGGCGGCGAGGACTTCCTGCTTGTTGCCGAAGTAGAAGTAGAGGGAGCCGCGGGAGATCCCGGCGCCTTTGGCGATCGCCTCGACCGTGAGCTCCTCGAGGCCGGTGTGCTCGAGCAGCGCTTCGGCGGCGTCCAGGAGGGCCTGCTCGCGCAGGTCTCCCTTTCTCGGGGCGGCACTGCGCCTTCCCACGGTGATCTCCCCTGATCGACTCTTGCGAGCACTGTACTTCCGGTGGACGGGGGCAAGGGCCACGCCTGGGCCTTTGCCCCGTCCGGCGGCTCTTGTCCCCGTCCGGCGGCGGGTTCACGCGCTGGCGATCTGCGCCCCGTCGGGGAAGTCCGTCGTCCGGGACAGCTTCTCCCAGCCGCGGATGTCGTCGTCCACCGCCTGCCGGGCCGCCGCGACCAGGCGCAGCGCGTCCGACCCCAGCACCAGGTGGGCGGGGGGCTCGGGGACGTCGAGGATGTGCAGCAGCGCCTCGGCGGCCTTCCGCGGGTCGCCGAGCTGTTTGCCGCTGGCCGCCATCCGTGCCTCGCGGATCGGCGTGAACAACGCGTCGTAGTCGGCGATCGTGCGCTCCGCGCGGGTCATCGACCGGCCGGCCCAGTCCGTACGGAACGAGCCGGGCTCGATGGCCGTGACATGGATGCCGAACGCGGTGACCTCCTTACGGATGCTCTCGAGCATGCCCTCCAGTGCGAACTTGCTGCCGCAGTAGGCCGACATCCCCGGCACCGCCATCAGACCGCCCATGGAGGTCACCGCCATCAGATGGCCCGCGCGGCGCTTGCGCATATGGGGGAGGACGGCCTGCAAGGTCGCCGCGGCTCCGAACACATTGGTCTCGAACTGCGCCCGGACCGCCGACAGCGGTGTCTCCTCGAAGATCCCCTCCAGGCCGTACCCGGCGTTGGCGATGGCCACGTCGAGCGGGCCGACGGCCGCCTCGACCTCGTCGACCACGGCGCGTACGGCCATGTCATCGGTGACATCCAGCCGACGCGCATGGGCCCGTCCCGGTGCCAGGGCCTCGAACACCTCCCGGTCGGCTTCCCGGCGCACGGTGCCGACCACCGTGTGCCCCGCATCGAGCGCCCCCTCGGCGAACGCCCGGCCGAGCCCACTGCTCACGCCGGTGATCAGGAAGGTCTTCATTTCCGCTCACATCCCTTGGCCGCGGCAGCCGCGCCGCGCATAGGCTCCCGTCTCTCTCCTTCACAAATCTACACCACGTCGATTTTTTTCGTCGTGACGTAGATCGGCTGCCGTCACTCCCGGTGTCTCAGGCGGCGACCGTGGCTTGAGACACCAAAAGGTGTCCATTGACAGCGGCTCCCGTGGTCACGACCATAGGGGTATGCATTCGACGCATCCGGGCGTGCTCTGCCGCTACGTGGACTATCTGCGCACCTCCAGCGCCCTCTGTCGCTGACCTGACCGGACGGTCGCACCCCCTCCGGAGGCCCGGCACCCGTAGCCGACCGCCTCCTGCCACCGGCCCGGCCCGGAATTCCTCTCCCTCACCACCGTGCGTTCCGTACGCGCATGTGCGGTGTTCGTGTGCGCGGCGCGGCCTCCGCCGCCCCTGCCGCGCCCAACTCGCCCGCCCCGAAAGGCAATTGAGCCATGCCCGCATCCGCCCCGTCGCCCGCGTCGTCGGTCGAGTTCATCGGCATGATCGAGACCCAGGAGGTCTCCGAGACCCGGCCCGCCACCGGTCCGGCCATCGACCCGGAGTACACCACCCGCTTCGCCCGCGCCCACGAGGACGCGGGCTTCGACCGGATCCTCATCGGCTACAGCTCCCGCCGGCCCGACGGAACCCAGGTGGCCGCGCACGTGGCGGCCCGTACCGAGCGGATCGGCCTGCTCATCGCCCACCGCCCCGGTTTCGTCGCCCCCACCCTCGCCGCGCGCAGCTTCGCCACCCTCGACCAGTTCACCGGCGGGCGCGTGGCCGTGCACACCATCACCGGTGGCAACGACGCGGAGCAGCGCAAGGACGGCGACTACCTGGGCAAGGAGGAGCGCTACGGCCGCACCGACGAGTACCTGGGCATCCTGCGGCGTGCCTGGTCCTCCGCCGAGCCGTTCAGCCACGAGGGCCGCCACTACCGGTTCGAGGACTACTCCGCCCAGGTCCTGCCGCACCGGGCCACCGGCATCCCGCTGTACTTCGGCGGCTCCTCCGAGGCCGCCTACCGGGTGGGCGGCAAGCACGCCGACACCTTCGCGCTGTGGGGCGAACCGCTCGCGGAGACCGCCGAGCAGATCGCCTCCGTACGCGCCGCCGCGGCAGCCGCCGGACGTGCCGAGGCGCCCGGGATCAGCGTGTCCTTCCGCCCGATCCTGGCCGCCACCGAGGAACTGGCCTGGGAACGGGCCCACCGCATCCTGGACACCATCAGGACCGGGACCGGACGCCCGTTCTTCCACCAGCAGAACGGCGAGCGCGCACCCCAGAACGCCGGATCCCAGCGGCTCCTCGCGGCCGCCGCCAAGGCCGACCGCCACGACCGGGCGCTGTGGACCCCCACCGCCACCGCGACCGGCGCGGGCGGCAACACCACCGCCCTCGTCGGCACCCCCGAGACGGTCGCCCAGGCGCTGCTGGACTATGTGGACATCGGCGCCACCACCCTCCTCATCCGTGGCTACGACCCGCTCGACGACGCCATCGACTACGGCCGCCATCTGATCCCCCTCGTACGCCAGGAACTCGCCCACCGCGCCGCCACCGCGGCGCCCGCCCTGTCCGGGTGAAACGCTCCGCGACAATGGAACGGCAATGGTGTGCGGCGGAGTACGCCGCGGACGCTGGAGGAATCCTGTGCCGCTGACCTCGAAACCCCTGCGCAAGCTGGGATTCTTGACCATTGGGCTGTTCGACGAGGCCGACCCCCGCCGGGGCCATGAGTCGACACTCGAGATCATCGAACTGGGCGAACGGCTGGGTTTCGACAGCGCCTGGGTGCGCCACCGCCATCTGCAATACGGCATCTCCTCTCCCATGGCCGTCCTCGCGGCGGTTTCGCAGCGCACCAGCCGCATCGAACTGGGCACGGCCGTCATCCCCATGGGATGGGAGAACCCGCTGCGGCTGGCCGAGGACCTGGCGACGGTCGACATCCTGTCCGGGGGCCGTCTCAACCCGGGGGTCAGCGCCGGTCCGCCGCACCACTACGACCAGGTCAAGGGCGCGCTCCACCCGGACACCGCCGACGCCGAGGACTTCAGCCACGAGCGTGTGCGACGGCTGCTGGACTGCGTACGCGGCGAACCGGTCACCGACTTCAGCGGTGTCGAGGGCTTCGAGGTGTTCTCCGACCGCGTCCAGCCGCACGCCCCGGGGCTCGGCCGCCGCATGTGGTACGGCGGCGGCAGCCTGCGGTCGGCCCAGTGGGCCGGTGAACACGGAATGAACCTGCTCACCAGCAGTGTGGTGAAGGCGGAGGAGTCCGAGGACTTCGCCGAGATCCAGCTCTCGCACATCCGGACCTTCCGCGCCCACCACCCCGACGGCGACCGGGCCCGGGTCTCCCAGGGGCTCGTCGTCATCCCCACCGACACCGCCTCACCGGAGCAGCGCGCGAAGTACGAGCGGTACGCCCAGCAGCGGCTGCCGCGTACCGCCACGCCCCAGGGGCCCGCACGCATGATGTTCGCGCCCGACCTCGTCGGCACCTCGGAGGACATCGCCGAACGGCTGACCTCCCACGCCGCGTTCCGGGAGGTCGAGGAGGTGGCGTTCGCGCTGCCCTTCACCTTCGACCACGAGGACTACGTGCAGATCCTCACCGACATCGCCACCAGGCTCGCCCCGGCACTGGGCTGGCGGCCGGCCCCGTGAACGACGGGATCACCAGAGCGACAGCGAGCGGTCGAAGATCCCGGCGAGGTCGTCCTCGGTGACCTCGCGCGGGGCGGTGGCCAGCAGCCGCTGCTGCTTCATGGCGCCTTCCACCAGTGCGGGGATGTCGCCCTTGTCGTAACCGACACCGCCGATGCCGTCGGGCATGCCGATGTCGCGCATCAACCGCTGGATCGCGGTGGGCAGGTGCTCGGCCGGGTCGGCGGGGCGTGCCATGTCCGGGGCGAGGAGTTCCGCGGCCCGCAGATGCCGCTCGGGCCCGGCGCTGAAGGTGAAGCGGAACGCCTCGGGCGCGGTGAGCGAGACGGCCATCCCGTGCGGCACCATCGGCTCGTGCGCGGGGTAGCCGGCGGGGTGGAAGTCCTTCACCCGCCCGGCGATCGGGTACGCGTTGGCGTGCGGGATGTGCACGCCCGCGTTGCCGAAGCCGAGTCCGGCGAAGGTGGCCGCCAGAGCCATGTCGGAGCGCGCCTCGGGGTCGCCCCCGTCGCGGACCGCGGTACGGAAGGACCGCGCGAGCAGCTGCAGCGCCCTCTCCGACCACGCGTCGGAGAGGGGATTGGCGCCGCAGTACGGCACCCGCTGCTCGGGGCGTTTGCGCGGGTAGGTGTCGTACGGGCGGGCCGTGTAGCTCTCCAGCGCGTGGCACAGGATGTCCATGCCGCTGGCGGCGGTCACCCCGGCGGGCAGGGTGAAGGTCAGGTCCGGGTCGATGACCGCGAGCGTGGGCCGCAGCCGGGCGTGGCTGATGCCGGTCTTCACCTTGAGCTCCAGCACGTCGAGCACGCAGATGGTGGTGGACTCCGAGCCGGTTCCGGTGGTGGTGGGTACCGCGACCAGCGGTTTGAGCGGCTTCTCGGGTGCCAGCGCCCTGCCCACGGGCGCGTTGATGTAGTCCATCAGCGTGCCGGGGTTGGTGCTGAGCAGGTTGACGGCCTTGGCGGTGTCGATGCTGGAGCCGCCACCCACCGCGACGAAGGCGTCCCACGGGCCCGACGCCCGCGCGTGGTCGACCGCCTCCCGCAGGCTGACGTCGGTGGGCTCCACATGCACGCCGTCGAAGACATGGGCCTCGATGCCGAACGCGGTCATCCGTTCGGCGATGCGGTGTGGCGCGCCGGTGGCGGCCACCCCGGCGTCCGTGATCACGAGGACCCGGTGGACCCCGTGCTGGGAGAGGTCGAAACCGATCTCGTCGGATGCTCCCGGCCCGAACTTCAGCGCCGGGGCGCCGTAGGTGAACACGGACTCGGATCGGGCCGGAACGGTGCTGCTCATACGCGTCCCTCCTGGGGATCGGAGAAGGTCCCGGTGGCGCGGCGAGCCGGGCTCGGAGCACCGGCCGGGTCCGGACGATCAAGCGTAGAAGCCATCGGGGGCGAGCCGCATCGAGCGCGGCTGCTCGGCGCCGTGCGGGAATGGGACGGGACGACGTCGATGCCCGCCGCGATCACCGAGGCCGGCCGGTGCGGTCTTCGCCGAGCAGGGTTGCGCCGTCGACGTCCGCGAGATCGCCCGGCGCGGCGGCGTCGGCAGGGGCCCGCTCCACCGCCACTGACCGGCTTCTTCGAGCAGGCTCCCGCGCCGCCACGCACGAACCCGTCAAAATGCTTGCGGCAGCCTATGAGCCCCGGCCACGGGGCATGCTCCCCTCGCGTGGGCTGTTTCGGGACGGGTCCCGGAGGAGGGCGCGGATCCTGGTGGTGTGCGTGTCCGCGCGCGTGTCGAGAATCGCCCGAACCGAGGAGACCGCCGATGCCCCTCTCCGCCAGCCTCGCGCGCGGAGTCGCGCCCAGCACGCCCGGGATGCTGCACGCCCGCACCGTGACCGGCGACCTGAGCGCCCCGCCCCGGCCGGGGCTGACGGTCCGCTTCGGGCGGGGCGAGAAGCCGGACGTGGACCTGGGCGTCGGCGTGGACGACCTCCGGGTGAGCCGGCGGCACGGCGAGCTGACGTATCGCCAGGGGCAGTGGTGGCTGCGGAACACCGGGCGGCAGCTCGTCCGGCTGCCGCGCGGCACGATGATGCACCTCAGCACCGAGCCGATCCCGCTCGACACCGGCTACACCCCGCTCTTCGTCAAGGGCTCCGGCTACCGTGAGCACCTGGTCGAGCTGTATGTGGCGGGCCATGACGACCAGGGGCCGGTGTCGCGGCGGCGCGCCGAGACGCTTCGGCCGGAGATCTGGCCGCTCGACGACGACGAGCGGCTGCTGCTGGTCGTCCTCGGCCAGCGGTATCTGCTGTACGAGGAGGATCCGCGCCCCCTGACGTACGCCACGGCGGCCAAGCAGCTCACCTACCTCCGCCCGGGCGCGGGCTGGAACGAGCGCAAGATCGAGTACCGGGTCGAGGCCGTACGCCGCCGTCTGCACGGCACCGGCTTCAGATACCCGGTGATGCACGACAAGTCCCAGGGCCGCCCCGCCGACAACGGTCTGCTGCACAACCTGCTCAAGGGGCTGGTGGAGTCCACCACGCTGGTACCGCCCGATCTGGACCTCATCGAGGACGACGCCCTCTGGCCCGATCCCGCGCCCGAGGCGTAGCCCGGGCCGCTCCGCGCCGGCCGCCGCCGTTTCCGGGACCCGTCCCGGTAACGGCGGCGAACCATGCCTGTCGTCAACCGAACAGGAAGGAGCACCCCATGAGGTGCATGCGCACCGCCGTCCTCGCGGGCATCACCGTGACGGCCTCGACGGCCGCCCTCGCGCTCCCGGCGCAGGCCGACGTCCCCGCCCGCCACCGCACCCCGGCCGCCCAGTGCGAGTACCCCGCCGATGTCCTCGACCTGACCAACTGGAAGCTGACCCTGCCCACCGGCGAGGACGAGGACCCGACCGAGGTCACCCAGCCCGATCTCGCCACCTTCTCCGCCGAGCCCTGGTTCCAGGTCACCGGGGACTGCGACGCGGTCCAGTTCCGGTCCTCCGTCAACGGTGTGACGACGGGTGGCTCCAACTACCCGCGCGCCGAGCTGCGGGAGATGACCGACGACGGGGAGCAGGAGGCCGGCTGGTCGACCACCGAGGGCACCCACACCCTCGTGGTCAAGGAGGCGTTCACCGCGCTCCCCAAGGAGAAGCCGCACCTGGTCGGCGCCCAGATCCACGGCGGGGACGACGATGTCACGGTCTTCCGCCTCGAAGGCAGCAAGCTCTACATCACCGACGGCGACGACGCCCACCACCACCTCGTCACCGACGACTACGAGCTGGGCACCGAGTTCGAGGCCAAGTTCGTGGCGCGGAACGGGAAGATCGACGCCTATTACAACGGGGAGCGTGAGACCACGATCTCCTCCGACGGCGACACCAACTACTTCAAGGCGGGGGCGTACACGCAGGCCAACTGCGGCAACTCGGACCCCTGCGACGACGACAACTACGGCGAAGTCCGCATATCCAGCCTCAAGGTCACCCACTCCTAGCCGGAAGGGGGCGGTGCCGGGGCATGTGACCGTGGCGCCTGCCCCCGTCGCATGTGCTTCCGCAACACCGCAACCTCCACAAAGGTGAAGATTTCTGGAGTGGTGGGTGAATTCCCCTCTCAATCGGCCAGGTCCGATGCGCCTCTGGCCCGGGCCGAACCCCGTACCGCCCTCACGAGGGCCGCAAACGGTACGTGTCTTTCCGCGTACGCAGTAAGTTCGACCCGCGTGCGGTAACGGCAGACAGCAGCGGTTCTGGTCTCGCGGGAGGGGAGTGTCGTCGTGCGGCGGGGGGAGAAGGTCGGCAAGTACCGGCTCACCAAGGGGCCCGTTGAGGGAGGGAGGGGCGCGGTCTGGTTCGCCGTCGACACGGAGCTGGGTCGGTCCGTCGTCCTCAAGCGGGCCCTGCTCGAGGACAGCGGCCAGGCCGACTTCGACGAGTTGCTGGCCGAAGCCCGCGCTCTGGCGAAGTTCAGCCACCCGAACGTGGTGACCCTCTACGACGCCGTCCGCGCGGGCAAGGGCAGGAACGCCACGTTCTGGCTGGTGATGGAGCATGTGACCGGCGGCAGCCTGGACGTCCCGGTCAAGATGGCCCCCGAACTCGCGGCGCACATCGGCGCACAGATCGCGGCCGCGCTGGCGGCCCTGCACGACAAGGGCATCGTGCACTGCGACGTCAAGCCCGGCAATATCGTGATCACACCCGACCGGGTCGCCAAGCTGACCGACTTCGGCGCCGCGTACCGGGTGGACGGCAGTGAGACGATCACGCCCAACGGGCCGGTCAGCCTCACTCCCTTCTTCGCCGCCCCCGAGGCGTTCCGGGGAGCGCCCGAGCGCGCGTCCGACGTGTTCTCCCTCGGCGCCACCATGCACTGGCTGGTGACGGGGACCCCGCCGCTGCGCGGCGCCGGGCGGGTGGTCCGGCTGGAGGCCATCAGCCCCCAGGTCGGACCGCTCGGGGGCCTCCTCACCGCGATGCTCCAGCGCGACCCCGGGGCCCGGCCCACCGCCGCCGAGGCGCTCGCCGCCCTCACGGACATCGCGGGACCCCCGGACCAGTTCCCGACCCTCCCGACGGCCCCGGCGACCACGCCCTACACGGACGTCCTGACGCGCGGCCAGATCCCGGCGGGAGGACTCACGCGCCGCACGGCGACGCTGGTCGGGCGCCGTCCATTGCTCCTGGCCTGCGCCGCCGCCGTCACGGCGCTGGCCATCGCCGTTCCGTTCACCGTGATGAGCCTGGGGGACGGATCCGGGGACAAGGCCACCCCGGCACCGGGCAAACCGGCCGCCGCGGGCTTCATCGGCGACCCCCGCACGGCCGACCCCTGCGCCCTGCTGAAGCCCACCGTGTTCCATCGGTACGAAGTGGCCGAACTGAAGCGTGATGAGGGCAACTTCAACCGCTGCGACGTCAACCTGAAGGAGCGTGACGAGGAGGTCGTGGGCGTCAGGGTGGAGCTCGACGCCGATGCGCTGCCGGAGGCCGTGAAGAGGAAGACCAGGGGCAGGGTCACCGTCGTGGAGCGCGCCGCCGAGGGCGACGAGTGCGTGCGAGCCATGGCGGTGACCGGCGCTCACGACAACAGCCTACGGATCACCGCGGTCGCGAGACGGCCTGCCGAGATCAAGCAGCCGTTGTGCGACACCGCCGATATCGCCACGCGATTCGCGGTCGACGTGCTCAACCGCGGTGAGATCCCCCGGCGTTCCCCGAGCTTCCCGTCCAACTCGCTGGCTCACCAGGACGCGTGCACGCTTCTTGACGTCAAGACACTGGAGAAGGTGCCCGGTATCGACGCCCGGGACCCGGACGTCGGATTCGGCCGCTGGGACTGTCAGTGGAAGAGCACCACTAACGAGTTGGAGGTGGACCTGCGATTCGACCAGGGCAAACTGCCGAGCGACAAGGGCGCCCGGTCCACCAAGCTCAGCGATCACCAGGCCATCGTGCTGCCGGAGGACGAGGGCCCGGGGAGCTGCCGCGTCGAGGTGGTCCACCGTGAGTACACCGGCCTGGACCGGGTGCAGGGCACCGAGCGGGTGGCCCTCGTCCTCAAGGGGGCGGGCCCCAAGGGGCGGCCCTGCGAACTGGCCACCGATCTCGCCGGATCGGCCGCTGCCGCGTTGCCACCCGCCTGAGGCGCCGTGGTGCCAACGCCCGCCAAGGCCGCCGCCGCGCACCCGCCCGTGCGCCCGGCGTCCCCGTCAGTCCGTGGAGTCGGGCTCGGTCCGCTCGGCCGCGAGCAGATGAATGAGCAGCAGTACGATCCCGGAGATCAGGAAGACGCGCGTGGCGGCCTCCAGCCCGTTCCACGTCTTGGACTGCCACATGGCGAACCACTCGCCGCCGATGGCGATGAACCCGGCGCCGAACAGCAGCATCAGCATCAACAGCCCCACGGTGCTGGCCTGACGGGCGCGGCGGACGCTGCCTCCGCGCAGTCCCGCGCCCCACATGGCCGTCCCGGCGAGGAGGACGAGGGCGGCGATGCTCTCCCAGACGATGATGGCCACGTAGGCGGTGTCCTGGAGTGCGGTGGACGTGATGGCCCGCCACATCAGGTCGTCGTCCTTGAACGTGGTGTCCATCGCCAGGACATGGCGGACGAATTGCTGATTGGTGTCGAAGTCGGTGATGTTGCCGAAGGCGACCAGCGCGATGTACAGCGCGATCGTCCCGGTGAGCACCGCCGAGACGGCGGAGTAGGTACGAAGGGATCGTATTCTGCCGGCTCGCTCGCTCACGATGACTCTGTCTCCCCGTTGTATTCCGTCGATCGGACCGAGCCGTAGCGTACAACTGTTTGGCTCAGTGGGCCCGGTGGCGGGGAGACGCAGGTCACACGCGGCCGTGTCACAGGGGGCGGGCCATCTCGTCCGAGGGCTCGTTGATGAACATGGTGTACCGGCTGAACGTCATCACCCTGCGGAAGCCGGCGGCCACCGATGCGCGACTGGTCGGGCCCGTCGGCGGCCGGACCGACCTCGAGACGTGGCCGTTCGACGCTCTTGGTAGTCTCGGGGAGCCAGTCGTGCCACATCCGAGGCCAGGGAATCCGGTGCGAATCCGGAACTGACGCGCAGCGGTGAGGGGGACGGGCGGGGCATGTGACACCACTGGGAGGAGTTCGTGACGGCCGTGGGGCCGTCGCGGACGAGCACCGGGAAGGGGCCCCGTCCGGACGAGCCCGAGTCCGAAGACCTGCTGGCACCTCCGCGCCCGGTGCGCGGAGGACGTCCGTAGGCCAGGCTCCGCGTACGAGCCCCGACCACCGAGGCTGCCCGTGCTCCGCTCCGCCCGCCGTACCGCGGCGTTCCTGCTCGCCCCCGCCCTTCTGCTCACCGCGTGCGGCGGCTCCGGCCATGACGGCGCGGACGCCGGAAGGCCCGCCGGTCCGGGCTATCCGCGCACGATCGACAACTGTGGTCACAAGGTCACCTTGACGTCCGCCCCGAAACGGGCCCTCTCGCTCAACCAGGGCACCACGGAGATCCTGCTCTCGCTCGGCCTCGCCGACCGCATGGCGGCCACCGCCACCTGGACCGACCCGGTGATGAAGGGCCTGGAGAAGGCCAACGCCACGGTGGAGCGCCTGGCGGACAACGCGCCGTCCTTCGAGAAGTCCCTGGACGTCGAACCCGACTTCGTCACCGCCTCGTTCGTCTCCACCCTCGGCAAGGGCGGCGTGGCCACCCGCGAGCAGTTCGAGAAGCTGGGCGTGGACACCTATGTCTCGCCGTCCGACTGCGCGGCGGGCAGGGACACCGACAGCGGTGGCGACGGCTCCCGCGCCAAGCCCCTCACACTTGATGTCGTCTACGGCGAAATACGCGACCTGGCCCACGCGTTCGGTGTCGACGAGCGCGGCGAGAAGCTCGTCGCACGGCTGAAGGAGCGCGTGCGCAAGGCCACGGAGGGACTGGACGCCTCCGGTGTCTCCCTCATGTACTGGTTCGCCAACTCCCAGTCGCCGTATCTCGCCGGCTGCTGTGGCGCGCCGGGCGCCATCACCCGGGCCGTCGGGGCGAAGAACGCCTTCTCCGACACCCACGACGAGTGGCCGCAGATCAACTGGGAGACCGTGGCCGACCGCGACCCGGACGTCATCGTCCTCGGCGATCTCACGCGCAAGCAGCAGACCGCGGAGACCGCCAGGGCCAAGATGCGTTTCCTCGAGACCAACGCCGCCACCCGCAATCTCACCGCGGTGAAGAAGAAGCGGTACATCCTGCTGAGCGGGCAGGCCATGAACCCGTCCATCCGCACGGTCGAAGGGGTGGAACAGGTCGCCGCCGGGCTGCGCGACGCGGGGCTCGCCAAGTGAGCACCCGCCACCTGAGCGCCCGCCACCTGAGCACCCGTCTCCTGCTGCTGGTCGCGGGAGGGCTGGCCGCGCTGCTCGCGTCGGTCGCCGTCGCCGTGACCATCGGCCCGGCCGACATCTCCACGGCCGACGTATGGGCGGCGGTCACCGCCCATCTCGGCCTGGGGGAGAGCACCTTGCCGCCGCTCCGGGACGGCATCGTGTGGAACCTGCGCATGCCGCGCACACTGCTCGCCGCCGTGTGCGGGGCGGGTCTTGCCCTCTGCGGGGCCGTGATGCAGTCCCTGCTGCGCAATCCCCTGGCCGACCCGTTCGTGCTCGGGGTGTCCTCGGGCGCCTCCACGGGCGCCGTCACCGTGGTCGTGCTCGGCGTGGGCGGCGGGGCCGTGTCCCTGTCGGCGGGCGCGTTCACCGGCGCGCTGCTGTCGTTCGGCCTGGTCCTGGTGCTCAGCCACAGCCTCGGCGGCAGCACCGACCGCGTGGTGCTGTCCGGAGTGGCCGCCATGCAGCTGTTCTCCGCGCTGACCTCGTTCATCGTCCTCACCTCCGCGGACGCCGACACCACCCGGGCCGTGCTGTTCTGGCTCCTCGGCTCGCTCACCGGCGCCGGGTGGGGCGATGTGCTGCTGTGCACCGCCGTCCTGGCCGCCGTCCTCGTGGTCTGTCTCGGCTACGCCCGCACCCTGGACGCGTTCGCCTTCGGGGAGGAGGCCGCGGCGGCGCTCGGCGTCCGGGTGGCCCGTACCCGTCTCGTCCTGCTGTGCGCGACCGCGCTGCTCACCGCGACCCTGGTCAGCTCCGCCGGGGCCATCGGCTTCGTCGGCCTGGTCCTCCCGCACGCCACCCGCGCCCTCACCGGCCCCGGCCACGCCCGTCTGCTGCCGGTCACCGCACTGGCCGGGGCCATCTTCCTGGTGTGGGTGGACACCGCCGCCCGCACCGTCATCGACCCGCAGGAGGTCCCGGTGGGCGTGGTGACGTCCCTCATCGGCGTACCGGCCTTCGTGGCCGTGCTCTACCGCGACCGGAGGAGGACATGACCGACTCCACCGCGGAAACCCCGGGTACGGAGCCCCCCGCCACCGCGGAAACCCCCGGGACGGAGTCCCCCGCCACCGCGGAGGCGGTGCCCGGGCTCCGCGCGGACCGCGTCAGCCGCCGCACCGACGGCCGGCTGATCGTCGACGGCATCACCCTCACCCTGCGCCCCGGTGAGACGGTGGGTCTGCTCGGCCCCAACGGCTCCGGGAAATCAACCCTGTTGCGGCTGCTCGCCGGGATCCTCGCCCCCTCCGCCGGGATCGTCACCCTGGACGGCCGTGCCCTGCCACGGGTCGGCCGCCGCGCCACGGCCCGCCGTATCGCCACCGTCGAACAGCACGCCCACACCCAGACCGAACTGACCGTCCGCGAGGTGGTGGCCCTCGGCCGTATCCCGCACCGGCGCGCCTGGGCATCGGCCTCCGCCGCGGACACCCGGGCCGTCGACGCGGCCCTGGAGCGCAGCGGACTGACCGGCCGGGCCGGTCAGTCGTGGCACACCCTCTCCGGTGGCGAACGCCAGCGCACCCAGATCGCCCGGGCCCTCGCCCAGGAACCGCGCGAGCTGCTGCTCGACGAGCCGACCAACCACCTCGACATCCAGCACCAACTCGACCTGCTCGACCTCGTCGTCAGCCTGCCGATCGCCACCGTGATCGCCCTCCACGACCTCAACCTCGCCGCGATGTACTGCGACCGGCTGCTCGTCCTCCGCGAGGGACACGTGGTGGCCGAAGGCACCCCCGGCGACGTGCTGACCCCGTCCTTGATCAAGCGGGTCTACGACGTCCAGGCCGAAGTCACCCACGGTCCGGGCCACCCGGTCATCCGCTTCCTGCGCCGGGCCCCGAAGCCCTGAGCACCCCGGTCGCCGAGGCCGTGAGACGGTGGGCGGTATCCTGCCAACCGGTCGCACGAGCGAAGGAACCACCACGTGAGCGATGCGGCGGACGCACGGCCTCCCGCGGACACCCCCATCCGTGTGTTGATCGCGGATGACCAGGCGATGGTGCGCACCGGGTTCCGGCTGATCCTCGCCTCCCAGCCCGGAATCGAGGTGGCGGGCGAGGCCGCCGATGGCTCCGAGTGCGTGGAGCTGGCGCGGCGGCTCCGCCCCGAGGTGTGCCTGGTCGACATCCGGATGCCGAACCTGGACGGCCTGGAGGTGACCCGGCTGCTCGCCGGGCCCGGAGTGGTGGATCCGCTGCGGGTCGTCGTGGTCACCACGTTCGACCAGGACGACTACGTGGACACCGCGATCCGCAATGGAGCCTGTGGCTTCCTGCTCAAGGACGCCGGGCCCGAACTCCTGGTGGAGGCGGTGCGGTCGGCCGTGCGCGGTGGCGCGATGGTGTCCCCGGCGGTCACCGTGCGTCTGCTCCGGCAATGGGCCAACCGCCCCCGCCGCGCCACCCGGGCGAATCCCCTGACCGGCCGGGAGCTGGACATCGCCCGGCTGGTGGCGGTGGGCCGGACCAACCAGGAGATCTGCGCCGAACTGCACCTGTCGCTGTCCACGGTGAAAACGCACCTGAGCAACATCCAGGCCAAGCTCACCGTCCGCAACCGCGTCGAGATCGCGGCCTGGGCCTGGGACACCGGAGCGGTGCGCACCCGTTAGCCCGGGCGTACGGCGCCACCGTCGGCCCGCCGTACGGCGCGCCCGCGAGCCCGGCGTAGGGCGCGCCCGCGAGCCGTCAGGACGTGCGCCAGTCGGGGTGTCCGGGCATGGCCGGGAGCTTCTCGGCGTACAGCCAGGACCGGAGGAACGGCCCCAGGTCGCGGCCGGCGACGCGGCTCGCCAAGCGGATGAAGTCGGCGGTCCCCGCCGTGCCGTCGCGGTGCTCCGCCACCCAGGCGCGCTCGATGCGCCGGAACGTGGCCTCGCCGACCTTCTGCCGCAGCGCGTACAACACCACAGCGCCGCCCTGATAGGCGCCCCAGCCGTAGGGCGCCATGTCCTCGGGAGTGAAGGCGCCGCGCCGGGGGTCGGCGACCGGCCCCTGTTTCCGCAGTTGGGCGGCGGAATCCTGGTACCTCCTCTTCATGCCGTCGGCCAGATCGGAGCCGCCCTTCGCCTGGTCCCACAGGCTCTGGTAGTAGACGGCGTGGCCCTCGTTGAGCCACAGGTCGCTCCACCTGCGCGGAGAGACGCTGTTGCCGAAGTACTCATGGGAGATCTCGTGCGCGACGACCGTGTCCGAGCCATTGGCCCGCATCCCCTCCTCGGTGAGCTCCTCCGTGCCGAGCAGGGTCAGGGACTGCGTCTCGAGCTCACCGCCCAGAGGTGAGGCGTAGATGCCGTACGTCCGCAGCGGGAACGGCCCCAGCCGTTGGGTGAGGAAGCGCAGCGCCTTGGGCACGACCGCGTCGATCTGCGGCATGAGGTCGTTGACCTGGCCGGTGGGCAGGGCGTAGCGCAGCTTGATCCCGTCCGGGCCCGGCCGCTTGACCACCGTGAAAGGGCCGACACCGATCTGGATGAGTTCGGGCGCGAGCTTTTGGCGGCTCTCGAACCGGCGGACGGTGTACGCCCCCTCGCGCCGCGTGGCGGTGAGTTCGCCGTTCGCGATGGTGTTCACGCGCGTGGGAGCGGCGATGGTGATGGTGGTCGGCGCCTTCTGGGCCGGGTGGTCGGCGAACGCCGCGATCCGGTGTGCGCCCGAGGGCTGGTTGATGGTCTGGATGACGCCCTTGGCCCGCACCATCCCGATCGCCGCGGTGCCGAGTTTCCCGGCCGCCTCGGGGCCCGCCACGGGTGCGCGCACGGTGACCTCCACCGAGAATCCCCGGCCGCTGGGCACCGGGGCCGGGGGAGTCACCCGCAGCTCCTGACCGGAGCGTGTCCAGGTCGCCTTGCGGCCGTCGACCGTCACCGAACGGACCGTGGTCCCGGTCAGGTCGAGGTTGAAACGGGAGAGGGAGCGGGTGGCCCGGCCGTGCAGCGTGGTGGTCGCCGTGTATGTCGTGAGGTCCTCGGCGAAGCGCAGCGCCAGGGCGGTATGGCGCACCGTATAGCCGCCGTTGCCGAGACCCGGGTGCAGCGTGTCCCCGATTCCGGCGGCTCCGGGCGCGGGGGTGTGGGTCTCGTGTGCGGACGCCGCGTCGGGGGTGCAGCCGGCAACACCCGTCAGGGTGGTGGCCAGCGCCGTGACGATCCATGGCGTGAGGGTCGCGTTTCGTGTGTGACGAGCCATGCGCCCAGGGTTGCCCGGGCGGCAGCGGCCGTGGATCACCCGGATAGCGGGTTCATGGCCCTCGGTATCGGCCAAAAGGACGACCGGCGCGGTGGTCCCCGCGGCGGCACCTGTTGGGCCACGCCCGGCGATCTGGAGCGCTGGCTGCGGGACCATCACCTGCTCGTAGGCGACACCCCTGACACTCGCGCTCATCAGGGCCACCTGACCCGAGCCCGCGAGCTGCGTACGGCCCTGCGGGCCGTGCTGCGCCAGGACCCGGAGGGTGGCGAGGGTGACGGCCAGGGCGGCGATGCCGTGGTCGGCTACTCCTTCCACGTCACACTGACCGCCGGCCACGGCGCCCACCTGACCATCGCCGCCGACCCCGTGGACACGGCCCTCGCGCACATCGTCATGTCCGCGCTGACCGCCACGGTGAACGGCACCTGGCATCGGCTCAGGATGTGTCCGGCCCCCGACTGCCAGTGGGTCTTCTATGACAACTCCCGCCCGGGCCGGGCCAAATGGTGCTCGCCGCAGCTGTGCGGCAACCGCGCGAAGACGCAAGCGTATCGCCGCCGCCGATCGACCTGAATCGCCACGCGGCGACCCGGCTCCGGCTTCCGGGGTAGAGCCATGCTGATGCGGCAGGCGGTGTCGGCGGGCTCGGCCGGCCCACACGCGGGCGGCTTGTAGGGTACGTGGCATGCCGGACGCCCCGCCCCGACCCGAGCCGTTCACCCCGCGGACCGACCCCGCCGCCCTCGCGGACCTCCGCGCGCGGCTGCGCGCCACGCGCTGGCCGGACGCGCCCGAGGACGCCGGGTGGGCGCTCGGGACCGACCTCGCCTACCTCCGTGAGCTCGTCGCCTACTGGGCGGACGGGTTCGACTGGGCGGCGCAGGAGGCGGCGCTCGCCCGGCTGCCGCGCTTCCGCGCCCGGCTCGGCGGCCTCGGGATCCACTTCGCACACGTCCGGGCCGCCGCCCCGGCCGGGCCCGTTCTGCCGCTGGTGCTCAGCCACGGCTGGCCGGACTCGTTCTGGCGCTATACGAAGGTCATCCCGCACCTCACCGACCCCGGTGCGCACGGCGCCGACCCCGCCGACGCGTTCGACGTGGTCGTGCCCGACATGCCGGGCTACGGGTACTCCGACCGGCCCACCGGCCCGCCGCTCGACTCCATCGCAGTCGCAGGGTTGTGGGCCGAGCTGATGGACGTCCTCGGCTATGAGCGGTTCGGTGCGGCGGGCGGGGACATCGGCAGCCATGTGAGCCGCTACCTCGCGCTCGACCACCCCGACCGGGTGGTGGCCGTGCACCGCATGGACGGCGGCCTGCCCGTCTTCACCGGCGACCCGGCGGACCTCGCGCCCGAGGAGCGCGCCTGGTTCGAGGGCGTCACGGGCTGGGGCGCGGCCGAGGGCGCGTACGCCGCCATGCACCGCACCAAGCCACAGACCGCCGCCTTCGGGCTCACCGACTCACCGGCCGGGCTGGCCGCGTGGATCGTCGAGAAGCTGCGGGCGTGGAGCGACTGCGACGGTGACGTCGAGCGGTGCTTCACCAAGGACGAGATCCTCACCAACGTCACGCTCTACTGGCTCACGGGGACGATCGGCTCCTCGATGCGCATGTACCACGCCAACGCCGCCATCCCGCCCGCGCAGCACGCCCGCCGGGTCGAGGCGCCGTCCGGCTTCTCGCTCTTCCGCGGCGACATCGTCCGCCCGCCGCGGGAGTGGCTGGAGCGCACGACGAACCTCGTGCGGGTGACCGAGCCCGCGCGCGGCGGACACTTCGCACCGTTCGAGGAGCCCGAACTCTACGCCGAGGAACTGCGCGCCTTCTTCCGCCCCTACCGGGCGGCGGCCACGGACTGACACCGCCGCCGGAGTGGAACGGCGTGGCCGCGGGCGAGCTGTTCGACCGGCTCCACGCCCTGCTGAGCGCCCCCGCGGCGGCACACACCGCGGGATCTTCCCCGCGCGCTAGGGCAGCGGCGTGCCCCCGGTGGCGTTGACGATCTCGGCGGTGATGTAGCTGGCCTGCTGCGAGGCCAGGAAGACGTAGGCGGGGGCCATCTCGGCGGGCTGTGCCGGGCGGTTCAGCGGGCTCTGTTGGCCGAAGGTCGAGGTGTCCGGCAGGGTGGCGGGGATCAGGGGTGTCCATACGGGGCCGGGGGCCACGGCGTTGACCCGGATGCCGCGCTCGGCGAGATTGCCCGCCAGCCCCTGGGTGAAGGTGACGATCGCGCCCTTGGTGGTGGCGTAGTCGAGCAGGTGGGAGCTGGGCTTGTACGCCTGCACCGAGGTGGTGTTGATGATGCTGCCGCCCTCCGGGATATGCGGAAGGGCCATCTTGCACAGCCAGAACATGGCGTAGAGGTTGGTGTGCATCACCCGGTCGAACTGCTCGGTCGGGATCTCTTCCAGCCCCTTGGGCCGTGACATCTGGTAGGCGGCGTTGTTGACGAGGATGTCGATCCCGCCGAATGCCTCGACCGCCTGGTCCACCAGCCGCTGACATGTGCTTTCCTCGCGGATGTCGCAGGGGGAGGGGACGGCCCGGCGCCCGGCCGACTCGATGAGACGCACCGTCTCCCGGGCGTCCTTCTCCTCCTCGGGCAGATAGCTGAAGCACACGTCGGCGCCCTCCCTGGCGAAGGCGAGGGCCACCGCACGGCCGATCCCCGAGTCGGCCCCGGTGATCAGGGAGCGCCGGTTCTTCAGCAGCCCGTGGCCTTCGTAAGTGTCCTCACCGTGGTCGGGCCGGGGCTCCATCTCCTCCGTCTCGCCGGGGTGCGCCTGTTCCTGCTGGGGGAACTCCGGCTGCGGATGCTGTTCCACCGGGTGACGCTGTTCCTTCTGGTTCACGGGGACACCTCCTGGCCACGGATATTCGGACGGACCTTCCGGCCCCGGGTGCCCCATGGCCCACCTGGACAAACGCAAGTCGAGGTCGAAAGCGGCCCTGACATCCGATCTATTTTGATGATTGATATGGACGCGTCATGCACTGAGCGCTAGCTTCTGGGGAAGGTTCAGACCTGCGTCACGACTGCCCGAGAGGATTGATCGGATGTTAAGGACACGGATCCGCACACGGATCCATCTGCTCTGCGTCACCGGCGCCCTGGTCGGCGGCCTCACCCTCAGCGGTGGCACCGCGGAGGCCGGCACCCGGGGCGACGCGGATGTCCGGGCGCTGCCCGCCGGGGTCTACTTCCAGAACGAGGGCACCGTCCAGGGGTGGTCCAACTACCCGCAGAAGCCCCAGAAGCAAGGCGTCATCCGCGATGTCACCACCCCCGCCTACAAGGGCGGCAACGCCATCGAGGCCAAGCAGACGTACATCAACGAGGGCGGCGGCTACCACTCCGAGACCATTCAGGCGTCCACTCAGGCCGTCGGTCAGGACCGCTACTACGGCCAGGCCATCTACGTCGCCCCCAACTGGCAGTTCCACAACCAGAACGTCACCTTCCAGCAGTGGTCGCCCGAGGACCCCGAGGGCCCCTGGGAGCTGATGTTCCTCCAGAACGACGAGCTGCGCATCGGCGGATCCGGCGGCTTCAGCGCGAACGTCGCGAAGGTGACCGATCTGCGGGGCACGTGGATCCGGATCGTCACCCGGCTGAAGTTCCACGCGACCGACGGCGCCATCGAGATCTGGGTCAACGGTGTGAAGAAGTACAGCAAGACCGGGGTCACCGTGCTGCCCAAGACGTCGAAATCGGTCCGCTGGTCGTCCGGGATCTACTGCACGGGCTGGCGCGAGAACCCGCCCGCGGGCCCGTCGGAGCTCTCCGTCTTCCATGACCAGGCCCGCATCGCCAACTCCTACGGCCTGGCCGAGCCCGCCAACTGGTGACACGGCGCCGCCCGCCGTCCCGTAGGCGGTGCGGACACCCGCGCCGCCTACGGGACGCGCCGCTACCTGACCGCGGGGAGGGCCGTCAGGAGCGCTTTTCGATGGTGATGTACGGGTCCCACCTGAAGTACCCCACCACCTGCTGATCGCTGTCCAGGATCTGGAAGAAGAAGTGGTAGGTGACCTGGCCGACCTTGTTGACGTCCGCCTCCCAGAAGTGATCCTCGTAGTCCTGTGTTGCGAAGTCCGGTTGGTCGGTGGCCCCCTCCTTCGGGATCGGATAGGTGCCGTCGGCGATCACGATCCGCGGTGTGCTGATGAGCGGGTCGTCGCTCACGTACCGGTACAGCAGGGCGCAGTACTCACTGTTGAGCGACAGCGTCGTCTCGCGCCACCTGATGATGTCCCTGGGGTTGGCGCGGAAGTTCAGCTCGGCCCCCGAGGTGCCGATGACGCGGTCCTGGCGCGTCGTCATATAGATCAGGCTGTGGTCGACGAACGTCGGCGCGTCGCAGTCCTTCGATGCGTCGGGGTACCGCTTGGCGATCGAGTACGCGTCGAACGAGATCAATACATTGATGATTTCCGACATGCTCCTACTCCCCTTTCACTTTGTATGCCATCGCCCGCGGATAGTCGTGCCGGTGCGGGCGGACCCGGACCAGCAGTGGTCCGGAGTTGACCGGATCGGTCGGGTCGGTGAGGCGGGCCAGCAGTTCGTCCAGCTCGGAGGCGTGCGCCACGCTGATCCCGTGCGCTGGGGTCTTTTTGCCGGAGAAGACATCCGCCAGCCGCTCGTAGTGCCACGGGTGGAGGACGTTGTAGAAGTCCGCGCCATCCGTGTCATCGGCGCCGTGGGCGTCCCGGTCCGCGTAGTAGGACGGGTGCACCAGCATCTGTTCGATGCCGTAGAAGTGCCCGTTGTCCATCACGAACACCACCGATCGCAGCCCGAGCCTGGTGTGGGTGGAGATTTCCTGGCAGGTCTCCTGGAAGGCGCCGTCGCCGACGAACACCATCGGACGGGCGTGGCCGCGCTCGGGGGCGAGCGCCGCGCCGGTGGCCGCGCCCACGGACCAGCCGATGGACAGCCAGCTGACCTGTGACAGGAACCCGCCCGCCGGCAGGGTCAGGTTCATCGAGCCGATCAGGGAGAACGCGGCGTCGGAGACCACCGTCCAGCTCTCCCGGGTCTCCTTGGCCAGGAAGTGGTTGATCCGGTCGAACACCGCGTCGTACGTGAGCCGTTCGCCGGACCCGGACGACGAGCCGCCGGCGCGGAGCATCGTGGCGCGGTGGTCCTCGAGCGAGGCGGGACGGTCCTCGGGCGCGCCGTGGTGGGCGTGGGCCTCGGCGTAGTAGTCGGCGGTCAGGCCACCGGAGCCGAAGCGCGCCACCAGCGCGTCCTGGAGGGCCGGGATCAGCCGGGTGAGCTGGACATCGGGGAAGTACTGGGTGCCGACGCTCACACCGCCCCGGGCCGCCACCACCCAGTCCGTGCCGGCACACAGTTCACCGCCGAGGTTCTTCGAGGTGGACCAGGTGCCGAGGCCGATCCGGCAGGTGGCCCAGCCCTTGAAGACCGCGTGCACATCCGGGTGGCTGGCCTTGCCGTTGTAGACGCCGTGGAACTGCGGCAGCCGCTCGTCGACGACGGCCTTGGCGCCGACGGTGGTGCAGAACGGCACCCCGGTGGCTTGCGTCAGATCGATGAGCTGCCCGTCGAGACGGAACCGCTCGACCTCCTCGCCCGCCCACACGATCGGGCGGGGCCTGCCGTCCGGGCCGGGGTGCTCATCGACCAGCGCGAGTATCGCGGCGACGGCGCCCGCCAGCATGGCCTGGTTGCGCGCGCTGAACGGCCGCTCGCGGCGCAGCAGCGGATGCTCGGCGACGGCACACGGCTCGTCCCACAGGTCCTCCATCACCTCCAGATAGACGGGCCTGCGCTCGGACAGGCAGGCGGTGAGCGCGGCGTCGATCTGGCCCGGGGCGAGGCCCGGGTTGGAGACGACCTGCGCCTCCACGGTGACCTGCCGGTAGGCGTCCAGGTTGCTCTCCCGGCGCGGGCTCATATGCGAGGTGAGCAGGCCGAGGGCGCGGTAGTTCTGCCACTGCTCGTACGGCGGGCAGGCGTTGATGGCGATGAGCGGGACGTGCTCCACATACGCCCCGCCGCACGCGTTGAGCAGGTTGAACGCGCCGACGCTGTAGGTGACCGCGGCCGCGCCGATGCCGTGGAGACGGGCGTAGGAGTCGGCGGCCTGGCCCGCGCCGCCCTCGGTGGGGGTGCCGACCCACTCGACGTCGCCCTCGGCCCGCAGGGTGGTGAGGAACGGGCCGAGGTGGTTGCCGGGCACCCCGAACAGATGGGTGATGCCCAGCTCGGCCAGGCGGCGGGCCAGATAGCGGGCGACCGTGCACTCGGGGGTGGTCGCGGTCACGAGCGGCCCTCCTGGTTCGGGCCCGGCGTGGTGAGGGGCGGGGCCTGGTGGACGGCGACGGCGGCGCGGACGGCGCTCTCCAGGGCGCCCTCGATCCAGGCGTGTTTCAGCGAGGTGTGCTCCCCGGCGAAGTGCACCGGGCCCTCGGGGCGGGAGGCGTCCAGGTGGAAGCTGGTCATCTGGTGCGGGGTGTACGTGGCGGCCTCGCCGAAGGCGTACGGGTCGCGGGCCCAGCTCTTGGTGGCGCCCAGGCCGGTGAAGAACACCTCGATGCGGCGGCCGTGCAGGGCCTGGAGGTTGCGCAGGGCGTAGACATAGCGCTCCGCCTCGCGCATGGAGTCCCAGCGCGCGGCGTCGTCGGACCAGGAGTACGAGGCGAGCACCACACCGCCGGTGCTGCCCTCGACCGGGTGCGAGGGGTAGTACATGAACCGGTTGGGGTTGTCGGTGGCGGAGCCGCCACCGAAGCAGTGGGTGGCGGGCCGCACGGCGGGGCCGCGCAGCGGCATGGCGCTGTTGACCTGGCGTAACTCCTCGGTGACACCGGTGTCCTTGACCGCGGCACCGAGCAGGTCGCGGCCCGCCTCCGCGAGCGCGGGAACGGGATCGGTGCCGGTCCCGCCGCCGCGCTGGTAGTACTCGTAGAGGCCCGGTGTGATGCTCTCGAGCTCCTCGCGCCAGTCGTCCTCGGTGAACTCCCACCACCGGTGGCTGAACTCCAGCAGCACCTTGGTGGCCGAGTCGTAGTGGGTCTCGATGATGGCGCGACGCTTCTTGTACGACATCGAGGGGACGATCTCCACGAAGCGCAGGGTGGAGAACGGGATGGTGACGATCGCCAGGTCCGCGGTCCACAGCCGGGTCGGGCCCGCCGGGTTGTCCTCGGCCACGGTCTGCACGGCCACGCCCCATCCACCGGGCCCGATGGCGCCGGTGCCCTCGGGGGTGGAGTCGCGGCTGGGGTCGAAGTACTCGAGGCGGATCATGCGGTGACCGAACCGCACCTCGTCGCGCAGGCCCCGGTGGAGGGCGTCCGGAAGCCGCCAACTGCCGCCGGGTATCTCCCAGTAGCGCACACCGGGGCTGATGTCGGTGTGGCTCAGGAAGCTGTGGAAGAAGGAGAGATGGAGCCGCGAGGACATGTTCTCCAGCGTTCCGACGGCCTCGATGGCCTCGTCGCTGAGCCCGGCGTAGTCGCGCAGGAAGCCGCCCATCGAATAGCCGTCGAAGTCGTGGATCACCCGTGCCCAGCCCTCGACCCACTCCTCGAACGGCTTGTTGACGCGCTGCCCGTCCACGATGTCGGAGTAGTAGTCCCGCACGCTCTCCAGCGCGTCGTCGACCATCCGCACGGCGGGGGCGCGGACCTCGTCGTCGGTGAGGTGGAAACCCTCGTTGATCTTCTCAGGGACGGCGCTGTAGTCGGCGCGCCGCACTTGGACGCGGTTGGTGCGGATCCAGGTGTTGCCGCGCTTGTCGGGCGCGCGGAAGTCGGGGCTGTCGTCGCCGTAGGTCCAGGTGCGGCCGGTGAAGGAGGTGTACGTCACCGGGGGGACGGGGACGTCGGGGCCGCTGCCGGTGGCGGGGTCGATGTCCACGTTGTAGAACAGGCGGCGGCCGAGCCCGAGTTTGTCGACGAGGGCGAGGACGAGCGGGTGGAAGTCGGGCAGCCGCATGGCGCCGGCCTCGGCGTACTGGGCGGCGTCGTCGAACGGCTGGTGGTGCTTGGTGGTGCGGAAGGTCTTGATGCGCCCGCCGACACGGCCGGTGTTGGCCTCCAGGATGGTGACATCGTGACCCGCGTCCTTCAGTAGGCGGCCGGCCACCAGGCCGGTGATCCCGGCGCCGATGATGAGGATCTTCTTGCGGGGGTGGCGGGTGACGCCGAGGCTGCCCGTGTCGATGAGGGTGTGGAGATAGCCGAGTTTGAGGTCGGTGTTGTCCGGTCCGATGAGGAGGAGTTCGCGGGCCAGCTTGAAACAGGTCTGCCAGCGCGCACGGGTGGCGGAGTTATCGCGCGGAGCGTCGGTCATAGCTTGCGATCGTAGATTTGAAGAAACGATTTCCCGTTTCTTTCACAAGGTAATGTATGAGTAAAGTCCTAAAAGGGTGAGCCGTGCGACTGACGGAATTTCGACTTGCTGGACTTTCCCTGGAAGGAGCCCGAGATCCCGCTGGGGCGGGTGCTCCACCAGGGGTCGAAGGGGCGGGGAGGGTGGCGGCGCCGGCGCTTCGGCGAGCTCGGTGACCCTGGCGTCTACAGGCGCAACGGGCCCAGCTCGGCCACGCCGCAATAAGAACGGACGTCGAACTCCCGCCCGATGATGAAGAAAGGGGCGCCCCAGCAACACCTGTGGCCGCTCGGGTGCCGTTCGGAAACTCATTCCGGCGGGGTCGGCCGCCCATCCGAATTGGTTTCAGGTCGTCAAGGGTGTGGCGTACGGGAAATGGGGCGAGCGGGTTTCCGGTGCGCCGGAAACCCGCTCATCTGCCGCATGGGGGAGTGGCGACGAGGTCCGGCGTGGTCATGGACGCCCCCTGGGGCGGGGTGGCGTGGGGGCCTCGCCCGGGTGAGGCCCGGGCGGGGGCCCGCGGCGGTGATGGTGACGTGATGCACAGCACCAGCAATATAGCGCGCTTGCAATTAGTGTGTCTGCAAGTATTGTGGATGCCCGTAAGGGGCGGTAGCAATCACTTGGAGTGAACACTTTCATGCCCATCGCACTGCTGGCCCTCGCCATCGGGGCCTTTGGGATCGGAACCACCGAGTTCGTGATCATGGGGCTGCTGCCCGAGGTCGCCGGGGACTTCGATGTGTCCATCCCCACCGCCGGATTCCTGGTGACCGGCTACGCGCTCGGCGTCATGGCCGGCGCGCCGCTGATGACCGCGCTCGGTACGAAGATCTCCCGCAAGCGCATGCTGATGCTGCTGATGGCGCTGTTCGTGGTGGGCAATCTGCTCTCCGCGCTCGCCCCCGCCTTCGGCGTGATGGCCGTGGGACGGATCGTCGCCTCCTTCGCGCACGGCGCGTTCTTCGGCATCGGATCGGTCGTCGCGGCCGACCTGGTCGCGCCCGAGAGGAAGGCCGGAGCCATCTCGATGATGTTCACCGGCCTGACCGTCGCCAACGTCGTCGGTGTGCCGCTGGGCACCTCGATCGGCCAGTCGCTGGGGTGGCGGACCACGTTCTTCCTCGTCGCGGCGCTCGGCGTGATCGGCCTGGCGGGCATCGCCAAGCTCGTTCCCGACATCCCCAAGCCGGAGGGTGTGCACCTGATTCACGAGCTGGCGGCCTTCCGCAACGCCCAGGTGCTGCTGGCCATGGCGATGACCGTGCTCGGCTTCGGCGGCGTCTTCGCCGCCATCACCTACATCGCGCCGATGATGACCGAGGTCGCGGGCTTCGCGGACTCCTCCGTCACCTGGCTGCTGGTCCTCTTCGGCCTCGGCATGGTCGGCGGCAACCTCCTCGGCGGCCGGTTCGCCGACCGGGCGCTGATGCCGATGCTGTACGTGTCGCTGGGCGGCCTCGCGCTGGTCCTCGCCGCGTTCACCCTCACCGCCCACAACAAGATCGCGGCCGCCGTCTCCATCGCCCTGGTCGGCGCCCTGGGCTTCGCCACCGTGCCCCCGCTGCAGAAGCGGGTGCTGGACCACGCGGCGGGTGCCCCCACCCTCGCCTCCGCCGTCAACATCGGCGCCTTCAACCTGGGCAACGCGCTCTCGGCCTGGCTCGGCGGCCTGGTGATCTCGGCCGGACTCGGCTACACCGCGCCCAACTGGGTCGGCGCCATCCTCGCCGGATCCGCCCTGGTCCTCGCCGTCCTCTCGGCCGCCTTGGAGCGCCGCGACGCCCGCCGAGACCACGAGGTCGCCATCCCCGAACCGGCCCACGCGTTCACCGGCCGGCGCTGAGCCATCCCGTACCGCACACCGAACACCACCACCATCAAGGAGACCGACCCGCCATGAGCACCCCCGAGACCGCCGTCGCCCCGCTGACCACGAAGGACGCCGAGGCCCTCGTCCAGGCCGCCCGCGCCGCCGCCGAGGCGGCCGGGGTGGCGGCCGCCATCAGCGTCCTCGACGCCGGTGGCCATCCGCTGGCCTTCCGGCGCGACGACCGCGCCGTACTGATCGCGGGGGAGACCAGTACTCGCAAGGCGTTCACCGCGCTCCAGCTGGACGCCCCCACCGCGGACCTGGTCGACGCGGTCCAGCCCGGAGGCGCCTTCCACACCCTGCCCACCGCCCTCGACCGCCCGCTGCTGTTCATCGCCGGTGGCGTCCCGGTCCACCGCGACGGCCGGTTGATCGGCGCGCTCGGCGTGGGCGGCGGCGCCCCCGAGCAGGACCACGAGATCGCCACCACGGCGGTCGCGACGCTCGGCTGAGGCCGCGGTGCTCTCCGCCATCGAGGCCGGTCCATCGCTCCATCGACACCGCGGCCAGCTACGGCAACATCACCTGGACACGATGTGCAGGATCGCCGTGCCGTCCTCCCCGGCGGCCATAAGGATCACCACGGCGCCGGGCTGAGCGGCCGGCCGCGTGGTGCCCACCCTTCCGCAGGAGCTGCTGCTGCCGTGGTCGCGCAGCACGGTGACGCACCCCTGGCCCGGGCCGCTCGCCCCGCCCTGGGAGCGGTTGTTGCCCGACTTCACCGTGTACGTGACCTTGTTCGGGCCGATCTCGTCCACGGTCAGCGTCGCCGGGCCGGCCGGGCCCTTGAAGCGGACCGTCACCCGCTCGGACACCGCGATCTCGCAGTTGCCGTCCGCGCAGGCGCCGACGTCACGCCCGTCCGCCGCCGACGCCGACGGTTCCGCCGAGGCGCCGGGATCGCCGGAGGGGCTGCCCGAGGGCTGCGCGGAGCGGGACGCCGACGGGGTGCCACGGTGCGGGGGCACCCCGTCGGTGGTGTCCGACCCGCCGCAACCGGCCGCGGTCAGAGCGGTCAGCACCGCCATCACCGCCGCCGTACGACCTGATCCCGGCTGATGCGCTCGCGACCCGCGCGTTCCACGTACCGATGTCATGGTGGCCATCATGACCGGTGACCCCGTGCGCCCGGCCGCGACATTCCGTCATGGGGCCGGTCAGGGGGCGAGTTGGCGGCTGATGATGAGCCGCTGGATCTGGTTGGTGCCCTCGAAGATCTGCATGATCTTGGCTTCACGCATATAGCGCTCCACGGGGAAGTCGCGGGTGTAGCCGTAGCCGCCGAAGACCTGGACGGCGTCCGTGGTCACCTTCATGGCGGCGTCGGTCGCCGTCAGCTTGGCGACGCTGGCCTGACGGGTGTACGGGCGCCCGTGGTCGCGTCGGCGGGCCGCGTCCAGGTAGGTGGCGCGCGCGGAGTCGACCGCGGCGGCCATGTCGGCCAGCAGGAAGCCGAGGCCCTGATGGTCGATGATCCTGCGGCCGAAGGCGGTGCGTTCATGGGCGTAGGCCACCGCGGCGTCCAGGGCGGCTTGGGCGAGCCCGGTGGCGCAGGCGGCGACGCCCAGCCGGCCGGAGTCCAGGGCTTGGAAGGCGATGTGGAGCCCCTGGCCCTCGCCGCCGATGAGCCGGTCGGCGGCGAGCAGGGCGTCGTCCCAGAAGGCGGAGGTGGTGGGGATGGCGTGCAGGCCCATCTTCTCCTCGGGCCGGCCGAAGGTGAGGCCATCGGTGTGGCCCGGCGCGAAGAAGCAGGAGATGCCGTCGCTGCCGGGGCCGGTGCGGGCGAACAGGGCGTAGAAGTCCGCCTTGCCGCCGTGGGTGATCCACGCCTTGGCGCCGTGGATCCGGTAGCCGTCGGGGGCCTTCTCGGCACGGCAGGTCAGGGCCGCCGCGTCGGACCCGGCCTGGGGCTCGGACAGGCTGTACCCACCGATGAGCCGGCCGCCGAGGATGTCCTCCGCCCAGCGTTCGCGCTGCTCGGCGGTGCCGAACGTGAGGAGGGGGAACGCGGCGAGGGTGTGGACGCTGGTGGCGATGGCGACGGCGGCCCAGCGCGCGGCCAGCTCCTCCAGGACCTGGAGGTAGACCTCGTAGGGCTGGCCGCCACCGCCGAACTCCTCCGGGTAGGGCAGGCCCAGCAGCCCGGCGTCGCCCAGCAGGCGGAACAGGCCCTCGGGGTAGGTCTCGGTGCGTTCGTGCTCGTCCACACGGAGGGCGAACTCCTTGTCGGCGATCTCGCGGACGAGGTCGAGCAGGTCCTCGGCCTCACGGGTGGGAAGCAGACGGTCGACGGGCATGAGGGGCGCTCCTGTGGTGCGGACGGGCGAGGAGAGGGCTTAAGGGCCGGGGTAAGACGGAGACGGCGGCGGGGGCGTCGGCGGTGGCGGGGTCAGACGGAGACGGCCGCGGGTGCGTCGGCGGTGGCGGCCAGATCGTCCAGAACCGCGCGGGCCGTGGCGCGGAACTCCTCCACCCGGGCCAGCTTGATGTCCTCGTAGCCGCGGACGGCCTCGACGAGCCGCACCAGCTCCTCCACGGCGGTGGCGTTGCCGGGCGTCAGACGGGTGAGGGCGGCGCGGACCAGGCGCGGGTACTCCTCGATCAAGGCCCGCTCCTGGCGGCGGACCTCGGCGTATCCGAAGAGGTCGAGCCGGGTGCCCCGCAGCCGCCGCAGGGCGCGGAGGAGCGAGAAGAGAGCGGGTGCGGTGCGGCGGAGCCGGATCTTGCGCTTCATGCCCAGCGCGCGCAGCGCCGGAGGGTGCAACAGGACGGAGACGGCGGCATCGGCACCGAACTCGTCCGCGACCCTGGCCCGTTCCACGGTGTCCAGATGGAGCCGGGCCACCTCGTACTCGTCCTTGTAGGCCATGAGCTTGTGCAGCCCCTCGGCGTAGGCGACGGCGACGCGCTCGCCCGCCTCGTCACCGGCCCGTCGCCGGGCCACCGCGGCGACCTGCTCCACCTCGGTGGCGTACCGCTCGGCGTAGGCCCGGTCCTGATAGGCGATCAGGTCGGCGGCGCGCAGGGCGATGGTGTCCTGGAGCGTGCCGGGCCGGGCGGCCGTGGCCGTGGCCGCGATGGTGCGCGCCTCCGGTGTGACCTCCAGGACCGGCCGTTCCGGTGCGGCCAGGGCACGCCGTACGGCCTCGGGGTCGAGGGCGGCGGCGCGCCCCCAGCGGAAGGCCGCGAGGTTCTTCTCCACGGCGGCGCCGCCCAGGCGGATCGCGCCCTCGATGGCGTCTTCCGTCAGGGGGACGCAGCCGTGCTGGAAGGCGGCCCCGACCAGCAGCATGTTGGTCGGCATGTGATCGCCGAACAGGGCCTCGGCCATGCTCTGCGCGTCGAGGTAGAGGTTGTCCCCGGGGCGGGTGGCCGACTCGATGCGCTCCAGGGCGTCGTCCGGGGAGCCGGGCACGACGACCTGGTTGGTCACCATGGCCGCGGTGGGGACGATGGCGGAGTTGACGACGGCGATGGTGTGGCCGGGGCGGGCGATGCGCAGATTGGCGTCGGCGGCTGCCCCGAGCAGGTCGAAGCCGATGAGCACGTCCGCGGTCGCGCGGGAGGCGCGCACGGCACCGGTGACCGGAGTGGCCGAGATCCGTACGTCACTGACGACGGGTCCGCCCTTCTGGGCCAGCCCCGTCTGCTCCAGTCCGGCCGCGTAGCGGCCATCGAGATGGGCGGCCCGCTGCAGGATCTGTGAGACGGTCACGACACCGGTGCCGCCGATGCCGGGCATCCGCAGCAGTGTGCTCTCGCCGTCCACCGCCGGGGTGGGCGCGGTCAGGGCCACGGGCGGCTGGGGGACGGCACGGGGCCGCGCCTTCGCCTGGGTGGTCTTCGCCGTCTTCGTCGCCTTGGCCGTCTTCATCGTCTTCGCTGTCTTCGCCGTCTTCGTCGTCTTCGGCTCGACGAGGAGGAAGGAGGGGCAGTCGCCCTTCAGGCAGCTGAAGTCGGAGTTGCAGGACGCCTGGTGGATCCGGGTCTTGCGGCCGAAGGTGGTGTCCACGGGCTGCACCGACAGACACGTGGACACGTCCCCGCAGTCGCCGCAGCCCTCGCAGACCCGCTCGTTGATGACCACCTTCTCGGCGGGGGTGGGCAGCTGACCGCGCTTGCGCAGCCGGCGCTCCTCCGCGGCGCAGCGGTCGTCGTGGATGAGCACGGTCACGCCGTCGGTGGCGGCCAGCTCCTTCTCGGCCCCGGGCAGATCGTCGCGGTGGCGCACCGTGGCGATCGGGTCGAGGCGTACGCCGCGGTAGTCCGCCGGCGCCGCGGTGGTCACCACCACCTTCCGTACGCCCTCCAGGGCGAGCCAGCGGGTCAGCGCCGGGACGTCCAGCCGCCCCTCGGGCCGCTGGCCGCCCGTCATCGCGACGGCGTCGTTGTAGAGGAGCTTGTACGTCATGGTCACGCCCGCGGCCACCGCCGCGCGGATGGCGAGGGAGCCGGAGTGGTGGAAGGTGCCGTCGCCGAGGTTCTGCACGAAGTGCCGGTCGTCGGTGAACGGGGCCAGGCCGATCCACTGGGCGCCTTCGCCGCCCATCTGGGTCAGCCCGATCTGGTGGCCGCGGCCCGCGCCATCGAGGGCGATCATGGCGTGGCAGCCGATGCCCGCGCCGACGAGGGTGTCATCGGCGGTGCGGGTGGAGGTGTTGTGCGGGCAGCCGGAGCAGAAGTAGGGCGTGCGCGCCGACACGGTGGGCAGCGCGATCCGGGGCGCGGCCGGCGGTGCCAGCGAGGCCAGCCGGGCGGTCGCGGTCCGCGGCAGCCGGTCCGGGCCGATGCGCCGGGCCAGGGCCTCGGCCACGTCCTCGGCCCCGAGGGTGCCGCGGGCGGTGAGCAGCGGCCGGCCGTTCTCGCCGTGGCGGCCCACCACCACGGGCGCGTCGGCACTGCCGTACAGGGCGGCCTTGAGGTGCCGTTCAAGGAAGGGCACCTTGTCCTCGACGACCAGGACCTGGTCCAGATCGGCGGTCATGGCCACCAGGTCCTCGTCGCAGAGGGGGAACGGCATCGCCAGCCGGATCAGCCGCACACCGAGAGCCTCCATGTCCGCCTCGCCGATGCCGAGGTCGGCCAGGGCGCGCCGCACTACGGCGTACGAGGCGCCGGAGGCCATCACGCCCAAGGTGGCGTGGGTGGCGCTGAAGGTGACGCGGTTCAGCCCGGCCGCACGGGCGTAGGCGCGCGCCAGGTCCAGCCGGCGGGTGAGCATGTCGTGTTCGGCGTCCAGGGACGCGGGCCCGACGAGGGTGGGGGGCGCGGCGCGCGGGGTGGCGGGCGGGGCGGGGATGTCGGGCCGGAGCGCGTCGAGGTCGACGACCGCCGAGGCGTCCGCGATATCCGCGACGATCTTCAGCCCGGCCCAGAGGCCGGTGGCGCGGGACAGGGCCACCGCGTGCAGTCCGAACTCGAGGATCTCGGGCACGGAGCCGGGCGCGAGCAGGGGCATGGCCAGGCTCTGGCACATCGGCTCGCAGGAGCTGGGCACGGTCGAGGACTTGCTCCCGGGGTCGTCGCCGATCCAGGCCACCGCGCCGCCCAGCGCCGCCGTACCGGCCACCGTCCCGTGCCGCATCGCGTCGGCCGCGCGGTCGAGCCCGGGGTTCTTGCCGTACCAGAATCCGGTCACCGCCTCGTGGCGGCGTCCGGGCACCTGCCCCAGCAGCTGTGTCCCGGCCACGGCGGTGGCGGCCAGCTCCTCGTTGAGGCCCGGCCGGAACACCACACCGGCGGGGTCGAGGAAGCGGCGCGCCCGGGCCAGCTCCAGATCGACCCCACCCAGCGGTGAGCCCGGATAGCCGGAGACGAAGGCGCGGGTGTCCAGACCGCGCGCCTCGTCCAGCCGGCGCTGTTCGAGGGTGAGCCGGACCAGGGCCTGGATGCCGGAGATGAGCACGCGGCCGCCGCGGGCCGTGTAGGGGTCATCGAGCGAAACCGTGGCGGGGTCGGTGCTCACGTGAGCCTCCTCGACGTATCTGGGGTCCGGCCCAAGGACAGCAACACCCTCCCGGGAAGCACAAGTAACTTGCGGCCAGTCAGGGACAAGACGCAAACTGCCGGGGGAATTCGCGCGGCCGACTAAAAGAGTTTGCGTGCGCGCGTGCGCTGTGGGGGTCGCGCGGGTGCGCGCGGCGCGGAGTGGAGGGCCGATGCCCGAGTTCGACGACGTGGACCGGCAGTTGCTGCGCATGCTGCGCGAGGACGGGCGCCGCACCTTCTCCGAGATGGCGCCCGAGGTGGGACTGTCGGTGGCCGCGGTCAAGCGCCGGGTGGACCGGCTCAAGGACACCGGGGTGATCAAGGGCTTCACGGTGCAGATCGACCACACCAAGCTCGGCTGGGGCATCGAGGCGTTCGTGGAGCTGTCCTACACCGGTACGACGCCGGTCGGGGAGATCGTCCGCACCTGCTACACCGTCCCCGAGGTGCAGGCCATCTTCACCATCGCCGGTGACCCCGACGCCCTGGTGCACGTCCGGGTGCGGGACATCGAGCACCTGCAGCAGGTCATCGACGGTCTGCGCCGCGTGGGGCTGGTCACCGGCACCAAGACGCTGATGGTGCTGGGCTCGTGGACGCGCCACGCCTGACCCAAGGGGCGTCATGTCCGACGGACCGTGACGCCTGCGGCGGGCCACGTGGCTCCGCCGCGTGTGGGGCTTCGCCCCAGCCCCCCGGGTCCAGGGGCGAAGCCCCTGCCACGCGCCGGACACCCGCTAGGAGCGCTCGGGGCCTTCTTCCCCTTCTTCCGTGGCTTCTTCCGTGGCTTCTTCCGCGGCGAGGTTCTTCTCGACCTTCATGAGGATCCTGGCGAAGGCCTCGCGCTCCCCGGCGTCGAGCCCGTCCAGGATGTGCTCCTCCAGCCGCGCCCAGGCCTCCGCGACCTTGGGCCGCAGGGCGTAGCTCTGCTCCGAGGCCCGGACGAGCATGACGCGCCGGTCCAGCGGATCGCGGGCGCGGGTGACATGCCCGCCCTGCTCCAGCCGCCGCAGCATCAGGGTGACGGTCGACGGGTCCAGGTCGAGCGCCCTCGCCAGCTCCGACTGCCGGACCGATCCGGCGTCCCACAGGGTCATCATCAGGAATTCCTGGCCGGAGCAGAGGCCGGTCGGGCGCAGCAGCCTGCCCCCGGCGAGGCGGTGCAGGCGGGACACCCGCGCCAGGGTCTGACTGACGTGGCCGCCGTATCCGGCCTCCGCCGCGCCGGTGGGCCCGACCTCCGTCGCGTCGATGTGCTCGTCCTCCGTCGCGGCGGTGTGCGGGAGCTCTGTGGTCATGCTGGCAAGGCTATCGTGGCCGACCAATCATTGGCCACCCAATGAATGGGTTATGGTGGCTCCGCCGCGAGATCGTTGGTTGGCCAATGATCTCGTTGCCGACCGAACTGTCCTGCCCCATCGACCCCGGGAGCCGTTGTGACCACACCCTTCGATCCGATCGACCTGGCCGGGTTGCCGCTCCGCAACCGCCTGGTCATGCCCGCCATGGGGCGTGCCCGTGCCTTCGGGCCCGGCAACACGGCCACCGACTCCATGGCCACGTACTACGCGCAGCGGGCCACGGCCGGGCTGATCATCACGGAGGGGTCGCAGCCGTCCGTGGTCGGCCAGGGCTTCCCCCACACCCCGGGGCTGCACAGCGCCGAGCAGATCGCCGCCTGGCGCCGCGTCACCGACGCGGTGCACGCCGCGGGCGGGACGGTCTTCGCCCAGATCTCGCACGTCGGCAGGGTCGGCGACCCCGGCCTGCTGCCCGACGGGCTGGTGCAGGTCGCTCCCTCGGCCGTCGCCGCACCCGGCCGGCTGTTCACCGTCGACGGGATGAAGGACTTCACCACCCCACGCGCGCTGACCTCCCAGGAGGTGCGGGAGACGATCGCGGACTTCGCCCAGGCGGCACGCAACGCCATCGCGGCGGGGTTCGACGGGGTCGAACTGCACGCCGCCTACGGCTACTTGATCCACCAGTTCCTGGCCCCCAGCTCCAATCTGCGCACCGATGAGTGGGGTGGCTCGACCGAGGGCCGGGTCCGGTTCGCGGCCGAGGTGGTCGCGGCCGTGTCGGCGGCCATCGGAGCGCGGCGCACGGGGATACGCGTCTCGCCCGGGATCCGCTACAACGGCATCGAGGAGCCCGACGTCGAGGCCACATACGTCCAGCTGATCCGCCGCCTGAACGAGACCGGCCCCGCCTATCTGCACGTCGTCGAGGACTCCCGCGATCTGACCGGCATCCTCCGCAAGGAGTTCTCGGGGACCTTCGTCCTCAACCCCGCGACGGACGGGTTCACCAGCGCGGAGGAGCTGGCGCTCATCGAGGACGGCACGGCCGACATGCTGTCCTTCGGAGCGCTCTTCCTCGCCAACCCCGACCTTCCGGCCCGGCTGCGAGCGGGCGGACCGTACAACACACCGGACGAGACGACCTACTACGGCGGCACCGACGCGGGGTACATCGACTACCCGTACCTGGACGCCTGAGGGCCGACCCTCCTGGGCCGGCGTCGGGGCCGGAGGCCCGCATCGGGGCCGGGGCGCGTGGCGCCCCGGCCCCGGCCGGGCGTCCGGCGGGCGTCCGGGTCAGGACGCGGACAGCTCACCGCGGACCGTACGGGCCGCGGCGACCAGGTTCTCCAGCGAGGCGCGGGTCTCCGGCCAGCCGCGGGTCTTCAGACCGCAGTCGGGGTTGACCCACAGCCGCTCGGCGGGGATGGCCTTCAGGCCCGTCCGCAGCAGCTCGGCCGCCTCCTCCGCGCTGGGCACCCGCGGGGAGTGGATGTCGTACACCCCGGGCCCGGCCTCGCGCGGATAGCCGTGGGCGGCGAGCTCGCGGGCCACCTGCATATGGGAGCGGGCGGCCTCCAGGCTGATGACATCGGCGTCGAGGTCGTCGATCGCCTGGACGATGTCGCCGAACTCGGCGTAGCACATATGGGTGTGGATCTGGGTGTCGGGGCGTACGCCGCCGGTGGTGAGCCGGAAGGCCTCGGTCGCCCAGGCCAGATAGGCGGGCCGGTCGGCGGTGCGCAGGGGCAGGGTCTCGCGTAGCGCGGGCTCGTCCACCTGGATGACCGAGGTCCCGGCCGCCTCCAGGTCGTTCACCTCGTCGCGCAGGGCGAGCGCCACCTGCCGGGCCGTGTCGCCGCGGGGCTGGTCGTCGCGGACGAAGGACCAGGCCAGCATCGTCACCGGGCCGGTGAGCATGCCCTTGACCGGGCGGTCGGTGAGGGACTGGGCGTACGCCGTCCAGCGCACCGTCATCGGCTCGGGGCGCGAGATGTCACCGGCCAGGATCGGCGGGCGTACATAGCGGGTGCCGTAGGACTGGACCCAGCCGTGCTGTGTGGCGAGATAGCCGGTCAGCCGCTCGGCGAAGTACTGGACCATGTCGTTGCGCTCGGCCTCGCCGTGCACCAGTACATCCAGGCCGGTCTTCTCCTGGAAGGAGATCACCTCCCGGATCTCGGCCCTGATGCGCTCCTCGTACCCGGCCGTGTCGATCCGGCCCCCGCGCAGGTCGGCGCGGGCGGTGCGCACCTCTCCGGTCTGGGGGAAGGAGCCGATGGTGGTGGTCGGCAGCAGCGGCAGCCGGAGGTGGGCGCGCTGGGCCGCGGTGCGCTCGGCGTACGGCTGGGAGCGGTGGGCGTCGGCCTCGGTGACCGCGGCGGCGCGGGCGCGGACGGCCGGGTCGCGGGTGATGGGGGAGCCCGCACGGGAGGCGAGGTCGGCCCGGTTCGCGGCCAGCTCGGCGGTGATCGCGCCGGTGCCGCGGGCCAGGCCCTTGGCGAGGGTGACGATCTCCGCGGTCTTCTGCCGGGCGAAGGCCAGCCAGCGCAGGATCTGCGGTTCGATGTCCCGCTCGGCCGTCGTGTCGAGCGGCACGTGCAGCAGCGAGCAGGAGGCGGCCACATCGACCCGGTCCGCAAGGCCCAGCAGGGTGCCGAGCGTGGCCAGGGACTTCTCCAGGTCGTTGACCCAGATGTCGCGGCCGTTGACGACACCGGCGACCAGCCGCTTGCGGGGCAGCCCGCCGACGGCCGCCAGCGCGTCCAGATGTGCGGCGGCGGCGTCCGTGAAGTCCAGCGCCAGCCCCTCGACCGGGGCCTTGGCCAGCACCGGCAGCGCCTCGCCGAGGCGGTCGAAGTACGAGGCGACCAGCAGCTTCGGGCGGTCGGCGAGGGCGCCGAGGTCGCGATAGGCGCGACCGGCCGTGTTCAGCTCGGCCGGGGTGCGGTCCTGGACCAGGGCCGGCTCGTCGAGCTGCGCCCACTCGGCACCGGCCGCCCGCAGATCGGCCAGGACCTCGGCGTACACCGGGAGCAGACGGTCCAGGAGGGTGAGCGGCTCGAAGTCGGCGGGCGCGCCGGGGGCGGGCTTGGCGAGGAGGAGGTAGGTGACGGGGCCGACGAGGACCGGTCGCGCGGTCAGCCCGAGGGCCAGGGCCTCCTTGAGCTCCGCGACTTGCTTGGCGGAGTCGGCCGCGAACACCGTGTCCGGACCCAGCTCCGGGACCAGATAGTGGTAGTTGGTGTCGAACCACTTGGTCATCTCCAGCGGCGCCACGTCCTGGGTGCCCCGCGCCATCGCGAAGTACCCGTCGAGCGGGTCGGCGGCGACGGCGTCCCGGTGGCGGTCGGGGACGGCGCCGACCATGACGGTGGTGTCCAGCACATGGTCGTAGTACGAGAAGTCGCCCGTGGGGACTTCGTCGATGCCCGCCCCGGCCAGTTGCCGCCAGGTGGCGCGGCGCAGTTCGGCGGCGGTGGCCCTCAGCGCGCCGGCGGTGACGCGGCCCTTCCAGTAGCCCTCGATCGCCTTCTTCAGTTCCCGGTTCGGGCCCTGGCGGGGATAGCCGTACACGGTGGCCCGTGCTGCCGCGGCCGCGGACTTGGTGGTCACGGAGATCTCCTTCGCGAGATGAATCCCTGAGGTCCCGGCGACGGGAGGAGAGCGCGAAGGGTGACGGACCGGACGCCACGACCTCGCGCGGCAGGCGCGCGGTCGTCCGCCTGGTACAGGTTCGCCGACCCGCCCTCGAGGTCACCGGGATGTCCGCGCACGGGTGGTCCGTACGCGGGCAGATGGCAGGTCTTCGGACTCACGGGCGCGCCCTCCTCAGGAGGACACCTACTGGCCGTCGCTTCCCAGGCCCCTCTCACCGGGCCCAGTGCGTATGACGGCGGTCGTTCCCGCTCACCGCTGCGGGGCAGTCCCGGATTTCCACCGGGTTCCCTCTTGCGACGCGTCCCGCCTGGCGGACGGGGCGAACCAGCTGCGGCAGCCAGCCTAGGGGACCGCCCGGCGGTGTGCGGGGTCCCGTCCGGTATGCGGGATGGTGAGGTGGGACACGTGGAGGCGGTCGGTGCCGCTGCCCGCATGGCCCACTCACGGCACGGGAAACCCCCGGCCGCGCCGGCCGGGGGTTCCGCTCCTCACGGGCTCGTGGCGCAGGAGGTCAGCACGAGCTGGAGTCCGACTGGCCCACCAGATTGACCGGGACGGTGACGAAGGAGAACTGGTTGCTGGCGCACAGGCCGGGGAAGGTCGTGCTGGTGGTGTTGTTGACGGTGGTGTCGGGGCCGTCCTCCGCGACGGCACCGGTCGCGCCGACGGCGAGGGACGCGGCGGTGAGAGCGAGCGTGGACAGGGCGGTCCGCATACGCATGGGAACTCCTTGCTGAGGATGAGCGGCCGGAAATGACCGGCTTCGTATGCATGGTGCCCCTTTGTCGGGCGGATCGCGGCCCAACGTCCTCCCAATGGGGTAAGCCGATCCCCGAGGCCGTCCGGGTCGGGTCGGGGGCGCGGGTCGAGGTCGATCCGCGCGGCGCGGGAACTCCTGGTCCACCCGGGAATCGCCGGGTAATCGCGGGCCGCCTGGACGGGGGTCGGTTACGGGATCTGCGGCGTCCTGTGCCCGCGGTCCGGTGGCACCCCGAACCGCCGGTGAGTCGAACGTCACCATGCCGCAGATGCCAGGGAAATGGCGCCTTCTCCCTCGCACCAGCGCGATCTTTGGTCTATCGGCATGGCATGTGCGTTTGCCTGGCATGGGTGTTCGGGTAACGCTCCTCCAGGAGGTGGTAGCCCGTGAGTGACTCCCTCGCAGCCGCCAGTACGGCCGCCGGTCCGATGGCGGAAGTCGCCCTCACCGGCGATCTGGCCCGCCCCGCCCGGCTGACGGTGTCCGAGCTGCTCTCCTGGCCCCAGCACCGGGCGCGGGTGAGCTTCGACTGCGCCACCAGCGGCGTCCAGCACCACCGCTTCACCGGGCCGTTCCTGCACGACGTCCTGGTCGCCGCCGGCCCGGGCTTCGACCCCGCCCGGCGCAAGGACCGGCTGCGCTTCCTGATCGCCGTACGTGGCGCGGACGGCCACCGCGCGCTGCTGTCCTGGGCCGAGATCGACCCGGACTTCGGCCGTGCCCCCGTCCTGCTCGCGGTCACCATGGACGGCACCCCGCTGGACCGCGCGGGCCCCCAGCTCGTCCTGCCCCAGGACCGCTGCGGCGCCCGGTACATCAGCGGTATCGAGGCGATCCGCGTGGACGGCGGATACACCGTATGGACCTGACGGCGCCGAGCGAAGCCCTGGCGGCCGGGGCGGGCGTCAGACCAGCGGACGGTACGCGGTGAGCGTGACGGACAGCGTCACATCGCAGGGCTCGGGCAACCGCGCGATGCGCTCCTCCAGCCGCTCGGTCTGCTGATGCCAGGCGTTGGGGCCCATCCCCACCAGCTGCGGCACGGCCTTGTGGTCCAGTGTCATGGTGCTCCGCGACCGCTCCCGGGCCACCTCGGTGAAACGCGCCGAGAGCCGGTCCGCCAGCCGCTCGTCCTTCTGCTCGCCGACCCGCAGCAACCCCAGCGCGTCCACCAGCTCGCGCAGATGATCCGGCCGGGGCGTCACCACCAGCAGCACACCCTCGGGACGCAGAATCCGCCGCAGCTCGGCCGGATTGCGCGGCGCGAAGACATTGAGGACCACCGACGCGGCACCGTCGGCGAACGGCAGCCCGTCCCACGCGTCGGCCACCACCGCGCTGATCCGGGGATGCGCCCGCGCGGCCCGGCGGGCGGCGAACTTGGAGATGTCGAGCAGGATTCCCTCGGAGTCCGGGAACTCCGACATCACCCGGGCAAGGTGATAGCCCGTGCCGCCACCGATGTCCACGACACACCCGAGGTCCCCGCCCGTGGCCTCCGGTGCCGTCGCGCGCGCCAGTGCGGCCAGTGCCCCGGCGATCGGCGCGTAGTGGCCGGCGGCCAGGAACTCCGCACGGGCCGCCACCATGGCGGCGGTGTCCGCGCTGAACTTGGCGGCGCCACGCAGCAGATTGACGTACCCCTGCTTCGCCACATCGAAGCTGTGCCCCTGCGGGCACCGCAGCACGCCGTCGGTCGTCGTCATGGCGTCGGAGCAGTACGGACAGCGAAGGTACCGAACCGCCTCTTTCCGCATCGTGTCCCCCGTTACCGCCGTTGTCCTGACAGGGCCCCAGCCTATGCGCAGGTCCCCGGGGTGCCGCACACCCACCCCCTGCCTCGGTACGCGGCCCCGGTCCGCCTCACCACGCTGACCCGGCACAGGATTTTGTCAACGGGCTTTGCAAAGTGGGGCCGACTCGGTACGGTCCCCTTACGCCCACGGACCCGTGCGGCGCCCCAGGCGCGACGGCGCGCGCTGTGCCCAACCCCCTTTGAGAATCACACTTCTCCCCGGAGGTTCCCCGTGCACAGGAAACGTCCCGACCTGCCCGCCCCCGCCCCGCGCCGCTCCGTGATGAAGGCCGCGGCCGGCGCCGTGCCGATCACCGCGGCGAACGCGCCCACCGTGCGCGTGCTCGCCGCGCTGGACGAGTCCTCGTACAGCGGCGGCACCGTGAACGGCGATCAACCCATCAGCCGCTACCAGGCGTACAAGGGCGGCCGGGCCTTCTGCACCGGACTCGGCCACACCAAGGAGTCCTACGCCGAGCCCGCCTCCCGGCAGCACCTCTTCGGCGGCATCACCTACGCCACGGGCGTGGCCAAGTGACCCCCGACGTCCCGCGCCGGCAGTTCATGGCCCTCGCCGCCACGGCCACCACGGGCCTCGCGGCCACCGGTCTGCCCGCCGGGTCCGCCCACGCCGCGCGCCACGGCCACCAGGCGGCGGACCGGCCGCTGGCGCTGTGGTACCGCGCGCCCGCCGCCGACTGGCTGAGCGCCCTGCCGCTGGGCAACGGGCGGCTCGGCGCGATGGTGTTCGGGGGGACCGAGACCGAGCGGCTGCAGCTCAACGCGGACACGCTCTGGGCGGGCGGGCCGCACGAATACGACAACAACAAGGGCCTGGCCGCCCTGCCCCGCATCCGGCAGCTCGTCTTCGACGGAAAGTGGCCCGAGGCCGAGACACTGATCAACTCCGACTTCCTCGGTGTGCCCGGCGGCCAGGCCCAGTACCAGACCGTCGGCAGCCTGCTCCTGAAGCTGCCGACGGGCGGCGCGGTGTCCGGCTACCGGCGGGAGCTGGACCTGGACTCGGCGATCGCCACCACCACCTACACCCGCGACGGTGTGACGTACACCCGCGAGGCGTTCGCCAGCGCTCCCGACCGCGTCATCGTCGTCCGGCTGTCCGCGTCCAGGAAGGGCGCCCTGTCCTTCGGCGCCACGTTCGACAGCCCGCTGCACACCTCCCCGTCCTCGCCCGACCCGCTCACCGCCGCCCTCGACGGGACCGGCGACGCCACGGGCGGGGTGGCCGGCGCGGTGGGGTTCCGCGCGCTGGTGCGGGTGCTCGCCGAGGGCGGCACCACCACCAGCGCGGGCGGGACCGTCACCGTCCGGGGCGCCGACGCGGCCACCGTCCTGGTGTCCATCGGCACCACCTATGTGAACTGGGAGAACGCCCATGGCGACGCGGCGGGCCGGGCGGCGGCGGACCTCAACCCGGCGGCGAACAGCCCGTACGGCCGGCTGCGCGGTCGCCATGTCGAGGACCACCGCGCGCTGTTTCGCCGCACCTCGCTGGACGTGGGCACCAGCGACGCGGCGGCCCTGCCCACCGACGAGCGGGTCGCCCGCTTCGCCTCCGGCGGCGATCCGCAACTGATCGAGCTGCACTTCCAGTACGGCCGCTATCTGCTCATCGCGGCGTCCCGCCCCGGCACCCAGCCGGCCAACCTCCAGGGCATCTGGAACGACCTGACGAGCCCGCCCTGGGGCTCGAAGTACACCATCAACATCAATACGGAGATGAACTACTGGCCGGCCGCGCCCGCCAACCTCCTGGAGTGCTGGGAGCCGGTCTTCACCCTGCTCGACGAGCTGGCCGTCGCCGGGCGGTCCACGGCGCGCACTCAGTACGGCGCGGACGGCTGGGTCACCCACCACAACACCGACGCCTGGCGCGGCACGGCGCCCGTCGACGGCGCCTTCTGGGGCATGTGGCCGATGGGTGGCGCGTGGCTGTCCATGGCCATCTGGGAGCACTACCGCTACACCCGCGACACGGCGAAGCTGCGGGCGCGCTATCCCGTCCTCAAGGGCGCGGCCGAGTTCTTCCTCGACGCGCTGGTGACCGACCCGACCACGGGCGCGCTGGTCACCTGCCCCTCCGTCTCCCCGGAGAACGCCCACCACGACGGGGGTGGCGGCTCGCTGTGCGCCGGGCCGACGATGGACATGCAGCTGCTGCGCGACCTGTTCGGCGCCGTGGCCTCGGCCGCCGACCTCCTCGGCACCGACGCCGCCTTCCGGGACCAGGTGCTCGCCGCGCGCGGACGGCTCGCCCCCATGAAGATCGGCGCGCGGGGCCAGCTCCAGGAGTGGCAGCAGGACTGGGACGCGGGCGCCCCCGAGCAGCAGCACCGCCATGTCTCCCATCTGTACGGGCTGCATCCGAGCAACCAGATCAGCCGGACGCGCACCCCGGACCTGTTCGCCGCGGCGCGCACCACCCTCGTACAGCGCGGTGACGCGGGGACCGGGTGGTCGCTGGCCTGGAAGATCAACTTCTGGGCGCGGCTCCAGGAGGGCGATCGCTCCTACAAGCTGCTCACCGATCTGCTCACCCCCGAGCGCACCGCCCCCAACCTCTTCGACCTGCACCCGCCGTTCCAGATCGACGGCAACTTCGGCGCCTGCGCCGGAGTGACCGAATGGCTGCTGCAGAGCCAGCATGACGAGCTGCACCTGCTGCCCGCCCTCCCGCCGAACCTGCCGGACGGCAGCGTGCGGGGCCTGCTGGCGCGGGGCGGTTTCGAGGTGGACGTCAGCTGGACGGGCGGTGCGCTGAGCGAGGCGCGGCTGAGCGCCCGGGCCGGAGGCCCGACACGCCTGCGTACGGCGAAGGACGTGCGGGTGACCTCCGGGGACGCACCCGTCGCCACCACCCGGCCGGAGCCGGGGGTCACGGCCTTCACCGCGAACGCGGGCGCCACGTATGTGGTCCGTCCCGCCTGAGCGGGGGCTCAGTCGCCGGTTCCCCGCAACAGGGCGGGCAGGTCGGCCACCGAGTCCAGCACATGGGTCGCCCCGGCCGCGCGGAACGCCTCGTCACCGTGGGCCCCGGCGGCCGTCACGCACGCGCGAGCCGCTCCAGACGCTCGTGGAGATGGTCGACATAGCCCTCGGACTCCGGCTTCATCAGCACACTCCGCAGGATGCGGGCCCCGTCGGCGTCCCGGACGAGCTGGGGATGGAGAGCCGTGAGGCGATCGGCGCCGACGCGGAGCGTGCTCACGAAGACGGGGTCGCTGTCCGCCATCCCCTCCTGGAGGACGCGGTTGCTCGCCGCGTCGATCCGCGACAGCGTGGCGGCCTCGGTCACCGGGAAGTAGCTCACGATGTCCAGCTCCGGGGCCTGGTACAGCTCCAGGTGCGCCGAATCCTCGATCAGTTCGGCCCAGCGCAGCGCCGCCCGCCGGCCCGCCGCGAGCGACTGCCCCAGCCCCTCCCGCGTGGGCGGTATCAGCTGGAAGGTGAGCCACAGCGCGGCGGCCGCCGCGCCCGCGCGGGAGCACTCCAGGCTGATCTCGCCGAGGTGCAGCTCCTCGGAGGTGAAGTACGTGTACGGCGAGTCGTGCAGATAGAACCGGCCCACCGAGGGATCGCGGAACAGGACGGCGCCGCAGCCGTACGGCTGGAGGCCGTGCTTGTGCGGGTCCACGACGATGGAATCGGCCTCGGCGATGGCCCGCCACGGCTCCTCGGGCAGCCCCTCCGGGCCCGGCGCCCCGGCCAGCAGGGTGAAGAAACCGCCGTAGGCGGCGTCGACGTGGATACGGACGTCGTAGCGCTCGCGCAGCGCCGACGCCTCGTGGATCGGCTCGACGGCTCCGAGCCCGGTGGTGCCCGCGGTGAGCACGACGGTGCCGACGCGGCCGGTCCGCAGGACCCGCTCCAGCGCGTCGAGATCGATCCGGCCGAGGTCGTCCACCGGGACCGGATGGCCCTCCACTCCGAGGACACCGCACATCCGGCCATGGGTGTAGTGGGCCTCGGTGCTGTACGCGACACCCTTGCCGGGGTGCAGTTCGCGCGCCACGAAGAGCGCTTCGAGGTTGGCGATGGTGCCGCTGGTGGTCAGGTGGCCGAGGTGGGTGTCGTAGCCGAACATCGTGGCGAGCTGCTGGACGGCCTCCCGCTCCATCTCGGCGGTGGCCGGGCCGCCGTCCAGGGCGTGGTTGTTGGGATTGATCAGCATCGCCGTGAGGTAGCCCACGACGGCCGCCGGATGCGGTGGCTTGAGCATCTGGCCCGCGTAACGGGGGTGGAAGAAGGGGTAGTTGTCCTTCAGCCGCTCGGTGAAGGCCTCGAACGCGGTGGCGAACCGGGCGTCGTCGACCGCCAGCGCCGGATGGGCCTGGTAGGGGCCGAAGCTCTTCATCCAGTCGGCGTTGGACGCCACGGCCGTGGCGAGCCAGGCATTCAGATCCATGTGGTCCACTCCTTGGTCGGCTGGGGATCCGGTTCGGGGCCGGTGGTTCGGTTCAGGGTCGCTCGCGGGCGGATGCCGCGGAAGCCGATGTCGGTGGCCTCCTCGCGCGGATCGCCCTGTATCAGCCGGGTGGCACACGAAGCCGGTCCAGGTCAGATCGTGCGGGCGCGGCGCGGAGTTCTCCAGGTGCTGGCGGACGGCCGCGGCGGCGCGGTGGACGTTGGCGACGGCGGCCATCTGCTCGCGCTGGTCCCCCAAGGTGCCGGAGGGTTCAGACCAGGTGCCGGGAGAAGAACCTCAGCGTGCTGTCCAGCTCGAAGGCCGGGATCTCCGCGTGGGTGCCGGGGTTGGCGTGCAGCGTCTTCTCGGCCGAGGCCAAGGCGTCGAAGAGCGCCAGGCTCTGGTCACGCGGCACCCGCTCATCGTCCCACTGCACCAGGAACTCCACCGGGACGGTGATCCGCGCGGCGGCCTCGGCCGAGGCCAACGCCCCGCCCAGGCCCAGCACCGCCGCGCGGACCCGGGGCTCGGCGGCGACGAACGGAACGCCGAGGCCACAGCCCAGCGAGATCCCCCAGTAGCCCACCGGACCGGTGCCGACGTGATCGAGCTGCCGCACCGCGTCCAGCACCGCCCGCCATTCCGGGACGGTCTGGCGGGCCACCAGTGCCTGGAACTCGGCGATGAGCGGGGCCAGTTCGGCTCCGGCCTCCACCCGAGCCTGGTTCTCGGTGGCGATCCGGTTGTACTCCTCGTCCAGCGGCCGGTCGCCGTGCCCGGGCACATCGACCGCCACCGCCGCGAAACCGCACTCGGCCACGGAGCGGTGTGCGCGGGCCAGGATGTCCGGGGCCTTCTTGTGCTGACCGCCGCCGTGTCCCAGCAGGATCAGGGGACGGGCACCGGCGGCGCCTTCCGGCGTCCACAGCGCGCCGGGAACCTCACCGAGGGTGAAGAGCTGTTCGCGGACACCGTCGGACGATGTCTCAGAGGTGAAGCGCATTGCGTCGCAAGCCTTTCGGGAGGCCTTCCGCGGGCACTCCCCAGGCCATGCGGGAGAAGGGGGCCCGACCTGTCACAGCGTTGATCGGTCTCACCTCCTCGGTTCGCGGCGGCGCACGGCGGCACCGAAAGTATCACGACGGGCTCGAGCGGCAACGTCACCCCCTTCCCGAGCGGCCCGGCCGTCAGCGGTCCCGGGCAGGGTGCTGGTTGCGCTGGTGCGGGGCGGACAGGGCCGGGATCTCGGGGTGGTCGCGCAGGGCCGCCACGACCGCGTTCACCGCGGCGCGCCGCGTCGTGCCGCGCCGCACCGCGATGGTGATGTTGCGGTGCACCGGCGTGCTGAGCTCGCGGGTGGCGACGGCGTGGTCCGGGGTGATGGCGAGGGCGGGCAGCAGGGTGATCGACCGGGCCGACTCGACGTGTCGCAGCAGCATCAGACAGGGCGTGCAGCTCGGCCTCGGCCTCCGCCATCTGGTCCAGGATCTCCCGGCCCCGCCGGGCCAGCAGCAGCCCGGCCGGGGTCAGCCGCACCTTCCGCCCGGTCCGCTCGATCAGCCGGCACCGGGTCTCGGTCTCCAGGACCGCCAGTTGCTGGGACACCGTCGACGCGCTCAGGTGCAGCGTCTCGGCCACCGCGCGCACGGTGCCCAGCGTTTCCAGCAGGCTGAGCAGCCGCAGCCGACCCGAGTTGAGCATGGGGGCGATTCTACGGTTCCCCTGTCCGGTTTCACCGAACAGAACGGTCGGATCTGTGCGATGGACGCGCGCAGCGGCGCATCCCTACCGTCGTTCGCATGGATCCCGAGACAGCCGGTGGCGCCGTGGAGCGCCACCTCATCCGCTATTCCGGCCGAGCCGCGTTCACCCCCGAGGTCATCGCCCGCGCCGCGGGCACCTCGGTGTTCACCGAGAGCGGCCGCGAGCTGCTCGACTTCACCTCCGGCCAGATGAGTGCGATCCTCGGCCACTCCCATCCGGAGATCGTCGCCACGGTGCGTGAGCAGGTCGCCCACCTCGACCATCTGCACAGCGGCATGCTCAGCCGACCGGTCATCGACCTCACCCGGCGGCTCGCCGAGACCCTGCCCGACCCCCTCGAGAAGGCGTTGCTCCTGACCACCGGCGCGGAGGCGAACGAGGCCGCGGTGCGGATGGCGAAACTCGTCACCGGCCGCCATGAGATCGTCTCGTTCGCCCGGTCCTGGCACGGCATGACCCAGGCCGCCGCGAACGCCACCTACAGCGCCGGGCGCAAGGGCTACGGACCCGCCGCGCCGGGCAACTTCGCGCTGCCGGTGCCCGACCGCTTGCACCCCGACATCGTCGACGCCGAGGGCTCGCTCGACTGGCGCCGCCAGCTCGACCTGGGCTTCGACCTCATCGACGCCCAGTCGGTCGGCAGCCTCGCCGCCTGCCTGGTCGAGCCGATCCTCAGCTCCGGCGGCGTCATCGAGCTCCCGCCGGGCTATCTCGCCGCCCTCGCCCAGAAGTGCCGGGAGCGGGACATGCTGCTGATCCTCGACGAGGCGCAGACCGGGCTGTGCCGCACCGGCGACTGGTACGCACATCAACACGAGGGCGTCGTCCCGGACATCCTCACGCTGTCCAAGACGCTCGGCGCGGGGCTGCCGCTGGCCGCCGTGCTGACCAGCCCGGAGATCGAGCAGCAGGCGTACGACCGGGGGTTCCTGTTCTTCACCACCCACGTCAGCGACCCGCTGCCGGCGGCCGTCGGCAACACCGTCCTCGACGTCCTGGTCCGCGACCACCTCGACAAGCGTGCGCGCGAACTCGGCACGGCACTGCGCGGTCAGCTCGATGAGCTCGCCACCCGCCACGACGTCGTCGGGGACATCCGCGGCCGCGGGCTGCTGCTGGGCATGGAGCTGGTCGGTGACCAGGCGCTGGGCGCCGGTGGCGCCGACCGGCTCGGCGCGTCCGTCACCCGGCGCTGCTTCGAGCTCGGGCTGCACATGAACATCGTCCAGTTGCCCGGCATGGGCGGCACCTTCCGGATCGCGCCGCCGCTGACCGCGAGCGACGACGAGATCGCCCGCGGTGCCGCCATCCTCGACCAGGCGCTCACCGACGCCGTCCGCGACCTCTGACGCCGTGTCATGAGTGCGCAGAGTCTCATGAGTCCGCATGACATCTGTCATGCGGACTCATGACACACCGCACTCCTCCCGGCCCCGCCGCGCCGGAAACCTGGAAGGCATGGACACCGTTATCGAAACCGCCGACTTGCGGCGGCACTACAAGGGCTTCGAGGCCGTGCGCGGCGTCGACCTCACGGTCGCCCGTGGTGAGCTCTTCGCGCTCCTGGGCACCAACGGGGCCGGTAAGACCTCCACCCTCGAAGTCCTGGAGGGGCAGGCCACCCCCACCTCCGGGACGGTTCGGGTGCTCGGCCGCGACCCGTACCGCGACCGCGCCGCCGTACGCCCCCGTATCGGGGTCATGCTCCAGGAGGGCGGCTTCCCGACCGAGCTGACCGTCACGGAGACCGCGCGCATGTGGGCGGGGTGCACCAGCGGCGCCCGCCCCGTGGCCGAGGCCCTGGAGCTGACCCGGCTGACCCAGCGGCGGGCGGTGCGGGTCAAGCAGCTCTCCGGTGGCGAGCGCCGCCGCCTCGATCTCGCCCTGGCCCTGCTGGGGCGGCCGGAGGTGCTGTTCCTCGACGAGCCGACGACCGGCCTGGACGCGCAATCCCGCCACGAGACCTGGGAGCTGATCCGGGAGCTCAAGGAACAGGGCACGACGGTGCTGCTCACCACCCACTACCTGGAGGAGGCGGAGCAGTTGGCCGACCGGCTGGCGATCATGCACGCCGGGCGGATCGCCACCTCGGGGCGGGTCGCCGACGTGGTGGCCGAACGGCCCTCGCGGATGAGCTTCGAGCTGCCCCTGGACCACTTCCTCGGCGATCTGCCACCGCTGGCACCGCTGGGGGTGACCAGGCAGGAGAACACCGGGCGGACGGTCCGGCTGGAGACCGCCGATCTCCAGCGCACGGCGACGGCGCTGCTGCTGTGGGCCCGGGACAAGGACGTGGCGCTGCGCGGGTTCGACGCCCGGTCGGCCACGCTGGAGGAGGCGTTCATGGAGATCGCGAAGGGTCTGGAGAGCGAGGGTTCACGATGACGACGTCAGCAGCCCCTACGGGACGGACGCACACGGCCACGCCCACCCGGGTCACCGCCATGGACCGCCTGGCCGCCCTCGGCCGCGCCGAGTTGACGCTGCTGGTGCGCAGCAAGGCGTCCCTGGTCACCGCGGTGGTCCTGCCGAGCGTGATGGCCTTCGCGATGCGCGGCGTGGTCGAGGAGCTTGACCTGGGCGGCACCGGCCTGTCGGTGGCCACCGTCATGCTGCCCGCCGCGCTGGCGATGGCGCTGTTCTTCTCCGTCTACACGAATCTGGTCGGCGTGTACGTGCTGCGCCGCGAGACCCTCGTACTGAAGCGGCTGCGCACCGGAGAGGTGCGCGACTGGGAGATCCTCGTCGGCAACGCCCTCCCGGCGTTCCTGCTGGCGGCCGTGCAGTCCGTGCTGCTGGCGATCGGGATGACCGTGTTCCTGGACGCGGACGCGCCGGCCGCCCCGCACCTGGCGGTGTTCGGGCTGCTCGTCGGCGTGGCGATGCTGGTGGCCGCGGGAGCGCTGACGGCGGCGTTCACCCGCACCGCGGAGAGCGCACAGCTGACGTTCCTGCCCTTCCTGCTGGTGACCATGGTCGCCTCCGGCGTCTACGCGCCGCGTGAGGTGATGCCGGACACGCTGGCCGACATCGCCGCCTGGCTGCCGTTCTCGCCGGTGATGGACCTGCTGAGGGGCGGCTGGACGGGCGATCTGGACGGTGCGGACCAACTCCGGGCGGCGCTCCTCGCGCTGGCCTGGACGGGCCTGGCAGTCTTCGGTGTGCGCCGGTGGTTCCGCTGGGGACCGCGGGGTTGAGGACGGGGGAGCCCGAAGCGATGGAGACGATGAGCATGAGCGTGGAGACCTGGGTGGAGCGGTTCGGGGGCCCGGACGGCCCCGAGCGCTACCGCCGCTACACCCTCGCCACCGTCGTCTTCCTCGCCGCCACCGAGGCGGCGCTGTGGGCGTTCTGGATCGCGACGACGGAGGCCGGCACGCTCGGGTCGGTCCTGGTGGCGGGCGTGGGCACGGTGCACGTCGCGGTCCAGGGGCTGCTCTCCCGCGCCGCCCTGCTCCACTACCTCGGCGCCGGTCCGCGCCCGGTCTGGCTGGTCGCGCTGTACGTCGCCGTCACCGTGGCCATGGCCGCCCTGGGCTGTGCGCTGCTGGCCGTCGGCCGCATCCGTGGAGGGGACCTGGCGGCGTATCTGGTCTGGCTGCTGATGTACTACGCGGGTCCGCCGATGCTGGCGCTGCCGCGCCGCCCCGGGGCGGCGCTGGTCGCGGCGGTGCCGGTGGTCGCGCTCGGCGCGGCGGCGGCGAGCGGGCTGTCGGACGAGCCGCTGGCCCTCGCGATCGGCGCCAGCCTGCTCATGGTTCCGTTCATGGCCGTCGCGATACGGGTCTCCGGGTGGAGCGTGCGGCTGATCGAGGAGCTGGCCAGGGCGCGTGCGACGCAGGCACGGCTGGCCGTGGCGGAGGAGCGGCTGCGGTTCGGCCGCGATCTGCACGATGTGCTGGGCCGCAACCTCGCGGTGGTGGCGCTGAAGAGCGAACTCGCGGTGGAGCTGGCGCGGCGGGGCCGGGAGGAAGCGGTGGCCCAGATGGAGGAGGTGCAGCGGATCGCGCAGGAGTCCCAGCGGGAGATCCGCGCGGTGGTACGCGGCTACCGCACCGCCGATCTGCACGCCGAACTGGCCGGGGCCCGGTCCGTCCTCGAAGCGGCCGGGATCGACTGCCGGATCGAGAACGGCCCGGCGGCGCGGCTGCCCGCGCAGACGCAGGCGGCGCTCGGCTGGGTGGTCCGCGAGGGAACGACGAACGTGCTCCGCCACGCACAGGGCGCGTCCCGCTGCGAGGTGTCGGTGCGCGCCACGGTCGCGGGCTCGGTGGCACTGCTGATGGAGAACGACGGGGCGGACGGGGACCCCCGACCGGGCACCGGCAGCGGTCTGCCGGGGCTGCGCGAGCGCCTGGCCGAGGTGGACGGCACCCTGGCCACCGAGCGGTGCGCGGACGGGATCTTCCGCCTGACCGCGAGGATTCCGTGGGAGGCGGCCGAATGATCAGGGTTCTGCTGGCGGACGACGAACACCTCATCCGGGGCGCGCTCGCCTCCCTCCTCGCGCTGGAGGACGACATCACCGTGGTGGCGGAGGCCGGATCGGGCGACGAGGCGCTGGCCATGGCCCGGGCACACCGCCCCGACGTGGCCGTCCTTGACATGCGGATGCCCGGGCGTGACGGGGTGTCGGTGGCGGCGCTGCTGCGCGACGAGGTGCCGGAGTGCGCCTCGATGATCGTCACCAGCCACGCCGGGGCCGGGGCGCTGAAGCAGGCGCTGGCGGCGGGTGTGCGCGGCTTCGTGCCGAAGACGGTGTCCGCGCGGCGACTGGCGGAGATCATCCGTACGGTGCACACGGACGGCCGCTACGTGGACCACGAACTGGCGGCGGACGCGATCGCCGCGGGCGAGTCGCCCCTCACCCCCCGCGAGGCGGAGATGCTGTCGCTGGCCGAGGACGGGGCACCGGTGGCGGAGATCGCCTCCCGCGCCGCGCTGTCGCCCGGGACGGTGCGCAACTACCTGTCCGCGGCCGCGGCCAAACTCGGCGCGGAGAACCGCCATGTGGCGGCGCGGATCGCCCGCGAGCGCGGTTGGCTGTAGTGGGGGTTCGCGCCGACAACAGTCCTCGCCAGTCGGTCAGCGCGGGCGCCGCCAGTCGGTCAGCGCGGACGCCGGCGTCGGCGGCGACCGACGAGGACGGCGCCACCGCCCAGGAGCAGCGCCGCCGCGCCCGCGGTCACCCACGCGGCGGCCGTGTCGGCGGGCCGGGACTCCGCCCTGGCGCGGGAGTCGGCCCTGGCGCGGGAGTCGGAGGGGTTGGCCGCGGGCGACGGCCGGGCCGAACCGGTGGCCGTGGCGGCCTTGACGATGAGGTCGGTGACCGCCTGGGGGTGGGCGATCATGGCCACGTGGGAGGAGTTGATCTCCACGGTGTGCGCGTGGGCGCGCTTGGCCTCGAACCGCTCCTGCCGGGGGTTGATGGTCTTGTCCTGCCGGGCGACGAGGAACCAGGACGGGATCTGCCGCCACGCCGCCACCTTGGCCTTCTCCGAGAACGCGGCCGTACTGGCGGGCCGTTGGGTCGCCGCCAGCAACTTCGCCGTACTGGCGGGCAGGTCGGCGGCGAAGACCCGGTGGAGCTTGTCCCGCTTGAGGTACAGATCCGTGCCCCGCACACCGCCACCGGCCCGGTACGGGACCGCCTTGATGGCGGTGGCGAGCTCGCTGGGGTACCGGGCGGCCAGCGACTGCCCGCTCTCCCCCTTGTCGAGCATCTGAGCGGACACGTACACCAGCGACTTCACCCGGGAGTTCCCCGCCGCGGCCACGCTGATGACCGCGCCGCCGTAGGAGTGGCCCACCAGCACGATCGGGCCCTTGACGCTGTCCAGGACGGAGGCGATGTAGGCGGAGTCGGTGGTGAGGCCGCGCAGCGGGTTGGCGGGGGCGATGACGGGGTAACCGCGGCGCTCCAGCCGTTGGATGACACCGTTCCAGCTGGAGCCGTCCGCGAACGCGCCGTGGATCAGGACCACCGTGGGTTTACCGGCCGCCGCGTCGTCCTCCGCGGCGGCCGGGGCCACCAGCGCCGTGCACACCGCCAGAGCGCATCCGGCCGCCGCGACACGTGCGCGGATCCGTCCGCGTCCGGAGCCGAGAGCCGGAGAGGCCGCCATGGTGTCCTCGCTTCCCTGGAGGTCTTCGCGTGAGGGCTGTGGCTCCTCAACGTTCGCCGGACCCGCGGCGCGGGGCCGCACGGCGGCGTCCGACCGGGTGAAGTAGGCGATCCACCAGGGTTACGCCACGCCGACAACGATTCCCACGACCTGCGCGCGTCGCCCTTGTACTGCCTTTGCCTCGAGTTCGCCGAGCATTGGCCTGAGCTTGTTTGCATGCAGGAATGGACCACATCACCTTCTTGGTGGCGGTCGTCATCGTCACGGCGCTCGCCTTCGACTTCACCAACGGATTCCATGACACGGCCAACGCGATGGCCACCTCCATCGCCACCGGCGCGCTCACCCCCAGAACGGCGGTTCTGGTGAGCGGGATCCTCAATATCGTCGGTGCCTTCCTGTCCACCGAGGTCGCCAAGACCATCTCCGGTGGCATCGTCGACGACACCCTGGTCACCCCGGGCATGATCTTCGCGGGGCTGGTCGGGGCGATCCTCTGGAATCTGCTGACCTGGCTGGTCGGGCTGCCGTCGAGCTCGTCGCACGCCCTGTTCGGCGGGCTGATCGGGGCCGTGTGGGTCGGTGCGGGCTCGCACGGCGTGCACTTCGACAAGGTTGTCGAGAAGGTGCTGATACCGGCGGTGGCCTCGCCGCTCGTGGCCGGTGTCGCCGCGCTGCTGGCCACCTACCTCGCGTACCGGCTCACCGACCGCGCCCGAAAGAAGTCCGTGACCAAGGGCTTCCGGGCCGGTCAGATCGCCTCGGCCTCGCTCGTCTCGCTCGCCCACGGCACCAACGACGCGCAGAAGACCATGGGCGTCATCACGCTGACCCTGATCTCGACGGGTGCCCTCGGCCACGACGCCGGTCCGCCGCTGTGGGTGATCGCCTCCGCGGGTCTCGCCATCGGTCTCGGCACCTACCTGGGCGGCTGGCGGATCATCCGCACCATGGGCAAGGGGCTGACCGAGATCCAGTCCCCGCAGGGCTTCGCCGCCGAGACCGCCTCCACGACCGTCATCCTCACCTCCGCCCACCTCGGCTTCGCCCTGTCCACCACCCAGGTGGCCTCCGGCAGCATCCTCGGCGCCGGTCTCGGCCGCCGGCTGGCGGAGGTGCGCTGGGGCGTCGCGGGCCGCATGGTGATCGCCTGGATGGTCACCCTGCCCGCGGCCGCGCTGGTCGGCGGCGTCTCCGCGAGCGTGGTCACGAACGGCGGAAACGTGGGCGCGGCGGTCGTCGCGCTGGTCGGCGCGGCCCTCGCCGCGGGCATCGTGCTCCTCTCCCGCCGTAACCCCGTGGACGCGAAGAACGTCAACGACACCCACGAGGTCACCATCCGCAACGAGCCGCCGTCCACGGTCGGCACGGCCGCATAAGTCCTCGACTTCCGGAGAGTTGAAACGATGCATCTCGATTGGACCGCACTCGGCCAGGTCACCGCGGTGAGCATCGGCGTCACCATTGCCGTGGTCACCGTCTTCGCCCTCGGCGTCCTGGGCCTCGCCCGCGTGGAGGCGGCCCGTGAGGAGAACGGCGCCGGCTCGACCCTGGGCCTCACCCAGGCCGGGCTGTGCTTCGTGGCGTGCGCGGCGGTGGTGGCCTACGGGATCTATCTGATCGTGCCGCAGTTCCACTGAGAACGGATCCACTGTGAACGGATCCACTGGGAACGGAAAGGAAGGACCGCATGACGACGCCGCCCTTGCTGTCCGAGCTGGCCGACCTGACGGTCGACTACAGCGACCACGACGACCCCGTGCTCATCCGGCCGGACGGAAGCCCGGTCGACACCTGGCGGGAGAACTATCCCTACGCGCACCGCATGGAGCGCAAGGAGTACGAGTGGCACAAGCGGCTCCAGCAGATAGAACTGCTGAAGCTGCAGAGCTGGATCAAGGAGACCGGACGCCGGCTCGTCATCGTCTTCGAGGGCCGGGACGCGGCCGGCAAGGGCGGCACCATCAAGCGCTTCACCGAACACCTCAACCCGCGTGGCGCGCGGGTCGTGGCGCTGGAGAAGCCGACCGAGCGCGAACGTGGCCAGTGGTACTTCCAGCGCTATGTGGAGCATCTGCCGACCGCGGGTGAGATCGTGCTCTTCGACCGGTCCTGGTACAACCGGGCCGGGGTCGAGCGGGTCATGGGCTTCTGCTCCAGGGACGAGTACCGGCGCTTCATGCGCCAGGCGCCGCTCTTCGAGCGGATGCTCGTGGACGACGGCGTGGACCTGGTGAAGTTCTGGTTCTCGGTGTCCCAGAGCGAGCAGCGCACCCGCTTCACGATCCGTCAGGTGGATCCCGTACGGCAGTGGAAGCTCAGCCCGATGGACCTCGCCTCGCTGGCCCGCTGGGACGACTACACCGCCGCGAAGGTCGCCATGTTCCGCGAGACGGACACGGAGTACGCGCCCTGGACGGTGGTCAAGAGCAACGACAAAAAGCGGGCGCGCGTGGAGGCCATGCGCAGTGTGCTCGCCCGCTTCGACTACGCGGACAAGGACGAGGAGGTCGTCGGCACCCCCGACCCGCGCGTCGTGGGCGCGGCGGCGGGCCTGCTGGAGGAGGGCGAGGACGACACGAACGACGCCACCGACGGCGCCACGAGCGAAACCGACGACGGCGACGGGCGCTGACGAGCACACCGAAGCCGGGCACACCGAAGCCGAGCGCCAGGGCCGCCCCGGGTTGTCCGGTCAAGCCGCCCGTTGTCTCCCGCATCGTTCGGCCCGCCGTAACCGACGGCGCGGGGTGTGCACACCTGTTCGACGACCCGGCCGCCACCCCCTGACCACCCCGCCACCTTCGCCCGGTCAGCCGCGGTCCGCGTGCCCCCGCTTCCGGCGCTGGACGTACAGGCGACGACCCTCCGGCCCGGTCCACTCCAGCCGTACGACACCGGGCACGGCGGCGTCGGCGATGCGCGACGGATCGGACCAGTAGCCGAAGTTCGGATTGCGGAAGAACGTGGCCCACAGGTGGCCGCCGTGGTCCACGAAGACGTTGTTGTGTCCGGCGCCGACACCCGCGGTCCACCGCTCGGAGTACGGCCCCTCGAAGCTGTCCGAGACGGCGATGACGGCGTCGTAGTGGTATTGCACACGGCCCGGCCCGGGCGGGTCGTAGGCGTAGCGGGTGCTGCCGTCGGGATTGACCGACGTCCGGTTCCACGCGGCCTGGAGGAGGTAGTACGCGCCCTCGTACGGGAACACGTACGCGCCCTCGAGGTACGGCTCGGGGGAGTAGGGCCGCTGCCGGAACGCCGGGAGGCCGCTCGTCGGGACGATGTCCTCCATGTCGTCCCGGAACGTCGCGTACAGGTTGTTGTGCAGCACGAGCCGCGCGGCGTCGCCCTCGGTGAAGAGGCTGCCGTCGATGTGGTGGTACGCGCCGGGCTCGATGAACTCCGGCCCGCCGATGAACGGTTCGCCGAAGGGCTTGTCGAGGTTGCCCTCGATGAGCCGGTACGGGCCCTCGATACCGCCCTCGCTCACCAGCAGGAACGAACCGACCTTCCGGGAGTGGTCGCCCATGCACGCGACGATGTACCAGGTGTCGCGGAAGCGGTGCAGCTCCGGGGCCCAGACCTGGCCGCGCTTGCCGAACCGCTCGTCGTACCAGTACTCCTGCCACGGGGCGACGACGGTGCGTCCGGGCCGGTTCTCGCCGACGAACTCGGGCGACCACACCTTGCCCCGCTCGGCGCCGGGCCGGATGCCGGTCGTGTCCACCAGCCTCCAGGGCCCGCGCAGGGACGGGGCCACCCACACGAAGATGCCGTCGTTCCACGGGCCGGCGGCAGTGAGCCCGGGCACGCGGGTGGTGCCCGTGGCCACGTAGACCGGACGGCCGTCCACGACGAAGCAGTTGACGTAGGTGTCCCGCATCCAGACCAGGCCGCGCTCCCGGTCGCGGGGGCGTGGCTCGAGCGGGAGGATGAAGGAGTTGTCCTCGCGCGGCCACAGGTCCGGGCGGGTGTCCGCGAGGCCGTAGGGGGCGGGTTCGGGCCAGTTCGACGGGTACCGCCGCGTCGCGGCGGCCTCCGGGGGCGATGCCTGGGCGGCGGCCGCGGGCAGTCCCGCCGCCACGCCCAGGGAACCCGCTACTCCGGCCAGCAATGTGCGTCTGTGGATGGGCGACCTGTTCTCCGAGCTGGTTGGCATGCACACAGCATGCGAACCCCCATCGATTTTCGTCAAGAGCCAGGAAAAAAAGATGACGCGGCGCGGACCGGGTACCCGATGCGGGGCGCCCGGAGGGTCCGGACGCCCCGCCCGGAAAGGCGGTGACTCATGGATCTGCCCCGTGCCCGTGCGCACGGCACCGTGACCCAGCGGCTCATCGATGATCATCTGTTGTCCGGCCGGATGGAGCCGGGGGAGGAGATCGCGCTGCGGGTGGACCAGACGCTGACGCAGGACGCCACCGGCACGCTGGTGATGCAGGAGCTGGAGGCGCTGGCCCTGGACCGGGTCCGTACGGAGGCCAGCGTCCAGTACGTCGACCACAACATCCTCCAGGCCGACGAGCGCAATGCCGAGGACCATCTCTTCCTGCGCTCGGCCGCGCGCCGCTTCGGCCTGTGGTTCTCCAAACCCGGCAACGGCGTCTCCCACCCGACCCATATGCACCACTTCGGCGCCCCCGGTAAAACGCTGGCCGGTTCCGACTCGCACACCTGCGCGGCCGGTTCCCTGGGCATGCTGGCGATCGGCACCGGCGGCCTGGAAGTGGCGCTCGCCATGGCCGGACGGCCGCTCCACCTCACCATGCCGAAGGTCTGGGGCATCCGGCTGACCGGCGAGCTGCCCCCGTGGGTCAGCGCCAAGGACGTGATCCTGGAGCTGCTGCGCCGCCACGGGGTGCAGGGAGGCGTCCATCGTGTCCTGGAGTACCACGGCCCCGGTCTGGCCTCCCTCACCGCGATGGACCGCCACGTCATCGCCAACATGGGGGCGGAACTCGGCGCCACCACCACCGTCTTCCCCTCGGACGGGGCGGTGCGCGGCTTCCTCGACGGGGTGGGGCGCGGCGATGACTTCGTCGAGATCACCGCGGAGGAGGACGCGTCCTACGACCTCGACGAGGAGATCGACCTGTCGTCGCTGGAGCCGCTCATCGCACGGCCCACCTCCCCGGGAAACGTCGTGCCGGTCCGGGAGGCCGCCGGGGAGCCCATCGCCCAGGCCGTCATCGGCTCCTCCGCCAACCCCGGGTTCCGCGACTTCGCCGTTCCGGCCGCCATGGTGGCCGGGCGGCAGGTCCCGGCCGGGGTGAGCTTCGACATCAACCCGACATCCCGCGAGATCCTCCAGGACCTGACGCGCCGCGGTGCCACGTTCGACCTGATCGCCGCCGGTGCCCGCATCCACCAGTCGGGCTGTCTGGGCTGCATCGGCATGGGGCAGGCCCCGGCCTCGGGAAGCAACTCCCTGCGCACCTTCCCGCGCAACTTCCCCGGTCGCTCCGGCACCGCGGACGACGCGGTGTGGCTGTGCTCACCGGAGACCGCCACGGCCTCCGCACTGACCGGCGCCATCGCGGATCCGCGCGACTGGGCCGACCGCGTCTCGGCGGCCCCTCCCACGCCGGAGGCGCCCGACCCGCCCTCGAACAACGACGCCATGCTGGAACCACCGCTGCCACCGGACGAGGCCGCACGCGTCCAACTGGTACGCGGCCCCAACATCTCCGCACTGCCGGAGCTGGATCCGCTGCCGGACAGCATCCACGGCCCCGTACTCCTCAAGGCCGGTGACGACGTCTCGACCGACGAGATCTCCCCGGCCGGGGCGGACGCCCTGCCCTACCGCTCCAACATCCCCAAGCTGGCGGGATTCACCCTCACCCGGCTGGACCCCGACTATCCGCGGCGCGCCGAGGCGGTCCGGGAGGACACCGGGCATCTCATCGTCGCCGGTGCGAACTACGGACAGGGCTCGTCCCGCGAACACGCCGCCATCGCCCCGCGCTACCTCGGGCTGCGAGCCGTCATCGCCAAGTCCTACGCCCGCATCCACTGGCAGAACCTGGTCAACTTCGGTGTGCTGCCGCTCGAATTCGAGGACCCCGCCGACTACGACCGGATCGGCCCCGACGACCGGCTGCATGTGCCCGGTCTGCGCGACGCCCTCGCACCGGGCGGCGAACCGACCCTCCGCGTCCGCAACGCGACCCGGGACGAGGAGTACACCGTCCGCCACCGCCTCTCGCCCCGGCAGCGGGAGGCGGTGCTCGCGGGCGGTATCATCCCGGCTCTCGCACACTGAGGTGAGTGCAATGACCCTGAGCGACGGAACGTATCGGATAGGCCCGCCGGACGCCCGGCTGCTGATCAAGACCAGCCGTACCGGGCTCGGCCGGAGGGCCGGGCACGATCTGACGCTGGAGGCCACCCGATGGTCCGGGGACCTGGCGGTTGCCGCGAGCGCCCCTGAGCGGTCGTCGGTGAGCGTGACGATCGAGACGGACTCGCTCGACGTCCGGGAGGGGGTCGGCGGGCTGAAACCACTCACCGACGGCGACCGGGCCGACATCAAACGGACGCTGGAGGGCAAGGGGCAGCTGCACACCGTGGAGCACCCCACGATCACCTTCCGCTCCACCCACATCACCGGAACGCCCGAGTCCTTCGAGGTCACGGGCGACCTCACCATCAAGGGCCGGACCCACCCGGTGACGGTGCACGGGAGCGCCGATCCGGACGGGACGCTGCGCGGCTCGGCGTCCTTCGCCCAGTCCACCTGGGGGATCAAGCCGTACACCGCGTTCCTGGGCGCGTTGAAGCTGGCCGACGAGGTCCGGGTGGAGTTCGTGTGCCCCGGCGTGGCGGGCCGTTGAGGGGCCGCCACGCCGGGGGTGCATCCAGGGGGTGCCGCTAGCTGTCGCTGTCGCTGTTGCTCTCGGTCCGGGACGCGTCCTGGCAGCTCTCCGCGCCCTTGCACCGCTGGAGCGCGGTGAGGGTGCGGTGCAGGGCGGCCCGTTGCCCGGCCGACAGGGACGCCGCCCGGTTGTTCAGCTGCTCGGGGTCGGAGTCCAGATCGTAGAACTCGCGCTCCCCATCGGTGTATTCGACATAGAGGGAGTCATCGGTGCGCATCGCCGCGTAGGTCGGCGGATCGCCCGCGTTCGCGGGCGCCGCGTCGGGATCGCCCTTCTTGGACGCCGCGCGATGGTGCTCGACCAGGACGGCCTCGCGCCACTCCTCCTCCGTGCGTCCGTGCATCAGGTCGTTCAGGCTGTGCCCGTCCACGGTCGACGGCGGGTCCACGCCCGCGAGGTCCAGGAAGGTCGGGTTGAGGTCGACGTTCTCCGCGAGCTGCGACACCTTCTCACCGGCCGGAACATCGGGTCCGGTGACCATCAGCGGCACGTTGACATCGGTGTCGTAGGCGGTCTGCTTTCCGGTGCGGAGCCGGTGTTCGCCCATGTGGAAGCCGTTGTCCGACCCGAACACGATATAGGTGTCGTCCGCCAGGCCCTTGTCCTCGAGTGTCTTCTCCAGCTGACCGATCATGTCGTCGACCGCCTGGACCGAACGCACTCGCTTGGCGAAATTCCGGTCGATCCTCTTCTTCTCCTTCGACGTCAGCGGTGACAGGGAGCGCTGCCACTGCGGCGCGTTGAGGGTCGCCTTGTCATAGGCATCGGTCTGCGGAGCCTTGAGCCCCGGGAACGTGCCCTTGTCGCGCGGCGCGGGTACGTAGGGGCCGTGCGGTGCGAACGTGGCCACCTCCAACATGAACGGCTTCTTCTCTTCCGCCGAGGCGCCGATGAACGAGGTGGCCTTCTTCGACAGGACATCCGTCAGATAGTCCTGGGGGGCCTTCCCATAGGGCACGACCTTGCCGTTCTCGTTCAGGTCGTAGTTGTACTCGTTGTAGCCCTTCCCGGCGACATCCCACTCGTCCCAGCCGGATGGCACATAGGGCTTGTCGGTGCCGTTCTTGTCGCCCGGCTGGTATCCGTTGAGGTACTTGCCCATGAATCCGGTGCGATAGCCGGCGCGTTGCAGCGCGGGCCCGAAGGTCTTCTTTTCGTTGCCGTTCTTCAGAAAGGCGTGGTAGCCGCCGTCGTCGCCGCTGTTGGTGAAGACACCGGTGTTGTGCGGGTATTGACCGGTGAGGATGGATGTACGCGACGGGCAGCACAGCGAGTCGGTGGCGAAGAAGTTGGTGAAGGTCGTCCCCTTCTTCTGCATCTCCTGTACGTGCGGCATGTACTTCACGAGATTCCATGCCAGGTCGTCAGTGAGGACGTACACGATGTTGGGCTTCGTGCCGGAACGCGAGGCGGGGGTGTCGGAGGAGCCGCTTTCGGCCGCCGCGTTCCCCCCTCTGTCGCACGAGGCCAACATCGCGACGGCCAGGGCCGCACACAAGGCGGCGAGGACACGTGGACGGCGACTGTCGAACATGGCGCAACCTCCTACGAGTTGGGCGTCTTCGTCGCCGGGAACCGTAGGAGGCGGCTTTGTGTGATTCTTGTGAGTCGCCTACGGCATGGCGGCGTGCTGTTTGACGAGTTCGTAACTGCGCAGGCGCGCGGCCAGCGCGTAGACCGGTGTGACCAGCATCAGCTCCTCCGCGCCGGTCGCCTTCGCCACCTCCGCCAGCCGCCGCAGGACCGTCTCGGGCGTGCCGTACGCCTGATGGGCCCCGAACGCCGCGACCCCCGCCCGCTCCTCCGCGGTGAACGGATGCGCCGACGCCTCCTCGGGCGAGGGGAACGGGACCTCGCTGTGCCCCTTGAGGAGCCCGGCCTTGACGACGTTCATCGGGCCCGCCAGCCATCTGGCCTCGTCCTCGGTCTCGGCGCACACGGTTTCCACGCACACCAGCACACGGGGGTCCTCGCACCACGGGGAGGGGGAGAAGCGGGCACGGTAGTGGTCGAGCGCGGCGACGGTGTTGTCGGGGCGGATGTGATGGGCGAAGGCGAGCGGCAGGCCGAGCTCGGCGGCGAGCGCCGCACCGGCGTCGCTGGAGGCCAGCAGCCACGGCTCCGGGAGCGTGCCGAGCGCGACCTCCTCGACCAGGAACCGCAGCGTCGCCGCCACATCGTCCCGGTACGCGTCGTCCGTCGTCGGACCGGCGCCACGCCGCAGCGCCCGGGCCGTGGCCTCGTCGAAGGTGCCGGGGCCGCGGCCGATGCCCAGGTCGATCCGGTCGGGGTGCAGCGCGGCGAGGGTGCCGAACTGCTCCGCCAGCATGATGGGGGCGTGGTTGGGGGCCAGTACGCCCCCGGAGCCCAGGCGGATGGCCGACGTCGACGCGGCCGCGTGGGCGGTCAGGACCACGGGCGGGAAGGCGCCGATGGCGGGGGAGTGGTGGTGCTCGGCGTACCAGAGTCGGCGGTAGCCGAGGGCGTCGAGACGCTGGGCGAAGGCGGTGGTGTCACGCAGTGTGTCCACGGCTCGCGTACCAGCTTGGACCATGGCGACTTCCAGCGCGGAGAGCGGCACATCGATCATGCTGTGAGCATACGGAGTGCCGGCGGTGTGCGGCAGCGGTTCCCCGACCCCGGGGTTCGGAACCTCGGTGGTCGGGGTATGCGTTGACGGTTTGGCCCACGAAAGAGGAGCGAGACCGCATGGCTGCCACGCTGGACGACATCACCCGCACCTGGCTTCGGGAACCCCGGTTCTGGCAGGTGGCCACGTTGAACCCGGACGGTTCGCCGCAGTTGACGCCGATGTGGGCCGATCTGGAGGACGGCCTGGTGGTGATCAACACCTCGGCGGGCCGGGTCAAGGAGGAGAACCTGCGGCGTGATCCCCGCGTGTCGCTGTGCTGTATGGACACCGAGGACCCGTATCACCGGGTGGAGATCCGGGGCAGCGCCGTCCGCTTCGTCTCGGGCGATCCGGCCGTACGGGTGATGGACCGTCTCGCGCAGAAGTACCTGGGCACGGAGACGTTCCCGTGGCTGGCCCCCGGTGAGGTGCTGGTGGCGGTCTACATCGAGCCGCACCATGTCCACCGCGTCGTGGGTGTGGAGAAGTTCCGGCCGGGAGTGCTGCCGGACGCGTGAGGACGCCGTTCCGGTAAGGGGGACGGGGCACGGGGGACCGGACACGGGCGCAGGGCACGGGGGAGGAGCGCGGGGTGGACGAGGAACGACGCCACGGCGGTGGCGATGGCCATGTGGGCGCCCCGCTCGCCGACGCCGTCCGGGGCGTGCTGGGTTGGGCCACGGATGACATACCGCGCTTCACGGAGCTCCGGCGGGCGCGGTGCGGGGGCCGGAGGGCTATCCGAGGACGAGCGGGAGCTTCGCGGCGAGGTCGCCCAGGTCGGCCTGCTCCTCGGCGGTCGGGACCCGTCGCCCGGTGCCGACCAGCAGCGCGTCCTTGTCGGACCACGACGCGGGGAACGCCGCCCCGGCGATCCGCTCCAGCATCTCGCGCGCCCCGGCCAGGCTTTCGGCGGGAGGCTCCGCCACGCCCGGGAGGTGGGCGATCAGGTCGAGATGGTGCAGGCTCCACTCCATGACGTACGCGGAGAGGTAGTCGCCCGCGGTGAGCACCACATCGCGGGTGCTGACCCGGAGGGCCGGGTCGGCGCGCCCGGCCGCGCGCCCGGCGGCGGAACCCACGTCGTCGAGGTGGAACTTCAGCAGCCACGGGTCCTCGTACGCGGCGGCCAGCCGGACGATCAGCGCGTCGAGCGGGTCGTCACCGGTCGGCGGCGTGTCGGCCACCTCCCAGTAGGTCACCGCGTCGCGCGTCGGTTCCGCGTCGGTGGGGGTCGCCAGGGTGATCAGGACGTCCTGGGCGTCGATGACCAGGTGGCACACCAGGTCCCGTACGAGCCAGCCGGCACAGCCGGAGGGCCGTGCGAAGTCCTCGTCCGGGAGTTCGGCGACCGCCGTGCGCAAGGCCGTCCATGAGCGTGAGAAGAGATCCACAGCCGCAAGCTAGCAGCGCGCGGCCCGCCGGGCGACCGATTTCTTCCCCGCCCCGCGAACGCTCGACTCCAGCCCGTGAAAGGGGATTCGCGAGGCCTTAATGCCGTCGTCCCCGGCCGGTCATGTGTCGTAGTGGCGGACGTCGTCGAGGTATTCGCGCGCCCGCTCCTGGACCAGCGGGGGCAGTTTCCCGGCGGCCAGATCGGCGAAGGTGGTCTTCTCCAGCACCTGCCGCAGACTCGCCCGCACCGCGCGCCACACATCGGGCAGCACCGCCGCCGCTCCGGGGTACTCCAGACCGCTGAGGCCCACGTCCCGCACGTTGGCCAGCGGGCCGTCGATGGCGCGGATCGCGTCGGCGAGGGTGATCTCCTTCGCCGGGCGCGCCAGCAGATATCCGCCTTCCGGGCCCCGCACACTGCGCACCAGATGGGCCAGGCGCAGCTCGCGCAGGATGCCGAAGAGGAAACGCAGGGGAATGTCCTGCCGGGTCGCCACCTGCTCGGCGGTCAGGGGTGAGCCCTCCGCGGCCGCCAGTTCGGCCATCGCCCGGACGGCATAGTCCGACTTGGCTGTGATCCGCACCAGGGCAAGTTATCACGCACGTCCGTTTTCATGGGGCCGGGCCCCATACCACCGGCTTGGGTATCCACCCTGGTGGCGCCAGGGGTGCCTCGTTGTTCCGCCATGAGTTCACCAAGTTCATTGAATTGGTGAACTTAGATGGCTACGGTACCGGTTGGGTGAGCGGGGCATCTGTTCCGCTCCGCCGCAGGTTCCGGGGAAGCGGGAGGTTCACATGGCATCGCCAGAGCCGTGTAGCACATCAGGGCCGGGTACGAGGACCGTCGCCGTCGTGGGGGCGGGGGCCGCCGGCGCGCTGGTGGCGATCCAGCTCTGCGAGACCGCGGCACGCCGCCGTGTCCCGTTCGAACTCCTGCTGATCGACCCCGCCCCGGAGGCCGGTCGCGGCATCGCCTACTCCACCCTCGACCCGCGCCACCGCCTCAATGTGCCTGCGGGCAAGATGAGTTGCTACCCCGACGATCCCGGACACTTCGTGCGATGGCTGTGCCACCACGGCGAACCGGGCGTGCGCAGCGGCGACTTCGCGGAGCGCTACCGCTACGGCGCCTACCTCGCCGACACCCTCGGCCGAGCCATCATGGCGGCCCAGGGTGTCGTCGCCGTCCGCCGACTGCGCACCCGGGCCACCGGCTGCCACTGGACCACGCCCCCCGGCGGGGACCCGCGGGCCCGGCTGGAGCTCGCCGACGGCCGTACCGTCGAGGCGCACCGCGTGGTGCTGGCCACCGGGCCGTCCCGCGCCACCGCCGCCTGGGCCTCCGAGAGCCTGCGTGGCAACGACCGCTTCATCGCCGACCCCTGGGCGCCGGGCGCCCTGGACGCCGCCCTCCAGGACGGGCGGAAGGAGGACGTACTCCTCGTCGGCACCGGGCTGACCTCGGTGGACATCGCCATGACGCTCGACCGCCCCGGCCGCACGGTGCACACCGTCTCCCGTGGCGGAAGACTGCCCCAGGCGCATGCGGTGGACCCGCTGCCCGCCGCCACGTGTGCCACCCCACTGCACGGTCTTTCCCTGGCCGCGCTGCGGGCCGCGGTGCGTCAGCACATCGGCCGTGTGATGCGCACCCACGGCGACTGGCGGCCCGCGGTGGACGGGCTGCGCCCGGTCACGGCCGAGATCTGGGCGTCGATGTCCACGGCGGAACGGGCCGAGTTCGTGGAGCGGGACGGCTCGTTGTGGAACACCCACCGCCACCGCATGCCCCCGGCCACCGCCGAGGCGGTCGCGCGCATGCGCCGCACCCGGCGGATGCGGACGTACCAGGGGCGGCTCGGCTCCGCCGCGACCCGGCCCGACGGCTCCCTGACCGTGTCCCTCACCACCGCCGACGGTCCGCGCACGCTGCCCGTGGGCTGGGTGGTGGACTGTACGGGGCCGGGCCTGCGGCTCTCCGACACGGCCGACCCGCTGTGGCGGAGCCTGCTCGACCAGGGCGCCGCGCTGCCCGGCCCGCTCGGCATGGGCGTCGCCACCGACCACGGGCGGCTGCGCGGCGCCGACGGCGGTACGGCACGCCCCCTGTGGACCCTCGGTGCGCCCCGTCGTGGCGAGTTGTGGGAAACCACCGCCATCCCGGAGATCCGGGCGCAGGCCGCCACCATCGCCGAGGCCGTCCTCGATCCGTGGACGGCCCCCGCGCCCCCCGCCACCGGTGGCCCCGCCCGGCGCCGGACACGCCGGCCCACGGACACCTCGGGCTTCCCCCTCAGCACCCACGCGGCCGCCGCCACCGCCTACCGCCTCGGCGTGGACCGGCTGTTGAAGGTCCGTACCGGGGCCGCACAGGCGCTCCGCCGCTCCGTGGCGCTCGACCCCGGATTCGCCCTCGGCCACGCCGTGCTCGCCCTCATCGGCCATGAGTGCGGGGCCGACGTGGACGTCTCGCGCGCCCTGGCCGACGCCCGGCGCGCGGTGCGCGAGCGCGCCGACACTTTCGAACGCTCCTTCGTAGACGTCGTCTCCCGCCGCGTCCTGCACCCGCCCGCGGACGGCGACGCCGCCCTCCTCCGCCACCTGGAGGAGTACCCCGGTGACGCGCTGGCGCTCGCCGTCGCCGTGCCCACCATCGCCTTCTCCGGTCTGCGCGATCTCGACGGCACCACCGCGCTCCGCGTGGTCGAGCGCACCGCCCCGGCGCACGGGGGAAGCTGGTTCCACACCTCCCTGCTCGCCTTCATGCGCCAGGAGCAGGGCCGTTACGACGAGGCCGGAGCCCTGGCCGAGCGGGCCCTGGCCGCCGAACCCGCCTCCGGCCACGCCATGCACGCCCTCGCCCATGTGCACTACGAGTCCGGCGACCACCAGGCGGGCCGTGAGCGACTTCAGCGGTGGCTGGCCCACCAGGGCCGGGGCGGAACACACCGCGCCCACTTCTCCTGGCACGCCGCCCTGCACGAACTCGCCCTCGAGGACACGGCGGCGGTCCGCCGCCGGTGGGCGGAGCAGCTGTCGCCGGGGAAGGTGTACGGGGTCCGCGCCCTGGTCGACTCCGGCTCCCTGCTGTGGCGCGCCCGGCTGGCGGGCGCGTGGCAGGGCCCGCTCCCGATCGGCGACGTCCTGGACACGGCGCCCGCCGACGTCCTGGAGCGTCCGGCCACCGCGTTCGTCGCCCTGCACTCCGCCATCGCCCTCACCGCCGCCGAGGACCTGCCGGGGCTGCGACGGCTGCGGGTCCACGCCCTGCGCGCCGACGAGGTGCAGCGAAGTGTCATCGCCCCGCTGTGCGCGGCGTTCGAGGACATCCTGGAAGAGCGCTGGACGGACGCGGCGCGCGGATTGGAACGCCTCCTGCCACGGCTCCCCGGCGTGGGCGGCAGCGCCGCGCAGCGCGAGGTCGTGGAGGAGGCGTTGCTGTACGCGCTGGTGTCCGCGGGGCGGTGCGAGGCGGCCCGGGAGCGCCTGGAGGAGCGGCTGGACCGCCGTGCCTCTCCCCACGACCGGCGACGGCTGACGGCCCTCTCCTCCTGACCGCACTGTGACGCCTGCGGCGGGGTGGTCCCCTCCCTGCCACGTGGCGGGGCTCCGCCCCTGGATCCCGGCCCCTGGAAGTGGGAAGGGGCGGGGAGGGAACGGCTCCGCCGACTCCCGGACCGGGGCGGTGACATGTGTGGGGGATGACAGTGGACCAGACCACTTCCGTCACATGTCTTGACCGTGAACGGACAGAGGGTATGGTCTAGACCTAGTGCGGCGCTGATTCACGGCCGCCCCTCGCGGCCCGTGAAGCGCTCCGTGCAGCCACCCCCCACATCCCCCCACATCACCACCTTCGGCAAGGACTTCCCGTCTGGCGTGGGGCCTCGCCGTGAAGGAGTTGGCATGAACATGAAGCGAAAAGTGGCGGTTGTCGTCGGCGCGGGGATAGCCCCCATGATCGCACTGAGCCTCCCCGCGAGCGAGGCCAGCGCGCACGGCTACATCTCCACCCCGCCCAGCCGTCAGGCCCAGTGTGCGGCCGGGACCGTGGCCTGCGGCGACATCAAGTACGAGCCGCAGAGCGTGGAAGGCCCCAAGGGGCTGACGAGCTGCAGCGGCGGCAATGCGAAGTTCTCCGAACTCGACGACGACAGCAAGGGCTGGGCGGTCACGCCCATCCCGTCCAAGGCCGACTTCACCTGGAAACTGACCGCGCGTCACGCGACCAACACCTGGCAGTACTTCGTCGGTGGCCAGAAGGTCGCGGAGGTCGACGACGGCGGTGCGCAGCCGGGCGAGACCGTCACCCATCAGGTGGACTTCGGCAGCCTGAAGGGCAAGCAGAAGGTTCTCGCGGTCTGGAACATCGCGGACACCGCCAACGCCTTCTACGCCTGCATCGATGTGAACATCGGCGGCTGAACGCGAGCGGCTGAACGCGAGCGGGCGAACGCGGGCGTTTTGAACGCAGGCGGTTGAACACCGAAGGCCGGTCGCCTCTGAGGCGGCCGGCCTTCGGCGTCGCCGCGTGCGCGATGTGCGTGGCGCCCGGCTATCGGGGGCCGTACGTCAGCCTGCGCAGCAGCTTCTCGGCGGGCCCCGGAAGCGAGCGGCGCTGGAGGAGATAGGCCCCGGCCACCGTGGCGAGCCAGACCAGGACGGCGCTCAGACCCGCGGTGAGCGTCGGGCTGCCGGTCCGCTCGCCGAGCGCGAGGGCGAAGGGGGAGAGCAGCACCACCCACGCGAGGGACTGGAACAGATAGCCGCTCAGCGACCGCTGGCCCAGGGCCGCCAGCGCCTCCACGGGAAGCTTCCGCCGCCGGGCGGAGCGGGCCTTCGACAGGCGCAGGGCGAGGAGCCCGAAGAGTGCCACATATCCCGGGCCGCCGAACTGGCCACTCACTTCGTACAGGCTCAGGAACGCGTCCGCTGTGGCGTCGTCGACCTGCACGAATCCGCCGCTGACCAGGCCGATCGGCACTCCGCCCGCGAAGGCGATGCCGAGTGCGACCACGGCGGTGCGGACCAGCAGCCGCCGGTGGCGGGCCGGGTCCTCCAGGACGCCACGTCGCGCGGCCCACGCCCCCAGCCAGACGATCACGATGAACGGCAGCACGGTCAGCGTGTGGATCGGCCACTCGCCGAGCCGGTCGGCCACGGACGTGAGGTAGTCGGGGGCCGAGAGGGAATCGACGCCGTCCGTCGGCACGGCGGCGGACCCCGAGTCGCTGTGCGTGGCGCGGTACACGGCCACGGCCGCCAGTGCGGCGGCGTACACCGCCGTGCACCCCCACAGCCACAGCACGACGCGCTGCACACGTTCGCCGCGGCGCAGGAGCAGCAGGGTGAAGAGGATGCCGACGATGCCGTAAGCCCCCAGGAAATCACCGAAGTTGAGCAGCGCGGCATGGACGAGACCGAAGGCGACGAGCCATGCGTTGCGCCTGAGCAGCACCGAGCGGGCCGCGCCCGGCCCGGACCCCTCCGCGTCCTGTCTGCGGGCGAGCTGCACCAGCCCGTAGCCGAACATCACGGCGAACATCGGATAGGCGCGGGCGTGCACGAAGACGAACATGGCGAGGTTGAACGGGCGCTCCCAGCCGTGTGGCGACGCCTCGGCGCCCGGCTGGTTGCCGAAGGCGGCCACAGCGGCGTTCGCGAGCGCGATGAACAGCAGCATGGAGCCTCGCGCCAGATCGGGGGCCAGGGCCCGTTCGGTCCGGCGGACAGGGCCCCGTGCGGGGCCCGGGGCATGGGACTGCGTTATGGCTGTCACCTGGATCTCTCTCCGTCCTGACATGAGGGCCCAGCGGGCAAGGGGCATGGACGCGCCCTCGGCACCCGGGCTTGGCACGGCTTAGTATAAGCAATAATCTATATGAGAGATACTAAGTAGCCGTAGGCCATGATGTACCTGGTGAGCAACCGAGGTACGAGAAGGAGAAGCGCCATGTCGGCCGAGCAGGAGGAGGCGCCCGCCGGGCTGGCCCGACTGTGGAGGCTCCCGGTCCCGGCCTCGGGCCTCGGCCGGCCCGCAGCGCTCGACACCGAGCGCGTGGTGCGGACGGGAGTGGAACTGGCGGACCGCGACGGACTGGCGGGCGCGACGCTGCCGAAGATCGCGAAGGAGCTGGGCGTCTCCCCGATGTCCCTCTACCGCCATGTGGGATCCAAGGACGAGCTGCTGGTCCTCATGCGGGACCTGGCGCTCGGCTCTCCGCCCGAGGTCGAGACCGCGCCGGACCGGTGGCGCGAGGGGCTACGGCAGTGGACCGTCGCCCAGCGGCTGGTCCACCACGACCGCCCCTGGCTCCCCCGCCTGCCCCTCGCGGGGCCGCCGATGGGGCCTCATGAGATCGCCTGGATGGAAGCGGGTCTGAGCGCGCTGAGCGGCACCGAGCTGGACTGGGCCGCGAAGGTCGGCAGTCTGACCCTGCTCAGCGGCTATGTGCGCCACGCCTCCCTGCTGTCCCAGGAACACGCGCAGGGCAGGAGCGAAACGGGACTGAGTCAGGAGGAGACCGAGCGGGCCTACGGCAGGACCCTGGCGCGGCTCATCACCCCGGACCGCTTTCCGCAGGTGGCGCTGCTGTTCTCCTCGGGTCTGTTCGAGGCGGCGCCCGACGGCGCGTACGACGATCCGGCGACCGACCACGACTTCGTCTTCGGCCTCGAACGCGTCCTCGACGGGATCGCCGTGGCCGTGGACCGCGCGCGGGCGGGGTCGGGGCCGGGGCCGGGGACGGAGGCGGGCTAGAACGGGACGGGGCAGGTGGGCGATGACGTCACACGAGGGCACGGAGAGGGTCAACTCGGTGTCGGCGCGGTGGCACGCCCCGACACCCGACCTCTTCGGGCGATGATCGCGGTCACGGTCTTGCCCCCCGGCTCCTCGCTGACGGTCGTGGCCGTGGCCATGCCGCTGATCATCGGCCAGCCGAAACCGCCGCTCTCGCCGCGGACGTCCGGGGTGCGCCGGCGGGGCGATACGCGGCTGGCATCGCCGACGGCGACGGTGATGGCGTCGGGGTCGGCCGATACGCGCAGCGAGCAGAACCGGCCGCCCGAGTGCCGTACGGCGTTGGTGACCAGCTCCGAGACGACCAGCATCACGGCGTCGGCGGCGCCCCGATCGGGCGCCGGACGCAAGGCTTCCAGAAAGGCGCTGGTGAGATGTCGTGCGCGCGCGGCCGCCTCGGGGCGGCATTCGAGGGTCTCCCGCACCGCGGACGGCGACGCGGCCGTCCGCTGGGCCGTGGCGGTGTGCATGACGCTCACCTCGTTTCATCGGGTACGTATCGCGCGGCTGACGGTTTCCACGCGCTTACCCGATGCGGCGCTCCCGAAAAGGGGCGGGTTCAGGATCCCTTTCCGTAGGTGCGCGGTGCGGAGGTGGAGGGCGGCAGATCGCCGTTGAAGCGGGTGTCGACATAGTCGGCGAACTGGAAGCGGCGCGGGGTGAGCTTCAGCTTCGCGAAGGTGTCCGCGATCTCCTGCTCCGAGGCGACGGCGGGCTTGTCGACGGCGACGTACACCCGGGTGCCATTGGTCCGCTTCACCGAGTCCAGCGCCACCTGGTACGGCAGCCCGGTCTCCTTGCCCCACACCTTGGCCCACTCCTCGGGGTGCTTGTAGACCCAGTCCTGGGCCGTGCGCAGCCGCCCGAGATAGTCCTTGATGGCCTTGACCTTCTTCTTGTCACCGAGGGAGGAGGGGTTGGCCACCTGGAAGTTGAGACCGTTGACCACGCCCCGGCCCGTGGTGAGGATCCGCGCGTCCGACTGGCGCAGCGCCTGGGAGGTGTATGGGTCCCAGACGGCCCAGGCGTCCACCTTGCCGCGGCTGAAGGCGGCCAGGGCATCGGCGGGCTGCAGGAAGGTGACCTTGACGTCCTTGATCGAGAGCCCGGCCTTGGCGAGCGAGGCGACCAGTTGGTAGTGGGCCGAGCTGCCCTGTGCGACCGCCACCGACTTGCCCTTGAGATCGGCCGTCCGCTTCAGCGGCGACCCCTTCTTGACCACGATCGCCTCCCCGTCGGACGTGCCGTGCTTGGCGGCCACGACCTTGATGTGGGACTTGGCGGCCGCGGCGAAGACCGGCGGGGTGTTGCCGACCCCGCCGATGTCCACGGCCTTGGCGCTCACGGCCTCCAGGATCGGCGGGCCGGAGGTGAACGTCGACCACTTGATCTTGTAGGGGAGGTTCTTGAGCTGCCCGGCGGCGCGCAGCACCGCCTCGTCATTGCCCTTCTGGTCACCCACGTTGAGGGTCACATCGCCCTTGCCGTCGGTGTTGCCGGAGGAGCCGGAGTTGTTCTGCGCGTGCGAGCTGACGCAGGCGGACAGCAGCAGGGCGAGGGGGAGGGACAGGGCGGGGACGATACGCCGTCTCATGTCAGCAGGGTCCGTTCGGGAGGTACGGGAGGTACGGGAGTTCTGGAGCGGGCTGGACCTGGCGGTCCGGCTGTTGGGGAGGGAGCAGGCGGCGAGGCGGTTCCGGAGGGGACCCAGGCGGCCGTCAGGCGACCTTGTGGACGGCCGGTTCGGGCGCCTTGACACCCAGCCGGTCCAGCAGCTCGGTGCGCAGCTCGGCGAGGAGCGGATCGGCGATGTCGCGCGGCCGGTCCCGGTCCACCCGGACCTCATGCGCGATCACGCCCCCGTCCATCACCAGGACGCGGTCGGCGAGCAACAGCGCCTCCTCCACGTCATGCGTGACCAGCAGCACCGCGCAGCCGCGCCGCTGCCACAGCTCGGCCACCAGCTGCTGGGCGGTGATCCGGGTGAGCGCGTCCAGCGCGCCGAACGGCTCGTCCAGCAGCAGCAGATCGGGCTCGCGCACCAGCGCGCGGGCGAGCGAGGCGCGCTGGGCCTCACCGCCGGAGAGGGTCTTGGGCCAGGCGTCGATGCGGTGGCCGAGACCGACCTCCTTCAGCGCCCGCTCCGCCACGGCCCGTCCGGGACGGCCGGGCAGCCCGAGCAGCACATTGCGCCACACCCGCTTCCAGGGCATCAGCCGGGGCGCCTGGAAGGCGACGGCCTTGCGGCGCGGCACCAGCACCTCGCCCTCGATCTCCCGGTCCAGCCCGGCGAGCACCCGCAGCAGCGTGGACTTGCCGCAGCCGCTGCGGCCGAGCAGCGCCACGAACTCGCCCGCCGGTACGTCGAGGTGGAGGTTGTCGATGACCGCGCGGCCGTCGAACGAGCGGGTCAGCGAGCGCACCCGCACCGCGGCATCGCCGCTCCCGTCGCCCGTCTCCCGCGCCAGCTCCTTCTCCAACTCCTTCCCCGGGGAGTTCACTTGCCGGTGAAGTTCGGTCGCCATTGCAGCAGCAGCCTCTCCAGAGTGCGGACGATGAAATCGGCGAGCAGGCCGAGGGCGGCGTAGACGATCAGGCAGACCACGATCACATCGGTCTGGAAGAACTCCCGCGCGCGGTTGAGCAGAAAGCCGATCCCGTCGTCGGCGTTGATGGTCTCGCCGAAGACCAGCGCCAGCCAGGCGGTGGCGAGGGAGTAGCGCAGCCCGGTCATGGCGCCGGGGAGCGCCCCGGGCAGCACCACATGGCGGATCAGCCCCCAGCGGCCGAGCCCGAGCGCGTTCCCGGCCTCGATGAGCTGGGCGTCCACGCCGCGGATGCCCGCGTAGACGTTCAGATAGAGGTGGAAGGTGACGCCCAGCGCGATGAGCGCGATCTTCGGTGCCTCGCCGATGCCCATCCAGATGATGAACAGCGGGATCATGCCGACCCAGGGAATGCTGCGCAGCATCTGCACACTCGCGTCGACGAGGTCCTCGCCGAGCCGGGAGAGCCCGGAGACCAGCGCGAGCGCGACGCCGATGACACCGCCGAGCGCCAGCCCGATCAGCACCCGCTGTACGGACACCAGCATGGCGTGCGGGAGGGTGCCGTCCGCCAGCAGGTCGGAGGCGGTACCGGCGATGGTGCCGGGGGAGGCCAGGGTGTCGGAGGGCAGCACACCGGTGGCGCTGGACACCTGCCAGAGCACCAGCAGCAGAAGGGGCCCGGTCGTACGGCGCAGCCATCGCGGCACGCTGCGGCGGCGCGCGGAGAGCGGCACGACCGGTTCGAGAACCGGGGACATGGGGGCTCCACAAAGGGGTACGCCTCGACGCCCGTACGGGCCCGTACCCTGGTACGACACGACGGTCAGCACGGTACGGCGGAATGGGACCGAGGCGAGGGGGAGGAGAGGCGGGGAAGGGGGAGAAGGGTCAGCGGAGGCCGGGACACGCGGCGGACGCCACCCGCAGCAGGTCGATATGACCGCGCGTGGTGAGCAGGGCTGACGTAGACATGCCCTCGAAGCTAGCGAGGACGTCCGGAACCGGTCAACGGTGTCTTGCCCTTCGGACCTTTGTTGCGGGAGTTTTACGGGACGGCGTATCAGGATGGTTCCATGAGCACATTCCGTACCCACACCATCAGCGTCACCACCGGATCCACCGAGACCGTCGCCGACCTCACCGCCGACTGCGAGGCGTATCTGCGCGAGGTGGCGGACGGCGGCGACGGCCTGCTCAACGTCTTCGTCCCGCATGCCACGGCCGGGATCGCGATCCTGGAGACGGGCGCCGGCAGCGACACCGATCTGCTCTCCGCCCTCCGCGACCTCCTCCCCGCCGACGACCGCTGGCGCCACCGCCACGGCAGCCCCGGCCACGGCCGCGACCACGTCCTCCCCGCCTTCGTACCCCCGCACGCCACCATCCCGGTCATCGGCGGCAGGCTGGGCTTGGGCACCTGGCAGTCGGTGTGCCTGGTCGACACCAACCGGGACAATCCCGACCGCCAGGTGCGGCTGAGCTTCCTGGGCTGACATGGGCTGGCGCGGGCTGACATGGGCTGACGTCGGCTGACGCGAGCCGACGTGGTCACTCCCGCAAGCCCGCCAGTGCCACCGCCCGGCGGCGCAGGGCGAACGCGGCGGGGGCGACCGACGAGACCACGGCGAGTACCGCGCAGGCGGCCACGGCCACGCCGATGGCCGCCCAGGGGACGTCGACCGTGGTCCGCACCGACAGCAGGGCCAGGGCACTCCACATGCCCGCCAGGTTGAGCCCGGTGACCAGGAGGCCCAGGGCCGCGCCGACCGCGACCACCGTCAGCGCCTCGGCGGCCACCAGCCGCAGCACCTGCCAGGTGGTGGCTCCGGCCAGGCGGAGGACGGCCAGGTCGCGGACGCGGTCGGAGGTGGCCATGACCATGGTGTTGGCCACGGAGATGCCCGTGTAGAAGAGGGCGATGCCGAGGACGAGCAGGAAGCCGAGCCGGGTCGTGCGGTTGGTCTCGGGGTAACTCGCCTTCACCCACTGGTCCTTGGTGAAGACGTGGCCGCCGGTGGTGCGCACCGCCGCACGCAGCCCGGTGGCCGCGGCGTCCGCGTCGGCGCCGTGCGCGAGGGCGATGTCGACCCGGTCCACGGTCGCGCCCGGGGCGTTGCGCGGGGTGACGTAGACGCCGTTGTCGCCGGTGCCGGTGGCCATCACCGCGGCGATCCGCAGCGACCTCTCGGTGCCGTCGCCGAGCCACACCCGCACCCGCTCGCCCACGGTGTGCCGCTGCCACTCGCCATTGACGATGATCGAGCCGTCATCGAGATCGCTCGCCGTCCCGGCCTCGATCGGCAACCGGGACGTGGCGGCGAGCGGGCCCGGGTCGGCGGCGCGGGCTTCGGACTTCACCAGCGACACGCCGTCCTCCAGGACATACACGGCGCTCGTCGAGGTCGCGGACACCTCGACCCCGGGCACCTCGCGCAGCCCGCGCAGCGTCGCCGGGTCGAAGCCCGCGTCCCCGGCCGGGGTGATGACGAAGTCGGCGGCCGTCTGCTGACGGGTCTCGGTGGCCCGTGCCCGGTTCAGCGTCGCGGTGGCGCCCAGGAGCGAACCGGCGAGGGCGACGGTGACCAGTACGGGCGCGGCGATCGCGGCGGTGCGGCGCACACCGGCGGCCGCGTTCTCCCGCACCAGCATGCCGCCGGCACCGGGCAGCCGGGCCGGGAGCCAGGCGATCAGCCGGGTCAGCGGGCGCACCGCCGCCGGTGCGAGCAGCGCGACCGCGCTGATCAGCGGCATCGGCCGGCTCACATAGGTCTTCCGGTGCAGCAGGTCGCCCGGGTCCGTGAGCAGGCTCAGGCACAGCGTCGCGGCGGCGGTCAGCAGCAGGGCCAGGCCGGACAGCCATCGGCCCCAGGTCATCGTCCTGCCCGGCCCGCTGTCCGCGGACGCCTCCCGCAGCGCCTGGGCGGGGCGGGTGCGGCCCGCCCGCCAGGACGCGGCCGCCGCACCGCACAGCGCGACGGACAGCCCCGTCCAGAAGGCCAGGTGGTACGGCCAGATGTGGTCGCCGATGGTGAACCAGCGCGGCGCGAGACCACCGTCGACCACCCGGTCGGCCAGCCGTGGCGCGCCGTACGCGCCGAGCAGACAGCCGGTGGCCGAGGCGAACACCCCGACCACGAGCGCTTCGGCGAACACCATCCGGCGGATCTGGCCCGGAGTCGCCCCCGCCACGCGCAGCAGCCCGAACTCCCGGCGCCGCTGGGCGACCGCGAACGCGAAGGTGGAGGCCACCACGAACACCGACACGAAGGCGGCGACACCGCCCGCCGTGCCGAACATCGCGTTCATCGCCGCGAGGGCGTCGCGGTCCCGGTCCGGGTCGGGGTCGGCGTGGCGGCGTCCTTGCCCGGTGAGGACCTGGACGCCGTCGCCGTCGCCGTCGCCGTCGCCGTCGCTGCCGCTGCCGCGCACCGCCTCGCGGACAGCCGCCGGATCGGCGTCCACGACGAGTTGGACGCTGTGCGGTGACAGTCGGGCGGCGCGTGCGTCGGTATAGAAGACGGCGTTCTCGAAGCCGCGCCCCGCGACGGTTCCGACGACCCGCACGGTGCCGCGGTCGGTCCGTACGCGTTTCCCCGGCCCCGCCCAGTCCCCGCTGACCACGACCTCGTCGGCCGCGCGGGGCGGGCGTCCCGCGTCGATCCGGTACGGGGCGAAGGCGGCGGTGGACCAGGGGTGCCCCACCAGGTCGTCCGGCCCGCCCCGCGCCCGTACGGCGAACGTCCGGTCCGCGACGACGGGGCCGAGCCTCCGCAGCTTCGCGACGGTCCCGACGGGCACGGCGCGCGGGTGTGCGAGCTTGCGGACCTGGACGCCGGTCGAGGTGTCCACCCGCAGGGTGTCGGCTCCCCTGACCACGACCGGCGCGGCGGCGAACCGCTCCGGTCCGCGGCCGGGCGCGTCCAGGGACGAGGCGAGCGCCAGTCCCATCACCGCGGTCAGCGCGACGCCCAGCGCGAGGGCGACGAAGCTGCCGGTGAAGGTGGTCCAGCGGGTGCGCAGGGTGCGCAGGGCGACGCTCAGCACGGCACGGCCTCCAACGTGGCCATGTGCGCGGCGATGGTGTCGGCACCGGCCCCGGCCAACTCGCCGCTCACCCGCCCGTCGACGAGGAAGAGCACACGGTCGGCGCAGGACGCGGCCACCGGGTCGTGCGTGACCATGACGATCGTCCGGCCCTCGCCGTCGACCATGCCGCGCAGCAACGTCAGCACCTCACGGCCGGCCCGCGAGTCGAGGGCACCGGTCGGTTCGTCGCCGAAGAGCACATCGGGCCGGGTGATCAGGGCGCGGGCCAGGGCGACGCGCTGCTGCTGGCCACCGGACAGCTCCGCCGGCCGGTGCCGCGCCCGCTCGGCGAGCCCGACCTGCTGGAGCACCTCGCGCACCCGGGCCTTGGCGGGGCGGTGGCCGGCGAGGCGCAGGGGCAGTGTCACGTTCTGCTCCGTGGTCAGGGACGGCAGCAGGTTGAACGCCTGGAACACGAACCCGACGCGCCGGCGGCGCAGCAGGGTCAGCCTGGTCTCGCTCAGCCCCGTCAGCTCGGTCCCGGCCACGGTGACCGAACCCGACGTGGGGCGGTCCAGCCCCGCGGCGCACTGCAACAGCGTCGACTTGCCGGACCCCGAGGGGCCCATGACGGCCGTGAACGTTCCCCGGGGGAACGACAGCGAGACCTCGTCGAGCGCCGTCACCGCGCCATCGTCGGAACCATAGCGTCTGCTGACCGAACGCAACCGGATCACGTCGTTGTTCATCTGTCCCCACTCCGCGGTGTCGCCGTGGCTCTTGTCTTCGGTGACCTCACGAAACCGCGCGGGGGCGCCGCGCCGCAGTACGGCGGGGGCGAGACCTGGGGTAGGGCCAGGCATACCCCCGAAGGTCTCCCTGGCCCGATGGCACCGGCGGAGCGGGGCCTTCTACGGTGATCACCATGCACCCGCGGAACGTGTGGCACGCCATGTCCAGGCCGGGCTTCCTGCTGTCGCCGTGGCCGTGGCGCTCCGCCGGATACCTGCTCACCGGAGCGGTGACCGGTGCCGTCGCGCTCGTGGTGATCGTGGCCACGGCGGTGGCCGGTGCCGTTCTCGCCCTCGTGCTGGTCGGACTCCCGCTGCTCGTGCTCGCGGCTCTCGCCGGGATCCCGGTGGCCTGGGTGGAACGGCACCGGATGCGCCTGATCGACGCGGACCCCGCTCCGGACCCGCACCGGGCGCCCCTCGCCCATGGCCTGTGGTCCTGGCTGACCACGCGCGTGAGGGAGCGGGCCACGTGGCGGGAACTCGGCCACGCCCTGCTGTTCGCGGTGCTGCTGTGGCCGGTCGACGCGCTCGTCGTCGCCGTCGCCCTGCTGTGCCCGCTGTCCGTGGTCGCGACCCCGCTGCTGATGGCCACGGTCGGCGGGGGCCAGGAGACGAAGGTGCTCAAGCAGTGGACGGTCACCACCTGGCCGACGGCCTTCGGTATCGCCGCCCTCGGTGTGGTGCTCCTGCTGCTGGGTGCCTATGCCCAGGGGGTGGTGGCGGGTGCCCGGGCCGGGCTGACACGTCTGCTGATCGCTCCGCGCGAGGACGAACTGGGCTCGCGGATCGTCGAGTTGACCCGTTCCCGCCTCCGGCTGGTGGACGCCTTCGAGGCGGAACGGCGGCGCATCGAACGCGATCTGCACGACGGGGCGCAGCAGCGGCTGGTGGGACTGACGATGACCCTCGGCCTGGCCCGCCTGGACGCACCTCCCGGGCCGGTCGCCGATCAGCTCGCGAAGGCCCAGGAGGAGGCGGACCAGGTCCTCGCGGAGCTGCGCGAACTCATCCGCGGCATCCACCCCAAGGTGCTGTCGGACCACGGCCTCCCCGCGGCGGTCGCCGACGCCGCGGACCGCTCCGCGATCCCCGTGGACGTGGATCTGGCCCTGTCCGGACGGCTGCCCCAAGCGGTCGAGGCCGCCGCGTACTTCGTCGTCCGCGAGGCCCTGGCCAACATCGCCAGGCACAGTGCGGCGAGCCGCGCCGAGGTGAGCGGAAGACACCGGGAGGGGTGGCTGTTCCTCCAGGTGCGCGACAACGGCCGGGGCGGTGCGGACGCCGGTGCCGGGACCGGGCTGACCGGACTCGCGGACCGGGTTTCGGCGCTGGGTGGCAGAATCTCCCTGTCCAGTCCGCCGGGCGGACCGACCCTGTTGCGTGTGGAGATTCCTTGCGTACGGACCGACCGCTCCGCGTAGTACTGGCCGAGGACAGCGTGCTGCTGCGGGAGGGGCTCATCGGCCTGCTCGGCCGCTGCGGCCACGACGTCGTCGCGGCCGTCGGCGACGCTCCCGCACTGCTCGCCGCGGTCGAGGAACACACGCCCGACATCGTTCTGACGGATGTGCGCATGCCCCCGGGGTTCAGGGACGAGGGACTGCACGCGGCGGTGCGGCTGCGCGAGAAGCGGCCCACGCTGCCCGTCCTGGTCCTCAGCCAGTACGTCCAGCGGACGTACGTCTCGGAGCTGCTGGACTCCGGGGACGGAACGGGCGTCGGCTACCTGCTGAAGGACCGGGTCGGGCAGGTGGCGGACTTCGTGGCCGCCCTGTGCGAGGTCGCGGACGGCGGCACCGTCGTCGACCCCGAGGTGGTACGCCAGCTGCTGCGCCGGCGCCGCGATCCGCTGGAACGGCTCACCGCGCGGGAGCGGGAGGTGCTGGGGCTGATCGCGGAGGGCAAGTCGAACGGTGCCATCGCCCGTGAACTGGTCGTGTCCGAGGCGGCCGTGGGCAAGCACATCGGCAGCATCCTCACCAAGCTGGACCTCCCTCCGGCGGAGGAGACACACCGCAGGGTACTGGCGGTCCTCGCCTACCTGCGGGCGTCTCCTTGAAGCGCTCGGCCGCCAGGTCGGTCACCGCGTTCGCGAACTTCCCGGTCGCCGACCCGGACGACCTCGCGGTCCGGCTACGCCCAGCAGCCGTTGACCGTGGCGGCCAGGCCGTCGAGGGTGTCCTTGGTGGCGGCAGGGTCGGCGGAGGACTGGTTCTCGATGAAGGAGAAGACCTTCCACCGGCCGTCCTCCGCCTTCGTCAGGCCGCTGAGCGCGATGGCGCCGGTCAGCGTGCCCGTCTTGGCCTTGACCTGGCCCACGGCGCACTGCGAGTCCGGGGTGTCGAAGCGGCCCCACTCGGGGCCCAGGGTGCTGCCCGCCTCGCCCGCCACCGGCAGGCCCTCGTCGATGGAGCGCAGCAGGCCGCGGTGGCGCGGATCGGTGAGCAGGTCGAGGATGTCCGCCACGGTACGCGCCGGGACGCGGTCCGCGCGGGAGAGCCCGCTGCCGTCGTGGATCTCGAAGTTGGCCATCGAGACCCCGTAGTGCCGGCTGAGGACGTCCCGCACCACGGCCGTCCCGTCCTCGAAGGTGGCGGGCCTGCCCGCGCCGAGCGCGGTCATGCGCAGCACCGTCTCGGCGATGTCGTTGTCGCTCTTCTTGAGCATCTTCTTGACCGTCTCGGACAGCGTGGGGGACAGGTGCTGTCCCACCGGGACGTCCGTGGCCGAGGCCGTGCCGCGGGTGACCTCGCCGTCCACGGTGACGCCCTGGTCGGCGAGTTGCCGGGCGAAGACCTTGCCCGCGTCGATGGAGGTGTCCGCGGAGAGCTTGCCGTCCACCACCAGGGAGCGCACCGGCGACACCTGGTCGTCGTAGTAGGAGTCGTTCCAGCCGGTGGCGAGGGTCGGCTCGGCGAAGAGGCTGTCGTCGACGCGGACCTTCACCGAGTCCAGGCCCCCGAGCTTCACCCCGGCGGCGGCCGTCTTGGCGAGCTCGGTGAGATCGGCGGTGGTCAGCATGCGGTCGCCGCCGCCGATGAGGGTGAGCGTGCCGTCGCCGTAGACCACCTTGGTGGTGAACCGGTGCTCGGGGCCGAGCACGGTCAGCGCCGCCGTGGCGGTGGCCAGCTTGGCGTTGGACGCGGGCATCAGCGCGGTGTCGGCGTCATGCCCCCAGATGACCTTGTCGGACGCGGAGTCCAGCACGATGCCGCTGAAGGTGTCGCCGAGACTCGGGTTCTGCGCGCGGGTGTTGAGGTTCTCCGCGATCCGCTGCTCGGCGGGGTCCAGTCCGTCGGCGGCCACGGCCTGGGCCGTCGTGGTGGTCTTGGTGCTCTTGTCGGCGGCGAGCGCCGACGGAGCGGACAGCAGGGCGCCCGTGACCGGGACGGCCGCGACGATGAACGCGCGGCGGACGGCGAGGCTCATGGGCTTGGCTTTGCGATGACGCCCTTGGGACGAGGTCGCGCTGGACATGGGGGGCTCCGGGGCGCGTAGAGGGACATGGGGGGTGGTGAAACGAAGCACTTACTTTAGCCGTGGCCGATCACCTTCGTCCCGTCGGTTCGTGGACATGTGGTGAAGCCGACGCGGAGATACCTCACCGCACCGACTCCTCCGGTTACTACGAGATGTTGCGACCACCGTTGAGAACGATCGCCTCGCCGTCCGTATCCATCGGTGTCGGGCTGTGCCCTCCACTCCGGGGACGGGTGAGGGTGCGCGCTCCGACGTGGCCGAGGGCAAGGCGTCCCCGGCGTATGAAGACTGCCGATGAGGGGCGAAGGATGAGGAACAAGAAGAGACACAAGCGATCCAGGGTCATCGGGCTGACCGTGGTCGGAGTGACCGCACTGGCCGTGGGTGGCGGGGCTCTCCTGATGACCGACAACGATGCTTCCGCCGCCCGCCAGTCGGCCGGACAGCAGGCGTCGGCGCGGACGGCGATGACCGTCAAGTGCCCGGACGCCACGACCCGTCTGGCGAGTGTGCCGCAGCGGGCCCGGCCCGCCGTGGACAAGGAACTGGCCACGATGGACAGCCAAGTGGCCGACGCCTACAAGCAGTTGGCCGCGCGCGGCCCCGGCGCCGACCGGGACTGGGTGCGCACCCGGGTGCTGGAGCCGCTGACCGCCCAGCGGCGTGGCGCGCTGAACCGCATCGGGAACGAGATCGGCCGGGTGGCGAGCCGCCCGTCCGGCCTGGACACGCTGGCGTCGTGCACCGTACAGGAAGCGCCCAACCCCGTCGCCGCGTCGGCCGGCGCCACCCCCGCCGCGGGAACGGCCGCCCCCGCCGCTCCGGCCGCGGGCGGCCAGGCGCAGTCCGGCCCGGTGCGGGCGGACTTCGTGGACATCCGCAAGGTGAAGCCGAACGTCAAGAACCCCCGCACGCGGGGCAACGCCTCCCGCGGCACCTTCTCCTCGCGCTGCGGACGCAATGAGAACAAGCACTTCAACTCGGACAACGTGATCGTCGCCCCCGGTGTGTCCAACGGTGCCCACCACATGCACGACTACGTCGGCAACCGCGACACCGACGCCTTCTCCACCAACGACGGCCTCGCCGCCGCCGGGACCACCTGCACCAACGGCGACCGATCCACCCACTACTGGCCGGTCCTGCGGCTCCAGGACGGGACGAAGGAGGTGGACGCCGACGCGCCCGGCGGCGGCACCGAGGGCAACATCGGGCGGATCCTGCGGCCGACCACCGCGTCGATCACCTTCCGCGGCAGCGCGGTGTCCAAGGTCGTGGCGATGCCCAAGTTCCTGCGCATCATCACCGGCGACGCCAAGGCCTTCACCAACGGCACGGCCAACGCCAACGCCTCCTGGAGCTGCACCGGCTTCGAGAACCGGCAGCTGAAGGACAAGTACCCGCTCTGCCCGAAGGGCAGCAAGGTGGTCCGTACGTTCAAGTTCCAGAGCTGCTGGGACGGCAAGAACGCCGACAGCGCCAACCACCGCACCCATGTGGCGTTCGCGGACGCAGGCGGCGCGTGCGCCAAGGGGTTCAAGGCCATTCCGCAGCTGATCCAGCGGATCACCTACAAGGTCGCACCCGGCTCGCTCTTCGCGGTCGACAGCTTCCCCGAGCAGCTGCACAAGCCGGTGACCGACCACGGCGACTTCATCAACGTGATGTCCGACTCGCTGATGAAGAAGGCCGTGAAGTGCATCAACACCGGGCGTAAGTGCGGCTGACGGCCGCCGCCCGCAAGGCCCGGTGCCCCGGCCGGACTTCAGGTCCGGCCGGGGCACCGCTCACGTGTGGTTCAGTCCTGGGGCGTGCCCTTGGGCAGCTGCCGCCACGTCACCTTGGTGTTGGCGCGGAAGGCCCAGTCGAGCATCTTCTTCGCGTCCGGGTAGCGCTTGGGCGCGTTGAGGATCACACCGACGACGGTGCGTCCGTCCCGCTTCGCGGCGAAGACCAGGCACCTGCCGGGCGCGGTGCCGGTGCCCGTCTTGATGCCGATCGCGCCGCTGTACGAGCCCAGCAGCCGGTTGGTGTTGTTCCAGTAGTAGGTCCTGGTCCTGCCGTTGGCGGCCGGGGCCTTCTGGATGGTGTCGACGGACTTGACGACCGTGCCGAGGGTGGCGTTGCGCAGCGCGTGCCTGGCCAGCTTGGCCATGTCGCGCGGCGTGGTGTAGTTCTGTCCCCCCTCCGAGATGCCGTCGAAGGTGTCGTAGTGGGTCTTGGTCATCCCCAGCGCGGACGCCTTCTTGTTCATCTGCGCGATGAACGACTTGGTGCGCTTGGCGGTGGTGTCACCCGTGCCGAACGTGTCGGCGAGCGCCATGGCCGCGTCACAGCCGGACGGCAGCAGCAGCCCGTACAGCAGCTGCTTGACCGTGAGCTTGTCCCCCTTCTGCAGGTCCGCCTTGCTGCCACCGACGCGCGCGGTGTAGTCGATGTACGACTGTTTGACGGAGACCTTCTTGTTGAGATTCAGCCCCCGGCTGTCGAGCACCACCATCGCCGTCATGAGCTTCGTGGTGCTCGCCATCGGCCGCTTGGTGTCCGCCGCCTTGGCCCACAGCTGCTTGTTGGTGCCGTTGTCCAGCAGATACGCGCCCTTGGCGCTGACTCCCGACGGCCCGCGCGCGGCCTCGGTGGCCTGAGCGGCGCCCGTCGGCACGGCGACCGCCAAGGCAGCCGCCGAGGCGATGACCGCCGTCCCCCAGCGGCGGATCGCCTTGCCCCCACGTCTTTCCATACGCCCTCCGTCTCTCCTGTGACATGCCGGTGAATGTCCGGGCATGCGCGCATCGTCTCACTGGAGGGATGGTGACCGCGGTCCGGGGTGCCGACCACAACCGGCCGCAGGGGCGGTCAACTTCCGCTGGTGGCCCACTCATAGGCCCGCCGGTCGTCGAACTCCGGCTGCCCGCCCCGGAAGAGCAGCCCCGCCGAGGCGAACAGCTCCCCGTCCGGAGACGGTCCGCCCGCGTACGGCACGGCGATACACCGCATCCCGGCCCGCCGCGCCGCCTCCACGCCGGGACCGGCGTCCTCGACCACCACACACTGCCCCGGATCGACGGCCAGCAGCCGCGCCGCGGCCAGGAACACATCCGGCTCCGGCTTGCCACGGCCCACGTCCTCCGCGGACACATAGACCGGCAGCAGCGCGTCAAGCCCGGTGGCCTTGAGCGCGGTCTCGATCGCGGAACGGGACGAGCCGGAGGCCACGACCAGCGGGTGCCCGGCGGCCCTCAGCCGCTCCACGAAGGCCCGCATCCGGGGAAAGATCTCGGTCGTGGCCGCCAGCTCCAGATAGTGCCGGTTCTTGACGGCCAGCAGCTCCTCCACGGGCGCCTCGATGCCGTACCGCTCGCGCAGCGTCTCCAGCGTCTCGCGGGTCCCGATCCCGATGAACTGCGTGTGCTCCTCCCAACTGAAGCCGACGACCCCGAACCGCTCCAGGGTCCGCCTCCCCGCCTCGTAGTAAAGGGGCTCGCTGTCCACGAGCGTGCCGTCCAGGTCGAAGATCACGGCGGGCATGGTAGTCATGAGGACAGCATGCCAAGACTTCGCTCGCGCCATCGCCGGAACTCCGCGGTGTAGCGGCGGCTGGTCTAGACCGCTCTGTTAGCGTCGGCCCCGAGCGGATACCGAACCGGAGTCGGCGGAAGGGGAGTGCGGTGGGTGTGACAGGGAGTGGGTGGCGGGCGTACATCGGGTCGTTCACCTCGGCGGGTGGCGCCGGGGTCACCGTCGCCGATGTCGATGACGAGACGGGGGCGCTGCGGATCCGGAACTCCACGGATGTGGTCGTCAATCCGTCCTATCTGGCGCTCGCGCCCGGTGGGCGTGTGCTGTACGCGGTGAGTGAGACCGATGACGGGGCGGCCGCCGCTCTGGATGTCGGGCAGGATCCGCCCTCGTTGGTCGGGGAGGTCGTGCCGGTGGGCGGTGCGGCGCCTACTCATCTGGCGCTCGCCGGTGGGCAGCTGCTGACGGCCAACTACGGGTCCGGCAGCGTCACGGCGCTGCCGGTGCTGGAGGACGGCCGGCTCGGGGAGCCGGTGGCCGTGTTGCGGCACGAGGGCAGTGGGCCGCATCCGGAGCGGCAGCGGGGGCCGCATGCTCATGCCGTGGCGGTCGATCCGTCGGGCGGCTGGTTGCTGGCCGTGGACCTGGGGATCGACGCGGTGCGGGTGTACGCGCTGCCCGGGCCGCGTCCGCATCGTGAGGTCCGGCTGCGTCCGGGGAGCGGCCCGCGCCATCTGGCGTTCCATCCGCGGGGCGACCGCGCGTATGTCATCAACGAGCTCGATCCGACGATCACGGCCTGCCGATGGGACGCGTCGTCCGGCGTTCTGGAACCGCTGGGAGAGACCCGTCTGGTGCCCGAGGGCACGGACGTCGAGACCTACCCCGCCGAGGTCGTGGTCTCCGGGGACGGCCGCTTCGTATGGGCCGCCAACCGCGGCCACGACAGCATCGCGACGCTCGCCCTCGATGCGGCGGGCGACCGCATGGAGCTGGTCGCCACCACGCCCTGCGGCGGCCACTGGCCCCGCGATCTGACGCTCGGCCCGTCGGGACGACGGCTCTACGTGTCCAATGAGCGCTCGGGCGATGTCACCTGGTTCGACATCGACCCCTCGAGCGGGGTGCCGCGTCGTGCGGGTTCGGTTCCGGCCCCGGCGGCGTCCTGTGTGGTCTTCGGGTGAGCATGGGCGGCGTGGCGGATGTGAGTGGGGGCGGTGACCTTGGTGGTCACCGCCCCCGCTACGTCGTCCGTTGCTACGTCGTCGCTCGTCGTCCGTTGTGCCGTCGTCCGTCGCGTCAGCGCATCACCGGCGAGGCCTGCTGGAGCGTGATGCCCAGCGCCGCCGCGTACTTCGACAGCGCCAGCTTGCCCACGGCCGGGTAGTCGCCCAGCGCCTCGGCCGCCGAGCAGCCCGCCTCCTCGGCCGCCGCCGAGATCAGCTCCGTGGAGACCTCCGGCCCGATGAGGTACGGCGCGAGGGCGAGCCGCGCGGAGCCGGCCGAGCGCAGCTGCTCGGCGACGCGGAGGACGGCCCCGTCCTCGTCCAGCGCGGCGGCCATCACCGGCACCGCGAGGCGCGCGGAGAGCAGCATGCCGGTGATGCCACCGGCCTGGGCCGCCTCCTCGCCGCCCACCGTGGCGAGGATGATGCCGTCCGCGGCGGTCGCGACCGTGAAGAGGCGGGCGCGGTCGGCGCGGGCCAGGCCCGCCTCCGACAGACGTACGTGCAGGGCCTCGGCGAGCAGCGGATGCGGGCCGAGGACATCGGTGAGTTCGGCCGCCGAGCCGCTGCTCATGACGGCCTGGCGTATGCGGCGCAGCTGGGCGTTGTCCGGGCCCGCGAGCAGCGGGACCACGACGGCCGCCGGGCCGTCCGTGGGCACCGTGGGGACGGGCGGGACCTCGTCGACGACCTCGCCCGCGGCCTCGGCCGCGGCGATCGCCTCCGCCGCCTCGTCGGCGAGGGCCTTGGCGGCCTCGGCCGCCTGCCGCAGACGCTCGGGGTTCTGCTGGGCGGCGCGCGTGAGCACGGCCTCGAGCTGCGGGAACTCCTCGCCGTCCCCGTCCAGGAAGCCGATCTGGGCGTCGAGCCCCGGCATCTCGGAGCGGGCGATGCTCAGAAGCTCCTCGGCCAGGCGCCGGGCACCGTCATTCGGCGCACCGGGGACGGCCAGCACCAGCGGAGGCGCGCCGAGGGGTACGGCGGCGGGCTCCGGTCGGCGGTGCCGTCCGGGCTGGCGGGGACGCGGCATTCGTACAGGCAGGCCGGACGCGGGCCCTGTGGGGGAGCTCATGGCGCCGCATGTTAGTCGCTCAATGGGCTCGGCTGTTCGGGAGGGGGTGACTGGGGGCATCTGTCCTGCTTTGTCGACCGGTGTTGTGTGTTGATGTGCGCTCAGCGGCCATACTTGGTCGAAGAATCAGCCATGTGTCCGGAATGGTCGGTCATGGCGTTCGATATGGGTGGACGCGTGTGGGCGCCCGTTTGGGACACCTGTGTCGGCGTCCCGTGTCGGCGTCCGTGTCGGGCCTCCCGCGTCGGTGTCCCGTGTCGGGGCCCCGCGTCGTACGCGTCTCGTTTTCCGTATTTTCCGTACGGGGCGTGGGCTCAGACGACGCTGAGCAGCGCCGGGTCCCGTGGCAGCCGCAGTTCGTCCGCCGCCAGCGCCGCCGCGACGCACAGCGCCCCGTCCAGCGGATCCCCGGCCGCCTCGGTGACCCTGACCCCGGGCAGCCGCGCCGCCAGCTCCTCGCGCACGGGCGTCAGCAGCGGCGCGCCCATGCGGAACAGCCCGCCGGTGAGCGCCACCTCGCTCGACTCCAGCCGGGGGCAGACCGCCTCGGCGGCCTCGGCGACATGGCGGGCGGCGGTCCGCAGGATCGCCTCCGCGACCGGGTCCTCGGCGGCGCACCGGCCCACCTCGGGGGCGAAGGAGGCCAGGACGGCGGGGCGGTCGGGGCGCGGATACAGCTTCCCCGGCAGCCCGGTCGCGGGGCCGAACACGGCCTCCAGGCGGGCCAGCAGCGGCTTCGAGCCGCCGTCGCGCCCGTCGTACGCGCGCATCGCCGCCTCCAGGCCCGCCCGGCCGATCCACGCACCGCCGCCGCAGTCGCCCAGCAGATGGCCCCATCCGTCGGCACGCCGCCAGCCGGTGGCGGTCCAGCGGGTGTCCCCGCCTGGGGCCGTGGCGTCGGTATCGGAGGCGGCGTCCGTGCTGGACGCACCGCCTGTGACGGGCACGCCGCCCGCGCCGCCCGAGCCCTCCGCGGCTCCCTCCGGCACCGCCCCCAGCGCGATCAGCCCCGTCCCCGCCGCGACCACCGCGCCGGGGCGCTGGCCCAACGCCCCGGCGTACGCGGTCACCGCGTCCGCCGCGAGGGCGAGTCGCCGTACGCCCAAGGCGTCGGCGAGCGCGTCCGGGAGCCTGGCGCGCAGGTCGTCGCCGAGCGTGGCCATGCCCGTCGCGCCGACGCAGATCGCACCGAGGCGCCGGGCCCCGGCTTCGCGCAGCAGCTCCCGGGCGGCGGGCAGGACCCGGGCCAGCAGGTCCTCCGCGTCGATGCCCCGGTCGCCGACGACCGCGGGCGTGGACGAGGACCACGTCAGCGGTGGCGAGGACGACCTCAGCGGCGAGGACCACCTCATCGGCGAGGACGAGGTAAGCGGCGGGGACCCGGCCAGTGGGTCCTCCGCGGCGGAGCCGCCGTAGGCGTCCGCGCGGGCCACCCCCACCCGTACGCCGGAGCCGCCCGAATCGATCCCGAGCACATGCGTCGCCGCGGCGTCGGGCACCGTGTCGTCGGCCACCGGCTCAGCCGAATCCGCGCGAGTCCTGCTTGAGCGCCGTGTCCACGGTGAGGGCCGTGGCGATCACGAGGCTCAGCAGCGGATCGGGCAGCTGGCGGTGGATCTGGAGGACGTAGTTGTCCGCCGTCGTGAACATCGTCTTCGCCAGGCCCTCCCAGGTCTTGGTGATCCGGGCGACCTCGGTGTCCGTGTGGTCGACGATGGCGAAGTTCCAGGCCCGCCAGTTCTCCGCCTTGATGGCGCCGACCTGCTGGCCGTTGACGTGGATGCCGAAGTTGATCTTGCCGAAGACGTTCTGCTGGACGATCTCACCGACCGGCTGTCCGTCCGGACGGGTCACCAGCACCTTGGACTTCACGAACTTCGCGGGCCGGGTGAGCACCAGATGCGGCTGCCCGCCGGCGTCCCGGATCTCCAGCCGGTGCGTCATGAACTGGTCGAGGCTCGAGACGAACCGCGCGACCTTCTTCAGCGTGCTCTGGCCGACCTGGACCACCGAACCGATGGTGCGCCCGTGCTGGTCGAAGACGCTGTACTCATTGGTGAGCTCGATCAGCTTGGCCTTCTGGTTCACCACCAGCACCGGTTCGGTGAACAGCGTGCCGCCGCCGCCCGCCGTCGGCCCCACATGCGCCTGCTGCTGCACCTGGTGCTGGACCTTGCCGGGGTTGGGGTTGGGCGGGGCGGCCTGCTGCTGCGGCGGGGGCTGTCCGGGCTGGCCCGCGTGCGTATGGGCGGTCCACTGTGCGCCGTCCCACCAGCGCAGCTGGTTCGGCGTGCCCTGCGGGTCGGCGTACCAGCCCGCGGGGGTGTTCGTAGGTGATGTCATGGCGGGCAGACTACCCCTCGCCCACCTGGAACGATGGGGTCAGGGAAGGCGCCAGTCGACGGGCTGCGCCCCCTGCTGTGCCAGCAGCTCATTGGCGCGGCTGAAGGGACGGGAGCCGAAGAATCCGCGGTCGGCGGACATGGGGGAGGGGTGCGCGGACTCGACCGCCGGAAGGCTGCCCAGCAGCGGCCGTACGTTACGGGCGTCGCGGCCCCACAGGATGGCCACCAGGGGGCGGCCGCGCCCGGCCAGCGCCCGGATGGCCTGCTCGGTGACCTCCTCCCAGCCCTTGCCGCGGTGGGCGGCGGGGCGGCGCGGGGCCGTGGTGAGCGCCTTGTTGAGCAGCAGCACGCCCTGCTGGGTCCAGGGCGTCAGATCGCCGTTGGACGGGCGCGGCAGCCCGAGGTCGGTGTGCAGCTCGCGGTAGATGTTCTCCAGGCTGCCGGGCAGCGGACGCACCTCGGGCGCCACCGAGAAGCTGAGCCCCACCGCGTGTCCGGGGGTGGGATACGGGTCCTGACCCACGATCAGCACCTTCACCTCGTCGAAGGGCTGCTGGAAGGCGCGCAGCACATTCGGCCCGGCGGGCAGATAGGTGCGGCCTGCCGCGATCTCGGCCCGCAGGAAGTCGCCCATCGCCGCGATGCGTTCCTCGACGGGCTCGAGTGCCTTGGCCCAGCCCGCTTCCACAATGTCATTCAAGGGTCGTGCTGCCACACCGCGTCACTCTAGTGGCTCAGCGGGTGCCCGCGTGCCACCTCACGATCACTCTCAGCCGATCACGGCGATCGCCCTCACGATCACCGCGGTCACTCTCAGTCGATCACCGCGGCCCGGACGCACAGCACATCGGGGAGATGGCGGGCGATCTGCCGCCAGCTCTCGCCCTCGTCGGCGCTCGCGTACACCTCGCCGTTGCGATTGCCGAAGTAGACCCCGGCCGGATCGGCGTCATCGGTGCGCAGCGCGTCTCTCAGCACCACCCCGTAGTGGGGCTCGCCCGGCAGTCCGGCGCACCGCTCCTCCCAGCTGGCGCCCGCGTCCTCGGTGCGGAACACCCGGCAGCGGTAGCCCGGGGGGTAGCGGTCCGAGCCGTCGGTGGCCGGGAAGACGTACGCGACGCCGCTCCGGCGCGGATGGACGGCGACCGCGAAGCCGAAGTCCGCCGGGAGGCCCTCGCCGATCTCCGCCCAGTGCGCCCCGCCGTCGTCGCTGCGGTACACCCCGCCGTGGTTCTGGAGATAGAGCCGGTCGAGGTCGACCGGATCCCGGGCGATCTTGTGGACGCACTGCCCGAACTCGGGATACTGATCCGGCAGGAAATCCGCCCTGAGCCCGCTGTTGGACGGCGCCCAGCTCTCCCCGCCGTCCGCGGAGCGGTACACCCCACCGGAGGACACGGCGACCATGAGCGCCCGCGGGTCCCTGGGATCGGTGATGACCGTGTGCACGGCCTGCCCGCCGAACCCCTCGCCCCACTCCGGCCGCTGGGGGTGGTCCCACAGGCTGCGGACGAACGCGAAGGTCTCCCCGCCGTCCTCGGAGCGGAACAGCGCGCCCGGCTGGGTGCCCGCGTAGACCACCCCCGGCGCGTCGGCCCCGGCGGGCTCCAGCTGCCACACCCGCTCCAGCGAGGTGTCGGTGCCCTCGGGGAACTTCACCGCGGGCCTGGCGGGCTCGTGCCAGCTCGCCCCGAGGTCGTCGGAGCGGAAGACCGAGGGGCCCCAGTGCGAGCTGTCCGCCCCGGCCAGCAGCCGGGGGCGGTCGCCCCGGGTGTCGATGCCGACGGAGTACACCGCCTGCATGGGGAAGTGGGGGCCGGTGAAGTCCCAGCCCCCGCCGCCGGGGCGGCCGAGGAAGAGACCCTTGCGGGTGCCGATGGCGAGCAGGACATCGTTCATGACGGCTCACTCCTTGGAGTGCGAGACGGGACGGCGGAACGGATGGATGTGTCCGTCATCACAGAGTCTGCACCCACCCACTGACAACGGCCCGGAAGCAGCCGCGTCACCCGAGGGCTCACGCGCCACGGGAGGTCATGCGCGTCGTACGAGAGGCTTCGTAATTTGACGATCGTCGTACTACGATGGTTACCGTATTAGGCGGTGGTCCGGCCGGACCCCACGAGGAGAAACGGAGACGTTCATGAGTGCCCTCTTCGACCCCTTCACCCTGCGGTCGCTGACCATCCCCAACCGCCTCTGGATGTCGCCCATGTGCCAGTACTGCGCGGACCCGGACAAGGGCGCCGGGGTTCCGCACGACTGGCACTTCGTCCACTACGGCGCCCGTGCCGCCGGCGGCACCGGGCTGATCCTGGTCGAGGCGACGGCCGTGTCCCCCGAGGGCCGCATCAGCCCCGGAGACCTCGGCATCTGGAACGACACCCAGGTCGAGGCGTTCGTGAAGATCGTCGACTTCCTCAAGGGGCAGGGCACCGTCCCGGGCATCCAGCTCGCCCATGCCGGCCGTAAGGCGTCCACCGACGCTCCCTGGAGGGGCGGTGCCCCGCTCGGCGCCGACCAGCGGGGCTGGCAGCCGCTGGGGCCGAGCCCGGTCCCGTTCGACGAGGGCCATCCGGTGCCGGACGAGCTGTCCGAGGCGCGGATCGGTGAGATCGTCCGCCAGTTCGCGGACGCCGCGCGGCGCGCGCTCGCGGCCGGTTTCGAGGTGGCCGAGATCCACGGCGCCCACGGCTACCTCATCGGCGAGTTCCTCTCCCCGCACAGCAACCACCGCACCGACGGCTACGGCGGCTCCTTCGAGAACCGCGTCCGCTTCGCCCTGGAGGTCGTCGACGCGGTCCGCGCGGTCTGGCCGGACGAGCTGCCGCTGTTCTTCCGCATCTCCGCCACCGACTGGCTGGAGGAGAACGGCTGGACCCTGGACGACACCGTCCGGCTCGCCGCCCTGCTGAAGGACCACGGCGTGGACCTCCTCGACGTCTCCAGCGGAGGCAACGCCGCCGGTGTGCGCATTCCGGTGGAGCCGGGCTACCAGGTGCCGTTCGCCGCGCGGGTGCGCCGGGAGACCGGGCTGCCGGTGGCCGCGGTCGGGCTGATCACCGAGGCGGAGCAGGCCGAGAAGATCGTCACCAATGGCGAGGCGGACGCCGTGCTGCTGGGCCGCGAGCTGCTCCGTGACCCCTACTTCGCCCGCCGTGCGGCGGCCGAACTGGGCGGTCAGGTGCACAACCCGGACCAGTACCACCGCGCGGTCCGCTAAGCGCTCCGCTGGAAGTGCCGCGATGCGTCGTCGGCCGTCTGCGGCGCCGTCGTGGCCGGTCCCACGCGGCGGAGCCGCATATCGACACAGCCGCGCGGCGGAGCCGCACATCGACACAGCCCCGCGCCCCTTCGGGGCGTTGTCGAGCCAGAGCGGACTTCCTCCGACCTGCTGAGCCCCCGAACGCCGTCGCCGTCCCACCCCGGGGCCTCGCGTAGTTCGAGCTGACGTAGTACGGCGATCGTCAAACTACACTGGAGGTCCCGGAACAAGGCGATGAGGAGCAGCCGTGCAGACGCAGACCACGCCGACCGCGCCCCAGTCCCAGCCGCAGGCGTCGTCCCAGCCCCAGGCGTCCGGGCGCTCGCTGGAGCATCCGCGGCGCGAGGCGATCCGCCTCGAGGATGTGCTGCACGCGCTCTCCGACCCCATGCGGATGCGGGTGGTGCGGACGCTCGCCGAGGAGGAGGAGACCTGCGAGCTGTCCTGTTCGGTCTTCGACCTGCCGGTCAGCAAGTCCACCACCACCCACCACTTCCGGGTGCTGCGCGAATGCGGGGTGATCCACCAGATCTACCGGGGCACCGCCAAGATGAACGCGCTGCGCCGCGCCGACCTAGACGCGCTGTTCCCCGGACTGCTCGACAGTGTCCTCGCCGCCGCGGCCCTCCAGGAGGGGCGCCTCGGCGGCGACCGGGGCTGAAGTCCGTCCGCCGGGCACGTGGTTGAAGAGCAGGTTCAGCGCGATCGCGGTGACGCACCCGGCGCTGATCCCGCTGTCCATCACCGTCTGGAACCAGTCCGGGAACTCCTTGTAGATCCCCGGCACACCCACCGGCAGCAGCCCCACGGCGACCGAGACCGCCACCACCGTCAGGTTGTGGTTGTCCCGGAAGTCCACCCCGGCCAGTGTGCGCAGCCCGCTCGCCGCGACCGTACCGAACATCACCAGGCCCGCACCGCCCAGCACCGGGGCCGGGATCGCCGCCACCACCGCGCCCAGCTTCGGGGCCAGCCCGAGCAGCACCAGCAGGCCGCCCGCGGCCGCCACCACCCAGCGGCTGCGCACCCGGGTCATCCCCACCAGGCCGACGTTCTGCGCGAAGGCGGTGTACGGGAAGGTGTTGAAGACCCCGCCGAGCACGGTCGCGGCGCCGTCCGCGCGCAGCCCGTCCGCCAGCCGCCGCCCGTCGACCGGGCGCTCGGTCAGCTCGCCCACCGCGATGAAGTCGCCGGTGGTCTCGGTCATCGTCACCAGCGCGACGACCAGCATGGACACCACGGCCGGGGCCTCGAACGCAGGGGCGCCGAAGTGGAACGGGGTGGAGACGCCGACCCAGTGGGCGTCGCCCACCCCGGAGAAGTCGGTGAGGCCCAGGGGTATCGCGGCCGCCGTCCCGGCCACGATCCCCACCAGCACCGCCACCCGGCCGAGGAATCCGGGCGCGAAGCGCTGCACGGCCAGGACGAGGACCAGCACCCCGGCGGCCAGGCCCAGGTTCTTCGGCGCGCCGAAGTCCGGCGCGCCCTGGCCGCCCGCCGCCCAGTTGCCCGCGACCGGCAGCAGCGAAAGGCCGATGACCAGTATCACCGTGCCGGTCACCAGCGGCGGGAAGAACCGCAGCAGCCGCCCGAAGACCGGCGCCAGCACGATCATCGCCACCCCGGCCACGATCACCGAGCCGTAGATCGCCGGCAGCCCGCCGCCCTCCGTGCCGATCAGCACCATGGGGGTGACCGCCGCGAAGGTGCAGCCCTGCATGATCGGCAGCCGGACGCCGAACCGCCACAGCCCCACGCACTGGAGGACCGTGGCGATACCGCACAGCAGCAGATCGGCGTTGATGAGATACGCCAGATCGGCGGGGGACAGCTTCATCGCCCCGCCGACGATCAGGGGCACGGCCACCGCGCCCGCGTACATGGCCAGCACATGCTGGAGTCCGAAGGCGGCGAGCCGGCCGGGCGGCGGCACCTCGTCCACGGGATGGCGTACGGACGTCATGGCGGCTCCTCGCGCGGCGCGTGGTTGGGCGGCGGATCGGGGTGAGGCGACCGTAGAAGACTTAAACAATCTGTTGATTTCAGGGGTGTTGCCGCCCTGTGTCAACCCCATGGACCGCGCGGACTTGCCGTCTTGCGGCAACCCCATGGACCGCACGGACCCCGCGGCCGGCCGGTGGAAGCCGAGGCTCGCCCGGCCCGGATCACTCCCGCCCGCGCGCCGCGCCCAGCAGCCCCGTCCAGTCCGGGATCTTCACCTTCGTACGCCCCAGCGCCTCGCCCAGCGCCTCCTCGGCCGCCTCGATCCGCAGCCAGCCGGTCCACTCCACCGGCTCCACCCCCGCCTCGCGCAGCGCGCGCAGCGGATCCGCCACCACCGGGCGGGCGGCGAGCGCGTCCGCGTCGGCCAGCAGCGAGGCCACGGTCTCCTTCGCACACGGCCGGTTGGTGCCGATCACTCCGGTCGGGCCGCGCTTGATCCACCCGGCCACGTACTCCCCGGGCGAGGGCTCACCGCCGCGCAGCACCCGTCCCGCCGCGTTGGGGACCGTGCCGCGCTCCTCGTCGAACGGCAGCCCCGGCAGCGGCACCCCCCGGTAGCCCACCGACCGCAGCACCAACGGCGCCTCGATGTCCTCGAACACCCCGGTGCCCGCCACCCCGCCGCGCCCGTCCGGCGCGGTCCGCTCGAAGCGCACCGCGCGCACCGCGCCCTCGCCGAGCAGCGCCACCGGCTTGAGGAAGAACCGCAGATGGATCCGGCGCGGGCGGCCCGTGGGCTCGCGGCGCGCCCAGTCGCGCAGCACCTCGACATTGCGCCGGTTGATCCCCGGCAGCCCCGACGGGTCCTCGTACGCCGGGTCCAGCGACAGCTCCTCGGGGCGCACCAGCACCTCGGCGCCGGTCAGCGCGCCCAGCTCCCGCAGCTCCTTGGTGGTGAACTTCGCCTGCGACGGCCCGCGCCTGCCGACCATGTGGATGTCCGAGACCCGGCTCTCGGACAGCGCCCCGAGGGCGGCGTGCGGCACATCGGTGGGCCTCAGCTCCTCCGCCCCACGGGCCAGGATGCGCGCCACGTCCACCGCGACATTGCCCACCCCGATCACGACGGCGGAACTCGCCCCGAGCGCGAAGGCGTCGACGGTCGCGTCCGGATGGGCGCTGTACCAGGAGACGAACTCGGTCGCGGAAAAGCTGCCCGGCAGCTCCTCGCCCGGAACGCCGAGCCGCCGGTCGGTGGCCGCGCCCACGCAGTAGACCACCGCGTGGTAGAGCCCCAGCAGCCGCTCGGGCACCAGCGGGGGCGGGCCCACCTGCACATTGCCGAGGAAGCTGACCCGGGGGTGCTCCAGGACCGCGCGCAGTGTGTTCTGCAGGGACTTGATCTTCTCGTGGTCGGGCGCGACACCGTAGCGCACCAGCCCGTACGGACAGGGCAGCCGGTCCAGCACATGCACCGACACCTCGGGGACGGCCTGCTGCTGGACGAGCGCTTGGGCGGCGTACACCCCGCTCGGCCCGGAACCGATGACCGCGACGCGAAGCACGAGGAGCTCCTTCCGCAGGATGTCTCCAGCATCCCACCCGGTGGGGCGCCCTGTCCGGCACTACGCGCCGAGGGGCCGGCCCGGGTGACACCGCCCGGCCGCCGGTCCACGGGCCCGCGACCGCGCCGCGACCGCGCCGCGACCGCGCCGCGAGCGCGGCTCGAAGCCGGTCCAACGGCCCCTCCGGGCTCCGTGTGCCGCCCGCTACGGCATCCGCCGCCCCTACGACATCCGCCGCCCGCTGCGGCATCCGCCGCCCCCTACGGCATCCGCCCCCCCGCTACGACATCTGCCGCATCCGCCGGATCTCGCTGCTCTGCTGCGCGATCACGTCGTTCGCCATCTCCTCCACCCGGATGTTGTTGCCCTGGGCCAGCACATCCGTGGCCATGGCGACCGCGCCCCGGTGGTGGGTGATCATCAGCTTGAGGAAGAGCGCGTCGAAGTCGGCGCCCTTGGCGGCGCGCAGCCGGGCGAGCTGGGCCTCGGTGGCCATCCCCGGCATCCTCGCGTCATGGCCCTCGTGGCCGCCCCCGTCGCCGCCCTCGGGCTCGCCGCCTTCCGTCTTCTGCCAGGCGCGCATCGCCTCGATCTCCGGCTTCTGCCCGGACGCGATGCGCTCCGCGAGCCGCTTGACCTTCGCCGACTTGGCGCGGTCGGCGGCGAGGTCGGTCATCACCAGGGCCTGCCGGTGGTGCTCGATCATCATGCGGACGTAGGAGCGGTCGGCCGAGTTGGGGGAGTCGTCGTCGCCCGCCTTCGCCGCCTCCTCGGCCGACAGCTTCTTCGCCGCCTCGCCGGGCTTGCCCGGCGCGATCACCGCGGGCTTTCCGTCCTTGCCCTTCCCCGCGTCGGCCCCGCCGCCGCTCTCCGCGTCACAGCCGGTCAGGAAGAGCGTCAGGGCGGCCGCCGCCGCGGCGGCCGCGAGGGATGCGGAGTGGAGCGTCGTACGGCGGTTCAACACCGTGGCCTCCTGGGGCGCTTGGGATCCGCAGACCGTCTTAGCACGTCAGCGGCGCTCCCGGTCCGGGCGAGTTGGGAAAATCTCTTTACGAACATGTTGCTACCTGTTGTGGTGTACATGGATAGAGCGATACTTCCCCCGGTCCGTCAACCGTTCAACTCCGAACGGAGACGGCGACAAAGGGAGGACGCAGTGAAGCCGTGGGAAAGACCTCCACAGCGGCGCAGATACCTCGGTGCGGCCGTGGCCGCCTTCGGACTGGTGGCCACCTTGCTGGCCGCGGGCCCGGCGGCCGCGACGCCCGACCCAGGTGACGCTCCCCACAAGGAGCGGGTGACCAAGAGCCAGCAGTCGGAAGCCAGGGCCGCCATCGAGAACGGCGACATCCCCGGCGTGGACCAGATCGTCCACAGCGACAATGTCAGCCATCTCACCAACATCCCCAAGCAGGACCTCAAGGGCGTCAACTCCGACCTGGCCTTCCAGGGCAGGTACGCCTTCGCGGGCAACTACGACGGCTTCGTCATCTACGACATCAGCCGGCCGAAGAGCCCGAAGATCGTGAGCCAGGTGCTCTGCCCGGGCTCGCAGAACGATGTGTCGGTCTCAGGAGACCTGCTCTTCCTGTCCACCGACTCCTCGCGCAGCGACAACTCCTGCAACAGCACCACCCAGCCGGCGACCGAGAAGTCCTCGTGGGAGGGCATGAAGGTCTTCGACATCAGCGACAAGCGGAACCCGAAGTACGTCGCCGCCGTCGAGACCTCCTGCGGTTCGCACACCCACACCCTGGTGCCCGAGCGCAAGGACGTGTACATCTACGTCTCCTCGTACTCGCCCAGCGCCACCTTCCCGGACTGCCAGCCTCCGCACGACGGCATCTCCGTCATCAAGGTGCCCCGTTCGGCGCCCGAGAAGGCCGCGGTCATCGACTTCCCCGTGCTCTTCCCGGACGGCGGAAACCCCGGTGCGCCCACCAACCCCGGCGTCTCCCAGACCACCGGCTGCCATGACCTCACCACGTTCCCCAAGCTGAAGCTGGCGGCGGGCGCGTGCATGGGCGACGGCATTCTGCTCGACATCGCCGACCCCGCGAAGCCGCGGGTCATCGACCGGGTCGAGGACAACGTCAACTTCGCCTTCTGGCACTCGGCCACCTTCAACGAGCGCGGCACCAAGGTCGTGTTCACCGATGAGCTGGGCGGCGGCGTCGCCGCCACCTGCAACGCCGAGGTGGGCCAGGACCGCGGCGCGGACGGGATCTACGACATCGTCGGCAAGGGCGACAAGCGCAAGCTGGTCTTCCGGAGCTACTTCAAGATCCCGCGCCACCAGGCCGACACCGAGAACTGCGTGGCCCACAACGGCTCGCTGATCCCGGCCAAGGGCCGCGACATCATGGTCCAGGCGTGGTACCAGGGCGGCGTGTCCGTCTGGGACTTCACCGACTCCGACCGGCCCAAGGAGATCGGCTACTTCGAGCGCGGGCCGCTCTCCAGCGACACGCTCATCACCGGCGGCTCCTGGTCCGCGTACTACTACAACGGCTACATCTACTCCAACGACATCGACAAGGGCTTCGACGTCCTGAAGATCCGCGACCGGCGCACCGACAGCGCCGAGTCGGTCCGGCTGCCCGAGCTCAACACGCAGACGCAGCCCGACTACCGCTGAGCGCGGGCTCCCTAGCCCAGAGTGCTCATCCGGCTCCCGCCGGGCGGTTCATCGCCCGGCGGGAGCCCCAGCTCCCAGTCCAGTTCGTAGCGGTGGAACAGCTCCGCACGCAGCCGCTCGGGCGCCATCGGCGCGCCCGGCAGCAGCACCGCGACCACCGCGCCCATCAGCAGGGCGCGCAGCAGCCGGTAGTCGGTCTCGGGGTCCTCGGAGCCGTACCGCGTGATGGTGTCCCGCAGCAGGCCGGCCAGCCGCTGCTGCTCGGCGCACTGGATGAAGCCCTCGGCCGTGAGGATCCCCGCCATGTGTGTCCGCATCAGCCGGGGCCGGTCCCGGGCCAGGCCCAGGATCGCGTCGATCGCCCGCGCCAGCAGCTCCCGCCCGGCCCCCTCGCCCTCCGGCCGCGGCTCCCGCTCGAGCCCCCGGGCCAGCTCCATGTGCATCAGCCGGTGCACGGCCGTCTGCAGCAGCTGCCGCTTGCCCGGGAAGTAGTACGACACCAGTCCGCGGGCCGCCCCGGCCCGGTCGGCGATATCGGCGAGGGTGGTCGCCTCGTAGCCGCGCTCGCCGATCAGCTCGACCGTCGCCTCCAGCAGACGGACCTGGGATCGGCGCCGCAACTCCTCATTGACCGACGGGCTTCGGGGGACCATGCTGTAACTCCTGCGTTGGCTGGCTGTCAGCCAATATACTCAGGGGACGTACGGATGTCCGCCGTTCCCCTGAGGGTGGCCGCATGTCTCCGCCGGTTCGGGCGACACGGGGGGATCGCCCGAACCGGTGGGTTCGCACCTTTCGGCGTCACGATCACCGGTGCCGGACTCGGCGGCCTCACGCTCGCCCGGCACCTGGCCGGCCAGGGAACAGCGTTCCCGAGAAGTCGAACAGGGCGGCTTTTACGTCATAGTTGACGCTCCCTCATCTTCGGTGCGGCCAGGAGCCAGGACTTCCGGCACCGTAAGCCGTGGGCCCGGCCCCGTTCGGCCATCGGCGCATCCGTTTCGGCCGATTTGCCGGTAGATAAATCCCGGCCGAATCAAGGCGCAGGGTTTAGGGGAATCATGAGGCGGAGGCTGTTTATGGTCTCGCTGTCGTGGTGATCATACAGGGGTCAATCCCCGTAACTCCGCGACGAGTCGGGGCAGGCGATATCTGCTGAGCGCGAGGAGGTTGCCGGTAATGGTACGTGACATGACGTTGAGGCAACCGGGGGATGGCCACGGGTTGGGTGCATGCCGGTCCGGAGTCCGCTGCGGCGGGCGTGGAGCGGCAACCGGCCGGGGTGGCTGCTGGTAAACGCCAGCTTTGCACAACGAAAAGAACGGTTCCGGTTCCACAACCGGCGCATAGGCTGAGATGTATTCGCGTCGGCATGCCGCACTGTCCTTTTCCTTGCGCGCCGGCGCCGGTGGCGTCCCGCTCTTCTGAGGTGTGCGGACAGGCCACCCGCTCAGTCAAGCGCTCAGTCAAGACTGATCGCAGCCAAGCGTGATCACACGGGGGCACACGGGGGAAGGAAACCGTGGCTGAGGTCACAACCGGTGGAAGGTATCGCTCCGGTTGTGTCTCTGCTTATATGACCGTCAGCGCACAGGCCCCCACCGGAGGTGATCCACATCAGAGAATTCGCCGCCGCCGACGCAGCGGATATCTGTCTCGTCAGAGAAATTATCTTCCGCAGGATGGATGACTGCGGAGATCAACTCATCGCTCAAACGCACCCCCCCACAGCGAGGACTGATGAGTATGGGACTGACAGATTATCAATCCGAGCTCCGCGACGTACTCGGCACGGCAGCAAAAGGCAATGGCGGCCTTCTTCAAGTGATCGGGGGGCCCGGTGTCGGGAAGACCACCTTATTGGAAAGTCTGAAGGAGCAGGCGGCCGCATCGGGTGCGGTCTGTCTCACGGCGTCCGGATTCGCGGACGACACCGCCATTCCGTTCAATATCGCGGAACAGTTGATCCGATCCTCCGCGGCCACCGGCGCATTGGATGTCGTGGCACGCTGGAGGACCGCCGCAGAGCGGTATGCGGAAGCCGAACGCGACCCGCTGAGATGTCTGGTCCGGGAGATATCGGATGTGCTGTACCGCATCGCGGGCGGCAGACAACTGATCCTCGCGGTCGATGATGCCGAACATGCCGACCACCCCTCCCTGATGTGCCTTCTGCATATCGCCCGGCATGCGTCCGGCACCCGCACGCTCGTCGTGCTGACCAGCGGGCAGGCCCACCACCTGGGCCCCCGCGTCCACAGCTGCCACCACCTCTACAAGATCGATATCGGCACCCTCCCGGAGCGCGAGGTCGGACGCCTGCTGGAGCGGTACGGCGACGCCGGCCTGGCCGGCCGGATCCGCGCCTCCTGCCACGCCATCAGCGGTGGCAACCCGAGGCTGGTCAAGGCCCTGCTGCGGGACCACCTCAAGGCCGCTCGGAGCGGGGCGGGCGCGGATGTCACGGTCGGAGCGGAGTTCCAGGAGTCCTACCGACGGTGCCTGTTGAGCCATCAGGCGCTGCTCCAGGTGGCGCAGGCGCTCGCCGTGCTCGGCCCGTACGGCAGCCCCTGGCGCGTGGCCAGTCTGCTCGAATACGGTGAGGAACGCGCGTCCCGGGCCATGGACCTCCTCAACTCGGCAGGCCTGCTGGAGGACGGGCGCTTCCGGCACCCCGCGGCCCGTTCCGTCGTGCTGGAGACACTGGCGGCCGCGGACCGGGCCCGCCTCAGCGCGAAAGCGGCCGAACTTCTCTATGCCGACGGGGCCGACCCGATCGCGGTGGCGGAGCTCTTGGTTACTGCCGACAAAACGCCGGATCAAAAGGGCGTGGCGGTGCTCTGGCAGGCCGCCCAGAAGAATCTCGACGAGGGGTGTACGGAGGAAGCGATCGCCAGTCTGCGGCTCGCCGACCGCGCGGACCTCAGCCGGCGGGAGCACATGGACATTCTCATGGCGCTGGTCGGCGCGTTATGGTCCAGCAATCCGGCGACCGCCGAACCCGAGCTGGACCGCCTGCTGGCCGAGATCCGGGCGGAATCCCCCGCGGACATCCCGGAGCAGTATCAGTGCTTCCTGCTCTTCATGGTGCTGTGGTTCGGCCGGTACGGCGATGCGGAAGAGATCTTCACATGGTCGTCGGACGGCGGTGACACCGTTACCGCGTCCTGCACGGCCGCTCTGCGGGTGACCCGGCAGTGGGTCACGTTCCTCAAACCCATGCTGATCCACGACTTTCCCGGGCAGGATGCCCCGGAGGGGGAAGTCGACGGTTTGTGGGCGGCCAATCTGGAGCACGGTCTCCAGCTCTCCGTGGACGAGCTGGGGATCGAGATCGGGCATCTTCAGGATCCTCGGCAGGTGGCGGACTTCTCCCCCGACGCCATGCACCTGCTGTCGCCCTCCAACCATTTCTGGTTCGCTTACGCATACGCCTGCCGGATCGTTTGGGCATTGGCCGCCAGGGGAGAATCGGAAGCGGCGGACCGGCTGTGCGGGGCGCTTTTCACCGCGGCCGACAAGCTGAACATGAAGACCCCGTGCGCCGTCGCCCTGTCCATGCGTGCCTATATCCGATGCCGCCACGGGGACTTCACCACAGCCATTGATCTCGCGGGTAGGGCATTGCGGTCCATCCCGCCGCGCGGCTGGGGCGTCGCCATTGGATTGCCGCTGTCCGTGCTGGTGGCGGCCCACACCGCCATCGGCAGACTCGAAG
>NZ_JACVYG010000080.1:0-39452 GCF_014712245.1 Streptomyces sp. 5-10
GGGGCTGCGCCCCTGCCCGGGGCTGCGCCCCTGCCCGGGGCTGTGCCCCAACTCGGGGCCGCGCCCACGTCTGGGGCTCCGCCCCAGGCTCCGGGGTCCAGGGGCGGAGCCCTTGGTTACGGGAAGGGGCGGGGAGGGGAAAGATCCGCCGGACACCCTGGCACCCGCGTGCTCTCCATCGCCGGGGCGCTCTTGTCGTGCGCCCTGCTTTCGGGGTGCTTCGGGGCCTCGGAGAGGCACAGCGACCATGCTTCGGTCGCCGGGCAGCCCAAGCAGCGGCCCAAGTCCACGATCCCCTATTGGGTGAATCCGGACGGCAGCGCGGCGCGCCAGGTCGCGGCGTATCGGAGGAAGGGCGAGGACGGCCAGGCCAGGCTCATAGAGAAGATCGCGGAGCAGCCCGTCGCCGAGTGGCTGGGGCTGGACGACCCGGAGGGGCAGGCGCGGGGGTTCACCGCGGCCGCGGACCAGGTGAACCGGGACGCGCTGCTGGTCTTCTACAACATCCCGCACCGCGACTGCGGGCAGTACTCCAAGGGCGGTGCGGCCAACGGCGACGCCTATCGCGCCTGGCTGGACAAGGTGGTCCGGGGGATCGGCGACCGCCGGGCGACGGTCGTCCTGGAGCCCGACGCGCTGCCGCACGTGGTGGACGGCTGTACGCCCAAGAAGTTCCACCAGGAGCGGTACGACTTACTGACCGGCGCCGTGGACAAGCTCAAGGGGCTGCCGCACACCACGGTCTACCTGGACGCCGGAAACCCCCACTGGATCAAGGACCCGCGCCGGATGGTCGAGCCGCTGAAGCGGGCCGGTATCCGTAAGGCCGACGGCTTTGCGCTGAACACCTCCAACTACCAGACGACCCAGGAGAACCGGGCGTACGGCAAGCGGCTGTCCGCGCTGATCGGCGGCAAGCCGTTCGTGATCGACACCAGCCGCAACGGCAATGGCCCGGCCCCGGGTAAGAACGACCCACAGGCGTGGTGCAACCCGAAGGGCCGGGCGCTGGGCGAGAGGCCGACCGTCGACACCGGGGACGAGCGGATCGACGCCTATCTGTGGATCAAGCGTCCGGGCGAGTCGGACGGCACCTGCAAGGGCGGTCCCACCGCGGGCCGGTGGTGGCCCCGGTACGCGCTCGATCTCGCCCGTAACGCCGCCCGTAAGGTCGCCCGTAAGACCGCCCGTAACGCCGACCGTAACGCCGCCCGTAACGACAGTTGAGCCGCCGTCACTTCTTCTTCGGCGCGGGCACCCTCACCCACACCGCCTTCGACGGCGTCCCCCGGTCGTCCACCGCGTGGAGCATGTACCACCCCGGCGGCACCACCGACGAGTCCTTCGGCAGGGTCACCGTCACCCCGCCCCCGTCCTCCGTCCGGGTGAAGTCAAGCGCGATCGACCGCTGCTCGACATTGGTCACATGCGTGAAGGAGCCGGGCCGGATCAGCCGCATCTTGGCGATCGCCACTGCCTGCGCGGTCCGGTAGGTGGCCTTCCCGCCGAGCTTGACCGTCCTGGGCGCGGTGTCGGTGAGCTCCGGACGGGACTCGCGGAAGAGATACGGCGGGGTGTAGAGGTCGATCTGCTGCTGGAACTCACCCGGCGTGGTGTTGGCCTTGTCGGCGAAGAGCGAGTCCGAGCCGAAGGTCATGACCCGGCCGTCCGGCAGGAGCAGCGCCCCCGAGTGGTAGTTGCGGCCCACCAGCGGATCGGCCACCGCACGCGCGGTGTTGCTCTTCGGGTCGTAGAGCTCGGCCTTCAGCACATTGGTGGCGCCGCGCCCCCGGTAGTCGCCCGAGCCGTTCGTGGTCAGAACGGTGTCATCGGGCAGGATCACACTGCTCGGATAGCGCACCTTCGCATACAGATCCGGACCATCGCGGAACCGCGGCTTGTCGGCGTGCAGATCGACGATCCGGGTCTTCGCCGAGGACTTGGGGTCCTCGCCGACCCCGCCCCCGCCCTGCACCATGTACCGCTGGTCCTGCGCGGGCGGCAGCAGCACCGACATCGACGTCTCCAGGGCGTCCGCGTCGCTGATGCCCGGGACCACGTCGAACCGATTGGTCTTCGGGTCCCAGATGCCGGGCGTGCGGCCCTTGTCGTCCGGGCCGTATCCGGCGTTCGAGCCCGTGTAGAAGATCCGGCCCTTGTCGGTCAGGAACAGCGAGGGGTAGGTCGGGAAGAAGCGCTTCTTGGGCAGGTACTTCCACTTATTGGTCTTGGGGTCGTAGACCTCGTTCTTCCCCGGCACCACCTGGCCGATCTCGTCCAGCCCGGAGACCGCGAGCACCTTGCCGTCCTGGAGGGTGGTCAGGGTCGGGTACCAGCGGGCCTCGTTCATCGGATCCACCGGGACGTACCGCTCGGCGTCCGGGTCGAACTCATACGCCTGCTTGATGCCCTGGAAATCCTTCTTGTCGAACGACAGCTTCTGGGCGATCCCGTAGAAGTTCCGCTTGTCCTTTCCCTTCAGCCCGGAGATCCGGTAATTGTCCTCGGCGCCGGTCTGGTACTTCTTCCCCTTGCGCAGCGCCTCCACATAGACCCGCGCCGTGCTGGCGGTGACGGTGACCTTGCCCTTGCGATGCGTGGTCTTCTTCGCGCGCGGAACGAGAATCGGGTCCTTGGACTCGAAGGTCTTGCCGTTCTCCTTCCCCGTGAAGCGGGTCCCGGCGGGGAGGGTCTTCGGCTTGTCGGGGTCCTCGTTGTGGACGAACATCAGTCCGCCCGCCTTCTCGACATTGCCCCGAAGCTTCTCGTAGCGCTGCGTGCCGCCCGCCACCAGCAGCTTTCCGTTCGGGAGCTGGCTGTGCCCGGAGCAGAAGAGGTCCTTGGGGGTCGGAATGTTGGTGAAGGTGTTCTTCTCCGGGTCCCACAGGACGCTGCGGAAGGACTTGGCGGCGAAGTTCTTGGCGTTGTTCCCGGAGCCGGCCACCAGCAGCACCTTGCCGGTGTGCAGCAGGGCGGCGTGGATCGTATTGATCCGGTATGCCTCGGGGACATCGACCACATCCCAGTGGCCGTTCTCCGCCTTGTACTCCGGTTGGTTGATTTTGTACGCGTGGTACTTGTCCGAGCTGAAACGGTAGAGGGCCGGGCCGTTCATCCCGGCCAGCACGAAGACAGCCGCCGCACCGATCCCGAAGCGGCGGGTGCGGCGACTCGGTCGGTACTTCACTTCTTATCGTCCCCCAAGGGCGGGCTGCGTGTTCCGTTTCTCCTGGCGGACGGTCCACCGCCAGGCGATGATCGGCGCGGCTGTGACAGCCAGGGCACGTGATGCCCAAACGGTCATCGCGGGACGACTGTGGCTGAAGCGGGAGGAAGAGGCGAGCGACCCGCCGAAGACCACCGGGAAGAAAAGATGGATCGCACCCGGTACGGCGTGGCGGGCTCGGCGCCGATGGATTCGGACAACAGTTCCAAGGGTGAATGCCTGGCTCCGGCACGGCGTTCGTGCCCGGGGGCTGGCACCCTGCATTCAGGCGCGATCGCCGCGTTGATCTGTGGTGGCGGGCCAAGGGGAGGGCTGGCGTGATAGCTGGGCACACCGCGGGCGACGCGTTCGCCGATCCCACGTCCGCGTCGCGGTTCGCCGATGCTGACCGGTCGCTCGGCGTGCCGCGTCACGTGGCGTGTGTGATGGACGGCAACGGACGGTGGGCGGCCCAGCGGTCGCTGCCGCGTACGTCAGGTCATCGGGCGGCCGAGGCGACGGTGATCGACGTCATCGAGGCGGCCCGGGCCGCGGGCGTGGAGTGGCTGAGCCTGTACGCCTTCTCCACCGAGAACTGGGGTCGGCCGAGTGCCGAGGTCGACTATTTGATGCGGCTGGTGCGCACGGTGGTGCGCAAGCACGCGCCGCTGCTGCACGCGCGGGGGATCCGCTGCCGCTTCCTCGGGGTGAGCGATCCGAGGATCCCTCGGGAGCTGGCACGCGACGTCGCCGACCTGATGACACTGACCGGCGACAACCGAGGCATGACCCTGACCGTCGCGTTCGATCACGGCGGCCGCCGGGACATCGTCGCGGCCGCGCGGTCACTGATCCGCGCGGGTGTGGCGGCCGAGGCGGTGGACGAGCGGAGTTTCGCCGCCCATCTGCCCTTCCCCGACACACCCGATGTGGACCTGGTCATCCGGACCTCGGGGGAACAGCGCATCTCCAACTTCATGCTCTGGCAGGTCGCCTACGCGGAATGGGTCTTCCCGACCGTGCTGTGGCCCGACTTCCGCGCGCCGCACTTCCTCGAATGCCTGCACACCTACCGGCAACGCGATCGCCGCTTCGGCGGCGTGCTGCCCGAGCGGAACGGAGACTCCCGATCGTGACCATCGCAGATGGCGGACACCCCGACAGTGCCCAGGGCGGTGCGACCGAGTTCGACGGCGGTACGGCACGGCCGAGCGCGGCGAACGGACAGGAGCCGTTGTTCGGCGCGGGCTCGCGGTTCCAGGAATTCGTCGACGATCCGCGGTGGGCGCTGGCCATGGTCCGGGCGACCGTGCTGGAGGCCGCGCACCCGCAGATCGGCGCCGCGCTGATCGAGAACTCCACGTTCGTCGCCCACCCGTGGCGACGGCTGCGCAACACCTTCCGCAGCATGCAGCGCATGTTCGGCGACGACGAAGAGGTACGGCTCCGGGAGGCGGCACGGCTGAACCGCCTCCACGCACGGCTCAGCGGAACCGACCCGCGAGGCCGGACCTACAGCGCGATGGACCCGGCGGTACGGGCCTGGGTGGTGGCGACCCTGTTCGAGTCCACCGTGACCATGTGCCGGCTGGGCGGACAGCCCCTTGAGCAGCACGCCATGGAGCGGCTGTACGCCGAGTTCCAGGCGTACCTGGCCGCCATGGGAGACGAGGCCGGTCATCTGCCGCCCACCCTCTCCGAGTTCTGGCCCTACTACGACCACGTGGTGGCGCAGGAACTGGAGAACACCGAGGCGATGCGGATCATCCTCTACAAGCTGTTCGACCATCTGCTCGCTCCGGCCCTGCTGGGCGGGGTGCCCACGCTGTGGGCCACCGGCCGGGCCGTCATCGGCCCGCTCATCGGGGCGATCACCGTCGCCTCGCTCCCGGAGCCCTTCCGCCGGCGTGCCGGGCTGCCCGAGATGCCCGGTGCCCAGACCCTGATGCAGGGGGCCTATCTGGCCGTCGGCCTGGCCCGGTTCCTGCCGGACGGCTGGGTCCGCGCCGACGCCATCGCCGACCTGCTGGCTCTCTCACCCCACAGCGACGACCCGCGAGCTCGGGCGGTCACCGCCCTGCACGACAAAATGCGGCGGGCCGGTGCCCTGATCCGGCTCATCACGCCGCTCCCTCCGCAACCGGAACCCGTCTCCCGCACCGGCACCGAACGCGGTGCGGAGGAGTTCTTCCGCGAAGTACTCGACCAGACCGGCGACGGATACCTGGACTGGCCGGATCTCGCCGCCATGGCCCGCGAACTGTCCACCCGCCTCGATCTGGAGGAGCCCGAGGAAACGAGGCTCTACGACGCCTACGCCGACTGGTGGCGTGAGCTCCAGAGGGCACTGGACACCGACGGCGACGGCCGCGTCAGCGCCCGCGAGTACGCCACCGCCGTTCCCTCCCTGGCCGGCCCCGCACTGATCAAGGTCGCCGAGGTCCTCTTCGACGCCACGGACAAGGACGGCGACCAGCACATCGACGCGGACGAATACCGGACGCTGTTCCAGACCGCGTTCCATCGCGACACGGTCGGCACCGACCGTACCTACACGCGCACCGCCTTCGTCCGGGACTTCCTGGTCTTCATGTCCGGCCGCCGACGATCGACGGCTTACGACCCGCTGCTCGCCCAGGCGTGACGCCGATCCGCTCAGTCGGGATGCGCCGACCGCAGTCGGATGCGGATGTTCCCGAAGTGGTCGCGGATCGCCTCTTCGGCCCGTAGGGCGTCCCCCGAGCGCACCGACTCCAGGATCTCCCGGTGCTGCTTGCAGGTGACCCGCGGATCGGTGGGTACGTCCACGAGGTCGGTGCGTACCCGGTGGAAGGCGTCCCAGAACGCCTCCAGCACCTCGCTCAGCAGCGTGTTGTCCAGACTTCCGTAGAGCGCGGCGTGAAACGCCCGGTCCGTCTCGGCCCGCACCGAGCCCTCCGCCGCCTCCGCCTCCATCCGCCGCACGACCGCGTCCAACTCGGCGAGATCCGCCTCGGGGATCCGCCCGGCCAGCCGCGCGATCAGCCCCGTCTCCACGGCCTCGCGCAACTCGAGGAGTTGGAGCAGGCTGTCCTCGCCCCGGTAGTGCCCGGCGACGGTACGGAAGATCAGCCCCTCGATCATCGGCGCCATCGACATGGGCCCGACGTACGTCCCGAAGCCGTGCCGGATCTCCACGATCCCCATCGCCTGGAGCGCCTTCAGCGCCTCGCGTACGGAGTTGCGGCTGACGCCGAGGAGTTCCATCAGCTCGGTCTCGGTGGGCAGCGGGGCGCCCGAGGGGAGCCGCTGGTCGATGATCAGCCGCTTGATGCGTTCCTGTATGTGCGCCGCCACCGCCACCTCCGATCCGAACAGCTTAGCGGCGGCGGCGCGAGCAGGTCAGATGTGCGCGATGAAGGCGGCCCAGGCTTCGGGGGACACGGTGAGCGGGGTCCGCTCGGTGTCCTTGGAGTCGCGAATGTGCACGGCCGAGGTGCGTATGGCTACCTCGACGCACTCGCCGCCCCCGCCTCCGCTGTAGCTGCTCTTGGACCAGTCGAGTTGGGTGAATGCGACCTCGACGCAGTTGTCGCCGGAGCTTCCGCTGTAGCTGCTCTTGAACCAGCGGCGTTCGGGGGTCTTCATAGCGCTCCTCGCATCTGCTCCAGCAGGCTCATTGTGGCCTCATGGCCGAGCGCCTGCGACCGCAGCTTGCCATAGCGCTGAAGCATCGCGCTCACATCTTTCGGGCTGGTGATGAGAACGCTCGACTGCTGGCCTTCGGAGTACCCGAGCCAATCGTGCTGGGGAGTCTCCGCGAGGTACATGAGGCCGTCGATGCCTGCGTGGATCTCCTGGCGCAGCGGCATCACCTGAATCTCAACATGCCGCCGATCCATCTGCGTGAGCAGGTCGTCCAATACATGCCCGGTGACGGCAGCACCTCCCATGCGCCTCTCCAGCACGGCCTGTTCGATGATGAAGCTGAATGCTGTGTTCGGTCTCTCGGCCATCAGCCGTTGGCGTTCTAAGCGGGCTGCTACCTGCTTTTCGATCTGGTCCTCGGAGAGCGGGGGCAGTCTCTGCTCGAAGATGGCGCGGATGTACGGCTCGGGCTGGAGCAGCCCAGGAATCGCCCGGCACTCATACGCAAGGAGCGTGACCGCCTCCTCCTCGATCCCCGCCCACTGCAGGAACCACGACGCGAGGCCGACCTTCCGGGTCAACGTCCGGTACGCCGCGCCCAGAACCCGCGCGGCCGGGGCGCCCAGGACCTCCTCCGTGCGCGGGATGAGTTCCTTGGGCGGGAAGCGCCTGCCCTGTTCCATCTTCGCGACGTACGTCGCCGAGTACCGGACCCGTGGGGCGAACTGCTCCTGCGTCAGCCCCGCCTCGTCCCGTAGCGCCTTCAGCACCGCGCCAAAGGTCTTGAGGCTCTCCAACGTTTCCGGTTCGCTGTCTTTTGTCATCCTCATATCGTCACGGGCGGTGACCGGTCCGGTCCAGTCGGTGAACTGGTACAAGCGAAACTGGGTGGGTGTCGTGCCTGGCAGTGGCCGCCGCGAGCCCGGGACGCTTCCGCCATGACCGCACCACAGGGCCAAGTCCCCGTCACCGTACGTACGTTCGCGCAGCGATTCTCCGCCACCCGGCGCGGTGCCCGGCTCGCCCGGCTGCTGACCGCCCACCAGCTCACCGCGTGGGGGTTCTCCCCGGGGGTGGGCGGCTACGACGCCGCGATCGTGGTCGTCGCCGAGCTGGCCGCCAACGCGGCGCTCCATGGGCGCGTACCGGGGCGGGACTTCGCGGTGCGGCTGGCGTACGACGAGCGGGGCGGCGTCCTGGAGATCGAGGTGAGCGACACCCACGAGAAGTGCCCCGTGCCGAAGGCGCCCACGTCGGACGACGAGGAGGGGAGGGGGCTGATGCTGGTCGAGGCCGTGGCGGATCGCTGGGGTATCAGGGAGCGAAGGGGGCCGGGCAAGACCGTATGGGCGCGGATCACCGAGGCGAGGTGACTTTGAGCATGGGTCCGGGGGATGGGGGCCGGGGCCTCGCCGCCGGCCGCCGGGCCGGTGGGGGTCGGTGCCGCGGCGGCTTCCGTGTCCGAGGGCCGGGGCCGATCCGGGGTGCGGGTCGACGGGCCCGGGGCGGTCCCTCCGGGTACCCCTCCAAAAAACGCTTGATCTGAAGCAACTAATTTGTCAAACGTTTTCGAGAGGGGTACCCCACCCCCGGCAGGCGGTCCGGCGAGGGCTCCTGCCCCGGAAGGCCGTAGCCGCCACCGGCGCCCCCACCCGGTCGCCTGGCGCTCGGCGACGCGGCCGCGCCCCCACCCCCCTGCCCCGCTGCTCACATGCGCCGAAGGCGCGAGACGGCGCCGCGCCCGACCGAGCCGCGCAACTCAACGTACGCCCCCTCCCCGAGGAGCGGCCCGGCGTGATCGACCGGCGCGCCAGCGGATCGCTGAGCGCGGCTGATCGCGACTGACCCGAAAGTGAGCCCTCGGCGCCCCCACGCGCCGGGGGCTCCCCGGTTCCCCGCGGAATTTCGTTCAGGCGGCCGCGCGCTGGCTGCGGGCCAGGGACGTCGCGGCCTTGCGGCGCCCCGGCGCGAGCACGTCGACCGGGGCGCCCGCGCCGCTGCCCGGCGTCTCGCGCCACCGGTCCAGCCGGGCCACGACCTCGGCCAGCCGCCGATCGCCGGGCCTTACGGCCACGTAGAACAGCGACTCGTCCGGCTTCCGGTCGTCCCCGCCCCAGCGGACCACGCCGTCGAGCTCGGCGAGGATGTCGCGGATCACGACCTCCTGCTGGGGGAAGAAGCCGCCCTTGACGCCCGGCGGGTAGTGGCCGGGCCGGATCCGGACCGCCGTCCCCGACGCCTGGTTGCCCTCCGGTAGCCCCTTACGGACCGTGCCGGGGCTGCGCCAGCCGATCACATCGTCCTTGCGGAGCTCGTCGATCTCGTAGTGGAAGCGGCGGGTCACATGGACCAGCACGCCTCCGGTGCGCCGATGCGGACGGTGACGCCCTCCAGCGGGGTGCCGGGCACCGGGCGGGACCAGATGGCTCCGCCGCCGTCGGCGACCTTCTCCATCTCCCAGCCGTTGGGGCTCGGTCTGCCCGTCAGCACCCGGGCCTGGTTCGCCCGGAAGCGGCGGTATGCGGTCCGGATCTCCTCGCCAGTGGGCGTCTTGGAGTGCGAGGACGCGGCGTACGCGGGCGTCGCCAGCAGCGCGGAACCGGGGAGGGAGGCCAGCGCGGCCGCGCCGAACAGCGCACCGGAGCGGGCGAGCAGCTGCCTACGGGATGGGTCGAACACGCTCATTCATCGTCCCCCCGTGAGGGTAGGGCCGGTGGACCGGTTCTGGTCGCGGGCCACGACGGATACCGCGCCCGTGGCGATGGCCAGGACGAAGGTGATGACCATGGCCGGGTTGACGTATCCGGGGACCGCGGCGTCGTAACTTCCGCCCTCGTCGATCCGGCAGGTGAAGCGCAGCGGAAAGTAGCTCGCCGAGTAACGGTCGACCTGGGCCGCCTTCGCCGCCCCGCCCGCCTTGGCGCACTCCTCGCGCATGGTGTAGCTCTCCATGAACATCACGTGGAGCGCGCCCCAGATGTACAGGGCGACGGTCGCGCAGACGGACAGCAGGGCGATCCCCCCGAGCCATTCGTCCCGCGTCTTCCGGCGGCCGGTGCGCTGGACGATGCCGGAGCCGACCATGCCGACCAGGGTGAAGATGACGATGACCCCGATCAGGCAGATGAACAGCAGCAGGATCGAGTCGATCCCGCTCGCCGAATCGGCCGCATGGGATGAAGGCGCTTCGCTCATCGCATCATCCTGTTGTACATCTCGAAGATGTAGTAGAGGGGCATGCGCTTCTCAAAGCGACTGGGGCCTCTCGGAGAACCGAGAAGCCCCAGGTCAGTGGCGTAAGCCAAGGTGCGCCGCCAGGGACTCGAACCCCGGACCCGCTGATTAAGAGTCAGCTGCTCTAACCAACTGAGCTAGCGGCGCCTGCTGACCCGGAAATCCTACCCGACCCGGGAGGGTGCTCGGGACGCCGTCAGGGCCCGTCCGCCCGGCGTCCGCCCACCGCGGTCGCTCTCCATTGGTATGGACATGACTATCGGCACCTGGATACTCTCACACTTGGTCTAGACCGCCGTGCACGGCTCGTCGAAGCACTCCCCACGTCTTCAGGAGCGAAGCATGCGCAAGAAGATCAGCGCCGCCGTCATCGGCATCGGTCTCGCGGCGATTTCCGTCCTCGCGACCGGCGGCAGCGCCTCCAGCCACGGCTACACCGACACGCCCATCAGCCGCCAGAAGCTGTGTGCCAACGGCACGGTGACGGGCTGCGGCGACATCCAGTACGAGCCCCAGAGCGTCGAGGGTCCGAAGGGCTTCCCCTCGGGCGGTCCCGCGGACGGCACCATCTGCGCGGGCGGCAACAGCCGGTTCTCGCAGCTCGACGACCCGCGGGGCGGCAACTGGCCCGCGACCAAGCTGACCGCCGGGCGGAGCTACACCTTCAACTGGCGGTTCACGGCCTCCCACGCGACCACGGACTTCAAGTACTACATCACCAAGAACGGCTGGAACCCCAGCCAGAAGCTGACCCGCGCGAGCCTGGAGTCCCAGCCCTTCCTGACCGTTCCGTACAACGGTCAGCGCCCGCCGTCCACGCTCTCCCACTCGGGCACCATCCCGAGCGGTAAGACCGGCAGACACGTGATCCTCGCCGTGTGGACCATCGCGGACACCTCGAACGCCTTCTACGCCTGCTCAGACGTCCAGTTCTGACGTCTTCAGAGGTCTTCTGACGTCTTCTGGCGTCCCTGGTGTGGTGCCGTCCACGGGCGGCACCACACCGTCGTCACACGATCAGGCGTCGAACGCGCCCGCCTTCGCGCTCCGGACGAAGGCGGCCAGCACCGCGGGCACGGTGGTCAGGACGGTGCCGGGGTCGTCGCTCTCCCGCAGCCGGACGCGGCCGCCGGCGGCGGCGACCTCGACGCACTGTCCCTCGCCCGCGGAGTACGAGGACTTGCGCCAGTGGGAGTGGCGATGCGCGGTCATTGCAGAGGTGTTCATATGTGGGGCCCTCTTTCTCCTACCAGACCAGCGATGAGGGCCTTCGTCGCATCCGTGGACAGCGCGCAGTCCACGATGTGGCCGAAGGCGTCGGCGAAGACGTTGACGTCATCGACTCCTTCGACGTACGTGGGGCCGCGCAGGTTCTCCTGGGTGACCACATCCGGCATCGGGCCCGGGAAGGCCACGAGTGTGAATGCTCCCGCGTCCCCGGGGTTGGGTGCCGCGTCGATCGGCATCACCTGGAGCGTGACCGTGGGCCAGTCCGCCACGTCCAGCAGCCGTTGCAGCTGAGCGGCCATGATGCCGGGCCGGCCGGTGAACCGGCGGCGCAGCGCGGCCTCGTGGATGACGGCCCACAGCCGCAGCGGTTGGCAGGAGCGGGTGAGGACGGCCTGGCGGGCCAGGCGCACCTCGGCGAGGGCGTCGACCTCGGAGGCGGTGCGGGCCACGGCGTTCGCCGCGATGGTCTCGCGGGCGTAGTCGGCCGTCTGGAGCAGACCGGGGATGACCAGCGGGGCGTAGTCGCGGACGCTCTCCGCGTCGCTCTCCAGCGAGATGTAGTCGGCGTAGGCGGGGCCCACGATGCCGCGATAGGTCTGCCACCAGCCGCGTTTGCCCGCGTCCTTGGCCAGTCCCTCCAGGGCGACACGGGTGCCCGGGTCGGTGACGGCGTAGGCCCTCAGCAGGGTTTCGACCTCGGTGGTGCGGATCGTGGCGTTGGCGTTCTCGATCCGGGAGAGCTTCGGCGCCGTCCAGCGGCGGGCGTCGGACGATCCGTTTGCGGCCGCATTGAGTGCGTCGGCCGCCGCGTCCAGTGTCATCCCCGCTTCGGTGCGTAGCTTCCGTAGCGTGGAGCCCAGGCGCCTGCGCCGAACGGTGGGCACTGGCTGGTAGGACATGTCGCCAGTCTGTCGTATCGCCAACTACGCCTACCAGCCGGGCATATGCCAGTCTTGTGCGAGTGGGTCGAAACATTGCGAGTGGGACGTTCCATAGGCCAGGATCGCTAGGGGACACGGCAGCGCGCCGTGCTGTGGAGGGGCCCCGGAGCATATGGCTGAGAACATCTCGCAGCGATACGAACTGCGCCTCCGCGCCCATCCGCGGATACTCGCCGACGTACGGCGTGCCGTAGGGGCGCGACTGCGGCTGTGGGGGCGTGACGAGCTGATCAGCGCGGCGGGTATGTGCGTCACCGAGCTGTTGTCCAATGTCCACAAGCACGCGGCCTCTCCCGAATGCGTCCTCACCCTGGAGAACCTTCCGCACGGGATCCAGGCGGCGGTCAGCGACACCGAGTCCGCGCTGCCGGTGGTCAAGGAGCCGGACTTCCTCTCCGAGAGCGGCCGGGGGATGTTCCTGCTGAGCAAGACGGCCCATGCCTGGGGCACGGATCTCACCCCGACCGGCAAGACGGTCTGGTTCACCCTCCGCGCGGAAGCGGTGGAACCGTGACCGGCGGCGCCGGTAGCGTGGGGCCCCGATCGAGGGCAGGGGGTGGGCCATGGACCCGGTGACGGCGGGTGCGCTGGTCGCGGCGGTGAACGCGGCGGTGTCGGGCGCCGGCGGCGAGGCCGGGCGGCGGGCCCTGGACTCCTTCGGCACGCTGGTCCGCAGGGTGCTGCGGCGGGGCGAGGGCGAACCGGCCGGTGAGCCGGATCCGGGTCCGGATCCGGGTCCGGAGCCGGGTCTGGACCCGGCGGCGATTCCGTACGACGACGGCGCCCGGCTGCGCCAGTTGGCCGATCTGCTGGTCGAACGGGCCCGGCAGGACCCGGAGTTCGGCCGTGACCTGGCGGCCTGGATGCGTGAGCACGGCGGGGCGGCCGAGGAGGAGCCGGGTGCCGTGCACAACTCCGTCGCGGGCGATGCCCGTGTCACCGGCCCGGTCATCCAGGGGCGGGACTTCCACGGGCCGATCAGCTTCGGTTGATGCCGATCGGCTTGGGCGGCTGATGCCGATCGGCTTCGGCTGATGCCGGTCGGCCGTGGCCGACATCGGCGGCCACCCCCGGACGGGGGGAGGGGACGTCCGGTGCCGAGTTGGCAGTAACCGGACATCGGCCCCCACTCCGCGTCGCCGAACCGCGTCGAATCGCTGCGGTCCGTAGTCTCCCCAGGGCCGAAAGGTGCACTCGCCGGTAACTTGTGGACACGCGCCCCGGCGCATCGGCGGCGCGACAGCACGATGCGTGCCACCGCGCACCGTTTTGCCAACTCTTTACCTCACGCCCCGCGTTGACGCGGTCGCTGTGCGCGAATTAGTGTCGTCATGGATTTCGCACAATGCTGCCCGCGCATTTCGGGGCAGGGAAATTGACGAGAATCAGGCCGGTATTCGCATAACCAGGTCACTGTCACCCGGCAGGGGAAGTCATGGTTGGTCTTGTGAGGGTGTCCGAGCCTTCTCCCATGAGCACGGAGAGCACGGAGACTCCCTCGTCAGGCGCCATCGACTATGTCGAGCACGCGCTGCTGGCCGCCCGTGATCTGATCGAGTCGACGGTCATCCGGCACCGAAGGGAGCTGGCCCAGGACTCCTGGGCGGGGACGGCTCTGGGGAAGGTGCCGCTCGCCGAGGTCGTCGACACCCTGGTCGACTGCGCCGAGCGGACCGTCAACGTGGTGCTGTCGGGGAACGAGGAGCAGACGCGGGCCGTCTGCGCCGCGCTCGCCCGCCCGGCCAGGGGAGCCCGGCGCGCCGTCGTCGTACGGCTGTTGTGCGAGGAGCCGGTGCTGACCTCGGGGGCGGTACGGGCGCTGGCGCGCACCGATCCGCGGTGCGAGATCCGGGTCTGCGACGGCGGGCTGCCGGCGTTACCCGAGGCGCTGCTCATCGACGGCGAGGTGGTCTACCTCAGGAGGGGGCCGTCGGAGCCGGGGCGGGGCCCGGGGCAGGCGTCGCTCGTCGAGGACCCCGCCACGGTGCGGGCCCTGGAGATGATGTTCGCGGGGACCTGGGGGAACGCCGTGGCGCTCGCGGACCATCCGCGGCTGGGCGGGCGGTTGTGCCCGGACTCCGTACGACGGATCCTGGAGTGTCTGCGCACCGGCCACACCGATGAGGTGGCGGCGCGCCAGATGCAGGTCTCCTTGCGCACCTACCGTCGGTACGTGGCGGAGATCATGCGCGAACTGGGGGCCAACTCCCGTTTCCAGGCGGGGGTGCGGGCAGTGGAAATGGGGCTGCTGCCCAGCCGTCACTGACGGCGCTCGAGACCTTGACCACGTCACGAGGCGGAAAGCGCGGGAAGATCGACATGATGGAGCGCGGACGCGATCCTGGGCCGGAGGCCGCGCTCCCGGGGGACACCCTGGAGGGGGCGCTACGGGAGGTACGGGACCTCATTGAGGCCACGGTGGTCCAGCACCGCGCCCGACGCGCCCGGGAGGCGCGGTTCACCGAGGTGGGGGTGGAGGACGCCGCGTTCCTCGCCGCCGCCGAGGAGGTGATCGGCCAGGCGGGGCGGAGCGTGGACGCCGTCTTCCCCGAGTGCTCCGCCCGGATGGCGCCCGTGCAGGCCGCGCTCGGCGCGCTGCTCACGGACCTCGGCGAGCCGGTCGGGGTGCGGGTGCTGCGCGGCAGATCCGCCCCTGGCTCCGGATCGACGGGGCCTGCCTCCGGATCCGCCGCCGGGGCGGCGCCGTCGGGGCCCGTGCCGCGGCCCATCCCCGGGCCCGCGCCGGACGCCGAGGCGCCCGGTGACGCCCGGGCCGCCCGCCCCGCCCGCCCCGCGCAGGTGCGGATCGCGTCGGTGCCGCTGCCCACGGCGGTGATCGCCGACGGCCGTACCGCCCTGGTGTGCGCCGAGGCCGAGGAGGGGCGGCAGACCTCGGTCATCGAGGACCCGGTGGTGGTGGCCACCCTGTACGGCATGTTCCGCTCCATCTGGGGCGGAGCCGTGCCCGCCGCCCGCCCGCTCGACTTCGGCAATCGCGCCCGCACCGAAATGGTCCGCCGGGTGCTGGCCCGGCTGCGCGACGGGGTCACCGACGAGGCCGCCGCCCGCGACCTGGCGATCTCGGTGCGTACGTACCGCCGCTATGTCACCGGGATCCTGGAGCTGCTGGAGGCCAACTCCCGTTTCCAGGCCGGGGTGCGCGCCACTGAGCTCGGCATCCTTGGAAATACTTCCACATGATAATTTCGTTTTCCCCATCGACATTGTGATCCGGAGCGTGCTGGCGATAGGTTGCCTGCGGGCGTGCCGAGATCTGGCAACAGCCGGTAATGCAAGGGGATTTGGGGATGACCGAAGGGCACGGAAGGGGCGCGACCGCCACGGCGGGCGCGGACGGCGAGTCGGCCGCGGACGAGTCGCATTCACCTCGACCGGGACATGCGCGAAAGACCGGCGACGGCGGCGGAAAGGGTGAGAAGTCACGGTCCGGGGCCGGTCGGAAAATGACCGGAGCGGCATCCGGGACGACTCTCGCCGACCGGCGCGGAACGCTGTTCCGGGGTGTGCTGCCGCCGCTGGTATTCGGGCTGTCGCTGCTTGTCGTCTGGGACATCGTGACCCGGACCGGCGCCGTTGCGGAGTTCTATCTTCCGGCTCCGCTGGACCTCGCGCGGCAATTCCTCGATGACGTCTTCCACGGTGATCTCGTCGACTACACCGAGGAGACGGTGTGGGAGGCGCTGGCGGGCAGCGGTATCGGCATCGGAGTGGCGCTGCCGCTCGGCTATCTGATCGCCCGCAGCGAGATCGCCGCGGCGGCCCTCCAGCCGTATGTGGCCGCCTCGCAGGCCATGCCCGCGGTGGCGCTGGCCCCCCTGCTGGCCCTGTGGATCGGATACGGACTGCTGCCCATCGCGGTCCTCTGCTCGCTGCTGGTCTTCTTCCCCATCCTCGTCAACACCGTGCTGGGGCTGCGTTCGCTGGACCCCGATGTGATGGGGGCCGCGCGGGTGGACGGGGTGGGGCGGTGGGGGATGCTCTGGTACATCGAGTTCCCACTCGCCCTGCCCAGCGTCCTCGCGGGGGTGCGCAACGGCCTGACGCTCTCCATCACCGGCGCGGTCGTCGGCGAATTCGTGATGGGCGGCGACGGACTGGGGCAGCTGCTGTCGGTGCAGCGCCAGGAGGCCGACACCATCGGACTGTTCTCGACGCTCGTCATGCTCGGCCTTCTCGCCGCGGTCTCGTACGGGGTGGTCCGCCTGGTCGAGCGGCTCGTTCAGCGCGACTGACAACTTTCACCCAAGAGGAGAAGTACGTGCGTTTCGTGCAGACGTCCATGAGGCGTGCCCACAGACATCGGGTCACGGGCGCGGCCGCCCTCGCCTCGGTGGTGGCACTGGCCACCTTGACCTCATGCGCCGAGGAGCCGAAGAACGCGGGGGCCAAGGGCGGCGCAAGCATCACGGTGGGGCTGACCTACACCCCCAACATCCAGTTCTCGCCGTTCTATGTGGCCGCCGAAAAGGGCTACTACAAGGACGCCGGACTCAATGTGACACTGCGCCACCACGGCGCGGCCGAAGATCTCTTCGGGGCCCTCTCGTCGGGCAAGGAAGATGTGATCTACGCGGGCGGCGACGAGATGCTTCAGGCGCGCGCCAAGAATGTGCCCGTCGTGGACATCGCCACCTTTTACCAGAAATACCCGGTGGGGCTGATCGTGCCCAAGGATTCCGACATCCGGACCCCCGCCGACCTCAAGGGCCGGAAGATCGGTACGCCCGGTCCCTTCGGCGAGACCTATTTCGGTTTGCTGGCGCTCCTGAAGGAGGGCGGCCTTTCCACCAAGGACGCCAAGGTACAGAACATCGGCTTCACCCAGCAGGCGGCCCTCACCGGAAACAAGGTCGAGGGGGTGATGGGCTATCTGAACAATGACGCCGTCTCGTTCAAGGAGGCGGGCAAGGACGTCCGGTCGATAACCCTCAACTCGGGCTCGGCGGGGGACCAGCTGGTCGGCGTGGGTCTGGGCGCCAAGAAGAAGACGCTCGACAAGCGCGGCGATGACATCAAGAAGTTCGTCGACGCGTCGTTGCGCGGATTGCGCTATGCGATCGACCACCAGGACGAGGCCATCAAGCTCAGCGAGAAGTACGTCCCCGGACTGCGCGGCGAGAAGCAGCGGAACAACGCCCGCGCGGTGCTCAAGGCCACGGCGCCGATGATGAGGAACGACCAGGGCGAGCTGGGCGCGATCGACCCGCAGACCTGGGCCCGGATGGCCGACTTCATGTACGACCAGGGGCTCCTGGAGAAGACCGTCACGCCTGAGGACGCCTACGACACGTCGTACCTGCCCAAGTCGTAGCCGGATCGGGCGGGCGGTCAGACGCCGCCCGCCGTCCGGCCGTGCAGCGCGGCGGCCACCGTGAAGGCGGCCGCCGCGCCCAGTGCGAGGGCCAGCCAGCTGCCCGTGGCCGAGGCGTTGGCCACGACGAACAGCCCGATCGGCGGGCCGGAGGCGGTGCCCAGGTTCCAGGCCAGCGACGCCAGGGCGCTCGCCCGGCCCACCGCCTCCTCGCCCGACCAGCGCAACAGCAGCGGGTAGAAGGCGGAGGAGTACATCAGCTCGCCCGCCGCGAAGATCACCGCGAAGGCCAGCAGCAGTCCGTACCGCACGGCGGCCGGGGCCGCCTCCCCGGCCAGCGCCGCGCCCAGACCGCAGCCGAACGCCACGGTCCACAGCACCGGACCGGCGGCCAGGCTCACGGTCTCCGGCAGCCGTTCCAGGCGGCGGCGCAGCAGCGGCTGCAGGGCGATCAGGGCGAAGGAGTTGGCCGCCACCACCGCGCTGACCCAGCCCAGCGTGACCGCCATACGGTCGTGCATCAGCAGCGGTACGGTCGCCTCGATCTGCGTGAAGCCGACGATCGCGAAGAGCGCCTGGGCCAGGATCAGCAACGCCATCGGGCGGGCCCGCAGCAGAGTCCGATAGGTCGGCCCGCCCCCGGACGGCTCCGCGGGCTTCTCCTCTCCCCACCCCTTCCCGGCAGCATCGATATGCGGCTCCGCCGTGTGGGGGGCTTCGCCCCTGGACCTCGGGGTCTGGGGCGGAGCCCCAGTTTCGGGAAGGGGCGGGGACGGGGAAAGGCCCGCCGGACCGTGCCCAGGCCGGGCCCGGGGCCGTACGCCCAGGGTCACCGCTATCAGCGGCAGCGCCGCCAGCCCGTTGGCCAGGTACAGCCAGCGCAGCGCCCCCACCGGGGTGGCCGCGCCGTGCAGCGCGAGCCCGGCCGCGACCGAACCCAGCCCGATCCCCGCGTTGTTGACGATGTGCCGGATGGCGAAGGCCGAGCGGCGGCCGCTCTCGGGGACGGCGGTGTCCACGATGCCCACGATCGAGGCGTAGAAGAGCCCGAAGCCCGCCCCGACGCACACCCCCGAGGCGAGCACCAGCGCCACCGAACCGGCCGGCGCCAGCAGCGCGTACCCGACCGCGAGCGCCGCGCCGCCCAGCGCGCCCACCTGGTGCGGGCTGCCCCGGTCGGCCAGCGGCCCGCCGGCCAGGGCGGCGGCGAAGCTGGCCGCGGCCATCGCGATGAAGTAGCCGCCCGCCGCCCGGCCGCCGAGCCCCAGCAACTGGCTGATGTAGATCGAGGTGAACGGGAAGCACAGCCCGTTGCCCAGGCTGGAGAGCAGCAGCGCGCCCATGAGCAGGCCGAAGCGGCGCCCCAGGGGCGTGCGGGGCGCCGTGGCGCGTACGGCCGTCACGAGGTGAGCGCGGCGCGCACCTTGAGCAGCTCCTCGACCCTGCGCAGCTCGTACGGGGCCGGGAGGGAGAGCACCACATGGACCGCACCGGCCTCGGCGAACCCCTCGACCAGCGGCAGCTGGTCGGGGTTGACCATCACCGTACGGGCCACCGCGGCCGGGTCCCGGCCGACCCGTTCGCACCACTCGTCCAGTACGCCGCTCAGCTCGCGGAACTCGGCGACCGGGTCCTCGGAGGCCCAGCCGTACCAGTTCCACCAGTCGGCCTCGCGGGCCACCAGCTCCAGGGTGCGCCGCCGCCCGGCGCCGCCGATCAGCAGCGGGAGCGGGCCCGCCGGGCCGGGGTTGAGCTTGGCCAGCCGCTCCTTGACGGCGGTGACGGACGCGGCGAAGGCGTCCATGCGCCCGGCCGGTCCGGGGAAGGGCAGCCCGTACTCGGCGTGCTCGGCCTCGAACCAGCCGGCCCCCAGGCCCAGCACCAGCCGTCCGCCGCTGAGCTGGTCGACGGTGCGGGCCATGTCCGCCAGCAGATGCGGATTGCGGAACGCGGTGCAGCTCACCAGGGGCCCGATGGTGGCCCGCCGGGTCTCGACCGCCATCGCGGACAGCAGCGACCAGCACTCGTAGTGGCGCCCGGCGGGGTCGCCGGTGTGCGGCAGGAAGTGGTCCCAGGTCCACAGCGAGTCGACCCCGATGGCGTCGGCCTCCCGCCACGCGGTGCGCAGCTCGGCGATTCCGGTGTGCTGGGGATGGAGTTGGACGCCTACGCGCAGGGACACGGAGGGGATCCTTATCTCTCGGCGATTCGGGTCTTGTGTCGGTTCGCCCGCGGCGGGCGGGCACCCGCAGGGCGCTACGGCGTGACGACCACGCGGTAGACGGGCGTCTCCGCCGCCTGCTTCAGCGCCTTCTCGACCTCGTCCAGCGAGTAGCGCGCCGTGACCAGCGTCTCCAGCCGCCCGGACAGCCGCCCGCCGCGCAGCAGTTCGGCGGCGGCGCGCCAGTCGTCCGGCTCGTGGCTGAAGGAGCCGGTGACGGTCAGCTGGCGGCGGTGCACCTCATAGCCGGGGAGCTCGGCGGGCGGGCCGCCGGGGCCGCCGCCGTAGAGCACGATGGTGCCGCCGTCGGCGACCGCGGCGAGCGCCGAGGCGATGGCCTCCTTGGACGCGATGGTCACGAAGACCACGTCCGCCGGGGGCAGTTGGCCGACCTCGTCGGGCGTGACGGCCGCGTCGGCGCCCGCCGCCGCGATGGCGGCCAGCCGCTGCTCCTCCCGTTCGACCACCGCGACGCTCCGGGCCTGGAGGTGTGCGGCGACGGCGAGGTGGAGATGGCCCATGTAGCCGGCGCCGATGACGGTCACCCGGTCCCCGGCGCGGAAGCCGCCGCGGCGCAGCGAGTGGACCACACAGGCCAGCGGCTCGCCCATGGCGGCCACGGCGGGGTCGGTGTCGCCGACCGACCACACGCGCGAGGCGGGCAGCGCGATGTACTCGGCGAGCCCCGCGCCCATGGTGATCGCGCCGTCCTCCCGCTTGTGCCCCTGGAGGGCGACACAGATGGCGGTCTGGCCGCGTCGGCAGCTGCGGCAGGCGCCGCAGCGCGGCAGTCCGTCGAGGGCGACGAGGGAGCCGACGGCGGGCATGTCCTCCAGCGATGCGGCCTTGGGGCCGATCCGCTCGACCCAGCCGGATATCTCGTGTCCGGCGGCGGCCGGGTAGACCGTCATCCGCCCCGCGTAGAGATTGGCCTCCATGGTGCAGATGCCGCAGGCCGCGATGCGTACCAGCACCTCGGAGTCACCGATGTCGGGGACGGGTATCTCTCGGGTCTCCACCTGGCCCGCCGCCGTGATGACAGCTGTACGCATGTGAACTGCCTTCCCCGTTTCGGATGTTGTGCCGGGAGGCTATGCCGGGGCGAACGGGGGTGGCAAGGAAGAACGATCACATGCTGGATCGCGCTCCGGAAGATGTCCTGCGGAAGCCCCACCAGATGATCAGGGCTCCGGCCGCGGCGGCGGCCGCGCCGACGACGGAGGCCACGTGCATGGCGTGGACGAACCCCTCGTCGGCGATGGCCGACAGCCGGGGCAGCCGCATCTTCGCGCCGAGCAGCCGGGTGGCCTCGGGCGACTCCGCGGCGCGGTCGGCGGCGCGGGACGGCAGTCCGCTCAGGCGCGGGGTGACCCGGTCGCGGTAGACGCTGACCAGGACCGAGCCGAGGACCGCCACCCCGAGGACCCCGCCGATCTGCCGCAGCGAGTTGTTGACGGCGGAGCCCGCGCCGGTCCGGTCGGCGGGGAGGATCGCCATGATGGCCTCGGTGGTGGGCGCGACGGCCGCGCCCATGCCCAGGCCCTGGAGGATGAGGAAGACCCAGAACAGCGGCAGTCCGCTGGTCTCGTCGAGGAGGACGTACGCGACGAACCCGGTGGTGGCGATCAGCATGGCCGCGGTGACCACCGGGCGCACCCCGTGGGCCCGTACCAGCTTGGCCGAGAGCGGGGCGCCCAGCAGCACGCCGAGGGCGACCGGGGCGATGGAGAGACCGCACTCCAGCGGGGTCTGGCCGTGGACGCCCTGGAGATAGAAGCTGGTGTAGTACATCGAGCCGTTGAGCCCGAAGAACGTGAGCATGACGGCCACGCTGGCGCCGGTGAAGCGGATGTCGCGGAAGAGCCGGACGTCGAAGCTGGGGTTGGCGACGCGCAGTTCGACGAGGACGAAGATCCCGACCAGCACCACGCCCCCGGCCAGCGCGCCGACGATGGCCGGGTCGGTCCAGTCGTTGCGGTGGCCGCCCTCGATGACGCCCCAGACGATGGCGAAGAGCCCGGCGGTGGAGAGCACCACGCCCAGCGGGTCGAACTTCTGCCGCACCCGGGTGACCACACCGGGCAGGAAGACGAACGATCCGGCCACGCACAACACCACGATCGGCACGTTCACCAGGAAGACCGAACCCCACCAGAAGTGGTCGAGCAGCACTCCACTGAGCATCGGCCCGGTGGCGATCGCGATTCCACTGGAACCCGACCAGATGGCGATGGCGGTGGCCCGGTGCCGCTCGTCGAAGACCTGGGCGATCAGGGCGAGGGTCGCGGGCATGATCAGGGCGCTGCCGATGCCCATCGCGCCGCGGGCCACGATGAGTTCGGTGGCTGAGCCGGAGTAGGCGGCCCAGGCGGAGGCCGCGCCGAAGAGCACCATGCCGGTCAGCAGTAAGCGGCGGTGGCCGTAGCGGTCGGCGAGCACCCCGCCGGTGAACAGCAGTACCGCGAAGACCAGGGTGTAGGAGCTGATGCTCCACTGGAGCTGATTGGGGCTGGCGCCGAGCCCCTCGGTGGGGTCGGCGAGGGTCTTGAGGGCGACGTTCAGCACGGTGTTGTCCAGCCACACCGCGAGTTGGGACAGGACGAGCACCGAAAGTGCGAGCCATTGGCGTCCGGTGGGGGAGTGCGAAGGACCGGCCTGGGTGGCATCGGTGGTCGCGGTGTTCTGTGCAGCCATGGGGGCGGCGCCTTTCGGGACCCAGGGCAAGGTGGGGGGTCCGCGTCGTATGGCAAGGGATGGCGTGCTGGCTCTAGAGGAAGTTACCAATCCGCCGAGCGGAGGCGCAGCCCCTTGCCGACACGGGGAGGTGTCGTGGCCGGAACCCGAGGGTATTTCCCGGCGGGAAGTGTCCCATAAGGAACGATCTTCCTTGCCGTGTGCCAGGGGGCTCGTTACTGTTCCCGGAAAGGGAACGGGGGTGTCCTTTGAGCCATTTCGGAATTCAACCAAACGGGCGAGTGCCTATTGACGGATTTGACGGGGAGGTGGGCACGGGGGGCGCGGTTCGAACGGAGCCGGACATGGGGTCTGACAACCTGGAGGAGACACTGGGCCAGGCGTTACGCCTCCTGGAGTCCGCGGTGCACCACCACCGCCGCTCCGCGCTGGCCTCGGCGTCCGCGGAACTGCCGGTGGACGGGGAGGCCGTGGCCGGGTGGGTGGCGCGGCTGGTGCTGCGCGCCGAGCGGGATGTGATCTGGAGCCTGCCGGAGGTCACGGGCGAGGACCACGCCCGGCTCGTCGGGCAGACGCTCGCCCAGCTGGCGGGCAAGGGGGTCAGGACCCGGATGCTGTGCCCGCCGGCGGTCATCCGGGGCGGGGTGTGGCAGCGCTCGGTGGGCACCGTGGCGCGCCTGGAGGTGCGCGTCTTCGAGGGGGTGCGGCAGGAGCTGGTGGTCGTGGACGGCGCGGCGGTCATCGCGCCCGACGCCTCGCCGGGCGAGCCCGGCGGCTCCCGCGCCTCGATGATCCAGAACTCGACCGTGGCCGATATGCTGCATCAACTGCTGTGCGGCATGTGGGACACGGCCCAGCGCCCGATGCGGCCGCTGTCGTTCGAGGGCGGTGCGCGCGGCCGGGTGCTGCGCGAGGTGCTGACGCTGATGGCGGAGGGCTACAAGGACGACGCCGCGGCCCGCAAACTCGGCCTTTCGGTGCGTACCTACCGTCGCTATGTGGCCGACATCATGCGGGACCTCCAGGTCGAATCGCGGTTCCAGGCCGGAGTGCGCGCCGTGCGCGCCGGGCTGATGGAGTCCGACCCCGAGTAGGGAGCGGGCCGTCACACCAGGACGGCGGCCGGATTGCTGGCGGTTTGAACGATATTGGCAGGCTTCTGTCCGCCGGCGATCTGGCAGCTTCCTGCAGATTCCACCTTCTGACCGTGGGGTAACTGGCTGCCTTCTGCAGCTTTATGACACGCCGACTAGTCGAACGCTGGTGTTCATCGGGCGCGTGACAGCTAGTGGACTCTGGGGTTGTCCCCTCCCGGACCGGCGCCTAGCGTCAGCGGAAGCTTCGTCGCTTTGCCCATGCCCGAAAATGGAGGTGCGCGGTAATGACCGCCATCGTCGAAGAGCGTCGTGAAACCATCAAGGAAATCGTCACCGATATTCTTGAACTCGACCCCGACGAGGTCACCGAGACCAGTCTCTTCAAAGAAGAGCATGACGCGGATTCACTGCGTGCCATTGAAATACTCGCGGCATTGGAGAAGACCTTCAACATTGTCATAGACCAGTCCGAACTCAGCCGGATGGTGAATCTCCGCGGCGTCTATGAGGTTGTCTCCGACGCGGCGGGCTGGTGACCGCCGGATCCTGGCGGACTCCTCGGAAGGCAGGGCGAAATGCGTGGTGAGCCGGGTCGTAGGGTCGTGGTCACCGGCCTCGGGGCGGTGTCCGGCATCGGCATCGGCGCGGCGGAATTCCTCGCCGGACTGCGCGCCGGGAAGAGCGCGGCGGGGCCCATCACCGCGTTCGACACGGAGGGCTTCGACCGCTCTACGGCGTGTGAGGTCAAGGATTTCGAGCCGGACCGGTGGATTCGAAATCTCGATGTGCGGACGCTGGGCCGGGCGAGCCGGTTCTCGGTCGCGGCGGCCCGTATGGCGGTGGCCGACGCCGGATTCCCCGAGCCGGAGAGCGCGCTGCGCGACATCCCCTGTCTGATCTCCGTCGGCACCACCGACGGCGAGTCCAGGGACCTGGACCACCTGGTCGAGGAGGAAGTGGACCTGGGGCCCGAGCGGATGGATCCCACGGTCGCCCGGCGGGTGCCCGCCGGACGGCTGTCGAGCGCGATCGCCCAGGAGTTCGGCCTCACCCGAGCCGAGGCGGTCACCCTCCCCACCGCGTGCGCCGCCGGGAACTACGCGGTCGGCTACGGCTACGACGCCATCCGCGGCGGGGACGTGGATCTCGCGCTGTGCGGCGGGGCCGACGCGCTGTGCCGCAAGACCTTCACCGGCTTCTACCGCCTGGGCACCATCGCCCCCGAGCGCTGTCAGCCCTTCGACAAGGACCGCAAGGGCATCCTGACCGGCGAGGGCGCGGGCATCCTGGTGCTGGAGAGCCTGGAGTCGGCGCTGGCCCGGGGCGCCCGTATCTACGCCGAGGTGCTCGGCTACGGCCTCAACTGCGACGCGGACCACCCCGTGGCCCCCAACCAGGACAGCGTGGTCCGCTGTATGCGGCTCGCCCTGGACGACGCCCGCGTCAAGCCGGAGGAGGTCGACTTCATCTCCGCGCACGGCACCGGCACCAAGGCCAACGACATCACCGAGGCCCGCGCCATCCGCCAGGTCTTCGGGGACACCGCCCCGCCGCGCACGGTCTCCATCAAGTCGATGATCGGCCACTCCATGGGCGCCGCCGGGGCCCTGGCCTCGATCGCCTGCTCCCTCGCGCTCACCGAGGGCTTCATCCCGCCGACCATCAACCACGAGCACACCGACCCCGAATGCGGTCTTGACTGTGTGCCCAACCAGGCCGTGGCAGCGGACCTGAAGGTGGTCCAGAACAACGGTCTGGCCTTCGGCGGCAACAACGCCGTCGTCATCTTCGGCAAGGCCCGAGCGGACTGGTCATGAGTCAGCTGGTGACGGGCGCGGGCGCGGTGGCGAGCGTGGGCGAGGGCGTCGACGAGGTCTTCCGGGCCCTGTGCGCGGGCACCAGCGGACTCGGCGAACTGCGCGGCTTCGACCGGGAGCGGTACCGGACCCGCCACGCCTACGAGATCGACGACCGCCCCGCGCCCGGCACCGACCTCCCCGGCCGCGCCACCGACTGGCTGCTGCGCGCGGTCGGCGAGGCCGCGGCCCAGGCGGGGCTCGGCGAGGACCTGAGCGAGGTGCCGGTCCTCATCGGCACCGGGCTGCGGGAGCTGCGCTCGGCCGAACTCGCCTGGCGCGACGGCACCCCCTTCGACATCGGCCGGCTGCACTTCGGCACCGCGCTGCGGACACGTTTCGGCGCGGTGCGCACCCACACCTTCTCCGGGGCCTGCTCGGCCTCCCTCTACGCGCTCGCACTCGCCGCCGACCTGCTGACCACGGGGGCCGAGGACACCGTCGTGGTGGCCGGAGTCGACACCCTCACCGAGTCGATGTACGGGCTGCTGGACCGCGTCAACAGCGAACCCCCCGACCGCGTCCGGCCGTTCGACCGGGACCGCCGCGGGGTGCTGATGGGCGACGGCGCGGCCGCCGTGGTGCTGCGCCGTGAGGAGTCCGGCGCGGAGACCCGCGCGCTCGGCCGGGTGCGCGCCGTCAGCATGAACTGCGACGCCAGCCATGTGACCGCCCCCGACCCCCAGGGCATCGCGCGGGCGGTGCACGAGGCGCAGTGGCGGGCGGGCGTCAAACCCGGCGACATCGACCTGGTGCTGCTGCACGGGACCGGCACCCAGCTGAACGACGCCGCCGAGGCGGCCGCCATCGCCGAGGTCTTCGGCCACGAGGTCAGCGGGCCCCTGATGACCGCCATCAAGTGCATGACCGGCCACACCTCGGGCGGCTCCGGGCTGCTCAGCCTGATCGTCGCGCTGGAGTCCCTGGCCTCCGGCCGGGTGCCGCCCACCCTGGGCCTGGCCGAACCGCTGCCCGGGGCCGAGGCGTTCCGCTTCGTCCGGGAGGAGGCGCGGGAGGCCGGGGACCTGCGGGTCGCGCAGATCGACGCGTTCGGCTTCGGCGGGGTCAACGCGGTCGCCATCGTCGAGAGGGCCGGCCGATGACGCATGGCCCCGGCGAAGTCGTCGTCACCGGCGTCGGCCTGGCCGTCCCCGGCGCCGGCACCCCCGAGGCGCTGCTGCGCCGCACGGCCCGCCCCGTCACCGGGCCCGCCCCCGAACCGTTCGACACCGCCGCCCGGATCGGCCGCCGGGGCCACCGCTACAAGGACCGGGCCACCCGGCTGGCGCTGTGCGCCGCGCTGGAGGCGCTGCGGAACGCCGGCCTGATCCCCTCCGACGGCGAGGAGGTGACGGTGCCCGGCGACACCATAGGCGTGGTCGCCAGCTCCAACCTGGGCAACCTCGACACCGCCTGCCTCACCGCCGCCGCCATCGCCGAGCGGTCGGCCGTGGACCTCAGCCCCATGAGCCTGCCGAACGCCTCCAGCAATGTGATCGCCTCCTGGGTGGCCATCCGCCACGGGCTGCGCGGCCCCAATCTGATGCTGTGCAACGGGGCGACCTCCGGCCTGGACGCCGTGCACTGGGGCGCCACGCTGGTCACGGCGGGCCGGGTCCGGCGCGCGGTGGTGATCGGCGTGGAGACGCACAACGCCGTCGTGGAGGATCTGCTCGGCCGGTCCGCCGGTGAGCTGCTGGACGGCGCGGCCGCGCTCGTCGTCGAGGGCGGCCGCTGGGCCGAGGCCCGGGGGGCGCGGGCCGTCGCCGCCCTGGGGCCGTACGAACGGCGGGCCGGGCTCACCGGCTGTGTCGAGGCACTGCTGCCCGACGGTGCCGCCCCCGGCGTCTGGTTCACCCCCGAGCGTTACGCCGAGGGGCCCGCCGGGGCCGCACCGGTGCCGGGAGCCGTGCCGCGCTACGACGTCACCGGTGCGGTGGGCCGGGCCTCCGGGGCCCTCGGGGTGCTCCAGTGCGCGGCGGCCGTCGGCTGGCTGGCCCGCGCCGGAACCGGAGCTGGAGCCGGAACCGGAGCTGGAGCCGGAACCGGAGCCGATCCGGAAGCGGGAGCGGGGAGCGCCGCCTTCGCGGCCGGCCGCGGGCCCGCGCCGGACCCGGTGCCCGCGTCCAGCCAGGCGCTGATCACCAGCGGGGACGACACCGCGGACGCCGTGGCCGGACTGCTGCTGCGCCCCGCGCCCGACCGCCACGACCCGCACCCCGCACGTGCCCCCCTCATCTCCATGGAGTGTTCCCGATGACCGCCGTCGCCCCGCCGATGTCGACCAAAGCCCTGCTGACGGACGTCACCACCGTCCGGCTGCGCCCGCGCTACGAGGGGTCGAACATCTGCACCTGGATCGGCTTCAAACACGTCAACTACCTCGTCGAGGAAGCCGTACTGGTGCATTTCGCGGACTCCGGGGCGCCCGCGCGGCGGCTGTACGAGGAGCACGGTCTCGGACTGGACATCGTCGCCCTGGAGACCCGCATCCTGCACGCCTTCCACATGGACGACGTGGCCGAGGCCGAGGTGGTGCCGGACACCGAGGACGACGACCGCACCCTCGGCTTCCGGGTGACCCTCCGGGTGGCGCGCGACGGCTCGGTCCTCAAGGCCGTGGCCGCCAAGGTGCGGGTCTCGCTGCGCGCCGACACCTATCTGCCGGAGGCCGGCGCGCCCCCGGCCGAGTTCGCGCCCTTCGTGGTGGACCGGCTGGGGGCCGAGGCGCGCCCGGGCGAACTCGCGCCGATCCGGGTGCAGCTGCCGGACGGGGACGAGGCCGCCGTCCTGGCCTCGCTGACCGAGGGCCGCAACGCCTACGCCTGGAAGTGGAACATCCCCTACCCCTACTGCCACTTCACCGAGCGGCTCCAGATGTCCGGCTATCTGCGGCTGATGGAGGAGGCCAAGGACCGTTTCGTCCTCGACCGCGGCATCTCCATCAAGACCCTGCTGGACGACCGCAAATGGATACCGGTCGTCCCCCGGTCCTCGGTGCGCGTCATCGACGAGGCGGTGATGGAGGAGGACCTCTACACCGTCTACACGGTCGAGGAGATCTTCAAGAACCTCACCTACACCGCCCGGATGGACTGCTTCGTGGTCCGCGACGGCACGCTCTCCCTCACCGCCACCGGCCGGATCACCCACGGCTACGCGGTGATCGACAGCCGCAGCGACTGGCGGCTGGTCCCCTTCGACCGGCGGGTGCTGGACGCGCTCGGCGGAGAGCAGAGCGGCACCTGATGGACGACGTACTGGTCACCGGCCTCGGCGCGCTGTCCCCGCTGGGCGCGGGTGTCGACGCCTTCTGGCGCGGGATGCACAAGGCGGACACCGCGCCGACGCGGGTGCCCGATCCGCTCGCCCACATGGACCACCCGCTGATGTACCTGGTGCCGGAGGCCGACCTTCCGGACGGCCCCGAGGAGCAGGACGGGCTGCCGCTGGGGCGCGGCTCGCGGTTCGCGCTCGCGGCGGCGCGCGAGGCGGTCGCCGACGCGGGGCTGGCCGCGCCGCCGAGACCGGAAGCGGGGGCGTACGCCGCGGGTGGCGGGGCGTACGCCGCGGGCGGCGGGATCGATCCGCGCCGGGTGGCCGTCGCCCTCAGCACCGGTATGGGCGACACGGATCTGCACGAGGGCTGGTGGACCGGGACCGGCGAGGCCCCCGCGTCCGCCCGCTGGGCGCCCCCCTTCCCGCCGGCCTCGGTGGTCGGCGGGTGGTTCGGCGCCCAGGGCGTCAACACCTGCGTCAGCAACGCGTGCGCCGCCAGCGGCTACGCGCTCTCGGTGGGCGCCGACCTGATCCGCTCCGGCGAGGCCGACGTGGTCATCGCGGGCGGCGCCGAGGCGTACTCCCGGGTGGCCCTCGCCTGCTTCAACCGGCTGGGCGCCATCGACCCCGAGCGCTGCCGCCCGTTCGCCGTCGAGCGGCGGGGCACCGTCTTCGGCGAGGGTGCCGCCGTGCTCGTCCTGGAGTCCGCCACGCACGCCCGCGCGCGCGGCGCGCGCACCGTCTACGGCCGTCTGGCGGGCGCCGGCTGGAGCTGCGACGCCTACCACGCGACCGCCCCCGAGCCCTCCGGCGAGCAGATCGAGCGCGCGATGCGCGAGGCGCTCCGGGAGGCGGGGGCCGGGGCCGGGTCGGGGTCCGGGGCTGGATCCGGGGCCGGGGCCGGGGCCGAGTCGGGCGGGCTGGGGTTCGTGATCCCGCACGGCACCGGCACCGAGCTCAATGACGTGGTGGAGAGCCGGGTGCTGGGCGCGCTGACCCCCCGTACGCCCCTCTATAGCGTCAAGGCGCTCATCGGGCACACCGGCGGCGCGGCGGGCGCCTTCGCCGCGCTCGCCGCCAGCCTGGTGTTGCACCACCGGACGCTGCCGCCGAACGTGCCGGTCGGCGAGCGGGACCCGGAGTGCGCGGTGCCGCTGCCGTCCGGCCCGGCGCCCATGACCGGGGCGTACGGGCTGGTCAACGCCTACGCCTTCGGGGGCAACAACATCTCGCTCGTCTTCGGGGAGGCCGCCGCGTGAGCGACGCACGTGCGGCCGCCGGGCCGCAGATGGCGACGAAAGGCGCGCCTCTGCGCCGCATGGGCGGAGAAGCGAACGAGGAGGCAGCGCGCGACGAACCGGCCGTCGGCCTGGTGGTGACGGGCATCGGCACCGTGGGCGCGGACGGCTTCGACTTCCGTACGGCGCTCGGCCGCCACGGCTACAAGTACCTGCCCGCCGCCTCCCAGTACTTCCTCGCCGCGGCCAAGCGCGCGCTGGCCCAGGCGGGTCCGGACGCCCTGGAGGCGGTCGGGCCCGAGGAGCGGGGCGCCGCGGTGGGCACCAACAGCGCGGCCGTCGCCCTGCACCACAGCATGGACCGTACGGTCACCGCCACCGGGGCGGGCGATCTGTCCCCGGTCACCGCGCCCTACTTCTCCATCAACCTCTTCGGCAGCCGGCTGGCCACCGAACACGACCTCAAGGGCTTCAACCTCACCCTCACCAGCCCCCGGATCGCGGGCCTGGAGGCGCTCCAGACCGGCCAGCGCGCCGTCGCCACCGGCCGGGCCCGGCGGCTGCTGGCCGGGGCCACCGAGGAGGCGCTGCCCGAGGGCGAGCCGGGGGCGGGCACCTCGGAGGCCGGGGCCGTCGCGCTGGTGCTGGAGCCCGAACCGGCCGCCCGCGGCCGGGGGGTGGCGGCGCTGGGCCGGGTGGGCGTCCGCTCGTTCTTCCTGCCGCCGAAGGCGGCCGCCTCCGCCGAGGGGGCCGAGCAGGCCGCGGCGCTGCTGCGGGACGCGCTGGACGCCCTCGGCCACCGGCCGGACCGGCCGCTGGCCGTCACCGCCGTCCTCGACGGCTCCCCGGTCGGCGAGGCCATGGCGGCGGCGCTGGACGAGAAGGCGCTGGGCGGGCGGGCCCTGGCGGGGAAGCCCGAGCGGGTCCCGGCGGGCGCGGGCGCCCTGGAGCCGGTGGCGCGCGTGGCCGCCGCGCTCGGCGCACCGGACGGCCACGCCCACGCCGTGGTCACCGCGGCGGCCGAGGGGAACGCCGCCGTCTGCCTGATCACCCCGGGCGGCGCGAGCGCCATGCCGGACGCGCCCGCCGTGACCGAAGCGAGCGCCCAGCCGGACGCGCCCGCCGGGACCGACGCGAGCGCCGGAAGCGAGCAGCCGATGAACGGACGACGGAGGGCGAGCGAACGATGATCACCCGACTCGAAGGTTCCTGGTGCCTGGTCCTGGGCGCCTCCAGCGGCATGGGCCTGGCCATCGCCCATGAACTGGCCCGCGAGGGCGTCCACATCCTCGGCGTCCACTTCGACACCACCGACGGCCAGGAGAAGGCCGCCGTCGCCCGCGAGGAGATGCGCGGCCACGGCGTCGAGGCCCACTTCTTCAACGCCAACGCCGCCTCCGCCCGCACCCGCGAGGAGCTGCTGCCCCGGTTCGAGGAGCTGACCGGCGGCGCGGGCATCCGGATCGTGGTGCACTCCCTGGCCTTCGGCACCCTGCTGCCGTACGTCGGCGCCGAGGGCGAGGACAGCCTGACCCCCCGCCAGATGAACATGACGCTCGATGTGATGGCGCACTCGCTCGTCTACTGGACCCAGGACCTGTTCACCGCGGGGCTGCTGCGCCAGGGCGCCAAGGTCTACGCGATGACCAGCGCCGGGGGCGTCAGGGTGATGCCCCACTACGGCGCCGTCTCCGCCGCCAAGGCCGCCCTGGAGTCCCATGTGCGCCAGCTCGCCCTGGAGCTCGCCCCCTCCGGCATCGCCGTCAACGCGCTGCGCGCCGGGGTCACCCCGACCCCGTCGATGGAGCGCATCCCCGGCAGCGACCGGCTCGCCGCCTACGCCCGGGACCTCAATCCGCACCGGCGGCTGACCCGGCCCGAGGACGTCGCCGAGGCGGTCTCGCTGCTCTCGCGCACCGACTCCTCCTGGATCACCGGCAATGTCATCGGCGTGGACGGCGGTGAGCTGCTGACATGACGGCCCATCTGCTGATCGAGAGCGGCGGGCCGCAGACCGGACCCGCCTGTGAGCGGTTCCTCGGCGACGCCGCGCGGCTGGCCAGGGACGGCCACCAGGTGGTGCTGTTCCTCGTCGAGAACGGCGTGACCGCCGCCGTCCCCGGCACCGCCCCGGGCATCGAGACGTTCCTGAGCGACGGCGGCGAACTGTGGGTGGACACCTTCTCCGCCGCCCAGCGCGCCCTGCCCGCCGCCGATCTGACGCCCCGGGCGCGGCTGGTGGACATGGACGACGTGGCCGCCAGGCTGCTGGAACCGCGGGTCAGGGCGGTGTGGCACTGATGCCCAGACCCGTCCCCCGTACCGATGTGCTGCTCAACCTCTTCGGCGCGCCCCACCAGACCGACCTGGTCACCTCGGCGCTGCGGCTGGCGGCCGCGCTGCTGCGCCGGGGCGCCCGGGTGCAGATCTGGACCTGCGGCGACGCCACCCGGCTGACCGGCGCGGCCCTCGGCGACGCCAAACCGCGCGACTACACCGACCTGGGGCGCGAGCACCCCTCCACCGCCCGCGTCGTCCGCGAGCTGATCGAGGACCACCCCGACCGGCTGTACTGGTACGTGTGCCGCTTCTGCGCCGAGGAGCGGGGCGCCGCCGAGCAGATCCCGCAGGTGCGCACGCGGGCGCCGTTCGTCTTCGCCGAGCATGTGAACGCGGCGGACAAGAGCCTGCTCATGGGGGTGTGCTGAGCCATGGGCGACCAGGCGCGCTGGCTGCTGATCGTGGAGAAGGCGTACCGGGGCTCGATCGAGACCCAGTACGCCGACGTGCTGTACTGCGTGCCTGATCTGCACCGGCAGAGCGGCGGCTGCGATCTGGCGCTGCGCGGCCCCGCCGCCGGCTACGCCCTCGACACCGGCGCCCGGCCCGCGCTGCGCCTCGGCGGCCGCACCCTCGACACCCTGCCCCATCCGCCCACCTCCGTGGCGAAGCTGCTGGCCGCCGGGGTGACCGTGCTGGTCGAGGAGGACGGGCTGGCCGCGCTCGGCCGTACCGCCGCCGAGCGGCTGCTGCCCGGCGTCCGCGTCATCGGGGGCGACGACCTCGCGGCCCGCTGGCCCTCCTACGAACAGGTGTGGTTCCTGTGACCCGCCGCTCGCACGGCCCCTTGGCCTCAACCGAAGGAGTACCCGAACCCATGGTCAACGCCCCCTCCGGGGCAGCCCCGGTCATCTCGGCCTGGACCGCCGTATCGCCCCTGGGACTGCGCGGGTCCGACTTCACCGCGGCCCTGCGGTCCGGCCGCCCGGCCGCCCGGCCGCTGGACCCCGAGGAGTGGTCGGCGCCGTTCCGCGAGGCGAGCCTCGTGCCCGACTTCCACATCCGGCAGATCCTCGGCCGCAAGGGCACCCGCTCCATGGACCGGGCCACCGGCCTCGCCGTCACCGCGATCCGCCATCTGCTCACCGGGGAGCGGGAGCACGGCGAGGGCGAGCGGCTGCCGGGGGTGGGCGAGGAGACCGGTCTCGCGCTCGGCACCAGCACCGGCTCCGCCCAGAGCATCATGGACTTCACCCGGGACTCGCTGGTGGGCGAGAAGCCCTTCTACGTGGACCCGGCCCGGTTCCCCAACACCGTGATGAACTGCGCGGCCGGCCAGTCCGCCATCTGGCACGGGCTCAGGGGCCCCAACACCACCATCGCGGGCGGCCGCGCCACCGGACTGCTCGCCCTCCGGTACGCGGTGCGGCTGCAGCGGGCCGGACGGGCCGGGGCCGTGCTGTGCGGGGCGGTCGAGGAGTTCTCCTCCGCCCGCGCCTGGCTGGAGTGGCACGCCCGCGCGGACGGGGACGGCGCCGACAGCGCCGCCGTGCTCGGGGAGGGGGCGGCCGTATGGCTGCTGGAGCCCGACGCCTCGGCGCGCGAGCACGGCCGTGAGGGGCTCGCCGAGGTGGTGGGCCTGGAGTTCGGCTGCGCCGCGGACGCGAAAGCCGCCCGTACGGTGCTCGCCGAGGCGATCGGCCGGCTGCTGGACCGCACCGGTGTGACCCCCGGCGAGCTGAGCGCCGTCGCCGACTCCGGCGCCCCCGGCGCCGAGGGGGAGGCCGAACTCGCCGCCCTCGCCGACGCCCTCGGCGGCGAGGAGCCACCGCGGATCACGGTCGCCGACACCATCGGGGACACCTGCGCCGCCGCGGCGGCCTTCCAGATCGCCGCCGTGCTCGCGATGGCCGAGCGCGAGGAGATCCCCTCCGGCGGCCCCGCCCTGGTCACCACGGTGGACCGGGACGGTGTGGTCGGCGCGGCCCTGCTGCGGATCCGGTGACGGGCCGCCGCCCACTGAACTGAAGGAGCTGGTTGAGATGACGGACCGAGAGATCACGGGCGCGGCCCCCGGCGACGAGGCGCCCCGTACGGCGCTGGTCTTCCCCGGGCAGGGCGCCCAGAAGGCGGGCATGGGCGAGGCGTGGCGGCACACCGCGTCCTGGGCGCTGGTGGCGGAGATCTCCGAGTACACCGGTGTCGACGTCGAGGAACTCCTGCTGAAGGCCGACGACGAGACGCTGCGCCGCACCGACCTCGCCCAGATCGCCGTCTTCACCACCGAGGTGCTCGCCCACCGCGAGGCGGAGGCCGCCGGGCTGCTGGGCGGGGTGGTGGCCTGCGCCGGGCACAGCCTGGGCGAGTACACCGCGCTGCACGCCGCCGGGGCCGTGCCGCTCGCCGACACCGCCCGCCTCGTCGCCGCCCGCGGCCGGGCCATGCGCGCGTGCGCCGAGCGGTCGCCCGGCACCATGGCCGCCGTGGTGCGGCTCGGCCCGGAGACCGTGGAGGGGCTGGTCGCGCGGGTCCAGGAGGACGGCGGCCAGGTCTGGATCGCCAATGTGAACGCGCCCGGCGCCATCGTGCTCTCGGGCACCGCCGAGGCCGTGGACCGGCTCGCCGAACTGGCCGTGGAGAGCGAGGGCAAGGTGATCCGGCTCGCCGTCGGCGGCGCCTTCCACAGCCCGCTGATGGCCGCGGCCGCCGACGAGCTGCGCGAGGCCCTGGCCGCCGTGGACTTCGCCCCCGAGCACACCCCGGTCGTCGCCAACGTGGACGCCCGCGCGTACGCGAGCGGCGAGCACTGGCGGGACCTGGAGCTGAACCAGCTCACCAGCCCGGTGCGCTGGGAGGAGAGCGTCCGCACGCTCGCCGGCGAGCTGGGCTGCGTCCGGTTCGTGGAGCTGGGCCCGGGGCGCCAGCTGACCGGCATGATCCGCCGGATCGCGGACGGCGCGCTCACCGTCCCGGTCGAGTCGGCCGCCGCCCTCGCCAAGCTGACCACCCCCGAACCCTGAGCCCCACCCTCTGAGAGCGGAAGGAGACCCCCGCATGGCCGACGCCACCGCCGCCCTGGACATGGACGAGCTGCGCACCTTCGTCGCGGATGTGCTCGACGTGGACGAGGAGGACGTCACCGACGACGCCGACTTCGTCAAGACCCTCGGCGTGGACTCCCTGATGGCCCTCGAGGTCATGGTCGTCCTGGAGAAGAAGTACTCGGTGAAGCTGGAGGAGCGGGAGATGAAGGACATCACCACGCTCCGGAAGGTGCACGACCTGCTCGCCTCGAAGATGGGGGAGTGAGATGACGGCGGCCGCGTGCGGGCCGGTGGACGGCACCGTGGAGGTCGTGGATCCGGGCGTCCCCGGTGAGCGGCCCGCCCGGTGCGTGGCCGTTGTCGGCGCGTCGGAGAAGGTGTTCGCCGGGCACTTCCCGGGGTTCGCCATCTTCCCCGGGGTGTGTGTGGTGGAGTACGTCCAGCGCGGCGCCCTCGCCACACTGCCGGAGCGCGAACCGGGCGGGCGCTGGGTCCTGGTGGCCGTCGAGTCCTCCCGCTTCCTCAGCCCGGTCTACCCCGGTGACGAGCTGACCAGCGAATACGTCTGGTCGCGCAAGGACGGTGGCTGGCGCTGCCGGGCCTCGGCGGCCACCGGGCGCGGGCCCGCCGCGCAGATAAGGCTGCGCTTCGAGAACCGGGACGCGGGCGGCACGGCGGCCGGGGCGGGGGAGCGGAGCCACCAGGACCGAGGAGCGGACGTCGGATGATCACCGTCGCTGAGATCAAGCGGATGCTGCCGCACCGCTACCCCATGCTGCTGGTCGACCGGGTCACCGAGCTGGTGCCGGGCGAGCGGGCGAGCGGACTGAAGGCGGTCACCTGCAACGAGCCCTGGTACGAGGGGATGCCGGACACCGCGTCCGAGGAGGACTACCACTACCCGTGGACGGTGCTCATCGAGTCCTGGTGCCATGTGGCCGGGGTGCTGGTCACCTGGGACCGGCCCAACCCCGATGTGCGCTCGGGCAAGGCGATGCTGCTCGGCGGCATCTCGGACGCGGAGTTCCACCGGCCGGTGGTGCCCGGCGATGTGGTGGAGCATCATGTGCGGCTGGCCCGCCAGGTCGGTGAGACCTACGTCTTCGAGGGCGAGAGCCTGGTCGGCAAGGAGACCGCCCTCACCATAGGGCGGCTGACGATGACCATGCGCCCGGCCTCCGACCTGACCGCCCCGCCCGCGCCCGCCCCCTCCACGAGCGACCAGCCCGCGGCCGAGCCCGGTGTGCCCGGTCCGTCCCTGCCCGACCCACCCGTGCCCGACCTGCTCTGACCGCACACCACCCCCGGGAGAAGGACCTCACCGTATGTCCGACCGAATATCCGACGACGCGGGCCGCGCATCCGGTGACGAGAAGCCGACGCCTGACGCGGGGCCGACGCTTGACGAGGAGCCGACGCCGCGCGTCGCGCTGGTCTCCGGCGGCTCCCGCGGCATAGGCCGGGCCACCGTGCTGCGGCTGGCCCGGGACGGTTTCGATGTGGCGTTCTGCCATCGCTCCAGCCCCGACGCCGCCCGTGAGCTGGAGGAGGAGGCGGCGCGGCTCGGCGGTGGGCGGGTGCTCGGCCGGCAGACGGACGTCCGCGACGCGGGCGCGGTGCGCGAGCTGGTCGCCTTCACCGAGGAGTCGCTCGGCCCGGTCGAGGTCGCGGTCACCTCCGCCGGGATCACCCGGGACAATCCGCTGCTGCTGATGACGGACGAGGAGTGGCGGGGCGTCCTGGAGGTCAACCTGGACGGCACCTATCACCTCTGCCGTTCCGTGGTGTTCGGAATGATGAAACGCAAGTCCGGATGCGTCATCAACATCTCGTCCGTCGCCGGTGTCCACGGCAATGCGACCCAGAGCAATTACGCGGCCTCCAAAGCGGGAATCATCGGCTTCACCAAGTCACTCGCCAAGGAGGTCGGCCGGTACGGCATTCGAGCCAATGTGGTGGCGCCCGGCTTCGTCGAGACCGATATGACGGCCGAACTCTCCGACCGGGTGCGCAAGGAGGCGGAGCAGAGCATCCCGCTGCGCCGCTTCGGCCGTCCGGAGGAGGTCGCCGACATGGTCGCGTACCTGGTCGGAGCGGAATATGTGACCGGCGCGGTGTTCCAGGTGGACGGCGGCATCGTCCTCTGACGGGCACCCTCGGCACCGCTGTGCGGGCGGTGCGCACGATGTGATCGCTCGCTGAACGAGCGTCACGCAGGAGACGGACGAGCGAGGGGGTACGGACGTGGCAGCCAAGCGCGGCAAAGTACCGCGGTTCTATTTCAATTTCCGCAGCCCGTACAGCTGGATCGCCTACCGTGATCTGATGGACCGCTATCCGGATGTCGCACAGGCGGTGGAATGGCATCTGTGGTGGGAGCCGGACGCGGACGGGGAGCGCCGTATGGCCGAACACGGCCATCACTTCCCCTATTCGGCGATGTCCAGGGAGAAGCATCTCTATATCCTCCAGGATGTGCGCCGGCTGACGACCGACCGCGGTCTCGCGGTCAGCTGGCCGGTGGATCACGACCCGGTCTGGGAGGTGCCGCATCTGCCGTACTTCCTCGCGCTGGACGCGGGGCTCGGCCCCGCCTGGATCGAGCGCGTCTACCGAGCGCGCTGGCAGGAGGGCCGCGACATCTGCGACCGTGCGACCATCGCGGACATCGCCGGGGAGCTGGGGCTGCCCGCCGAACGGGCGGCGGCGGCCGCCGATGACGAGGAGCTTCGCGGTGGCCGGGGGCTCCGGGCCCTGCTCGCGCTCAGCGACGCCGGGGCGTTCGGCGTGCCGTTCTTCACCCACGGCTATGACAAGTTCTGGGGCGTGGACCGGCTGGCGGCCTTCGTCGCCTCGGTCCGCTCGGGGTCCGGCTCCGGCTCCGGCGCCCGGTCCCGGGACACGCCCCCGGCCGGGGCGTCGGACGCGGATGTCGCCGGGGCGTCGGACGCGGACTTCGCCGCCGCCCGGTCGGCCGATCCGGGCCACGCCGGAGGCTGTGGCTGACTCTTCGCCCGCCCGCTCGTTCACACGTTGTCGCCCGTTCCGACCGCCCAGCCAGCCCCCCAGCCACCCGCCCGTCCAGCCGCCCGTCCCGACCGAGACGAGAACGCCCTGACCGCCGACGGACACTCCCCCTCCTGGAGGACGCAGATGCCCGAGCCACGCCAGACGTCGGCGCGGCCTCCCTCCCTGGGAGCCCGCGCCCTCTCGGCCGCGGCCCTGCCGATCGCCCCGCTGTTCGGCGTCTCGCTGGCGTATCTGGCCTTCCATCCGCGGCGCCGGGAACAGCGGGAGCACCCCCGGGACCACGGGCTGCCCTGCACCGAGCTGAAGATCCCCTTCGCGGCGCGGAAGCACCTCGACACCTGGCTGTGCCCGGGGTCCCCCGAGAAGGTGGTGGTGCTCGGGCACAGCATGGCGACGGCCAAGGACCACAGCCTCCGCCACGCCAAGTTCCTGCACGACGCCGGGTACACCGTCTGTCTGTTCGACCACCGCAACCACGGGGCCAGCAGCGACGACCGGGCGCTGTTCGGGCTCGGCGACCGGTTCGCGAGCGATGTCACCGCCGTGGTGTCCCATCTGCGCGGCCGGGGCGGGTACGGCTCGGCGCGGATAGCCTTCTACGGCTTCTCGTTCTCGTGCTTCTCGTCCATGTGGGCGCTGACGCACGACGGGTTCGAACTTGACGCGCTGGTGTGCGACAGCGGACCGGGGCACGACGTCCCGCCGCTGCTGCGCAAGTTCCTGGAGGCGGAGGCGCTGCCGCTGCCCGCCGTGCTGAAGGGCGAACCGGCCCGTTCGGTGGTGGCGCGGACGCTGTGCGCGGTGGGTCCGGCCATGCTCCGGGCCCAGTGGCCGCCGCCCGCGACGGGCAAGTTCGCCAAGATCCCCCTGTTGTTCATGTCGGGCGAGCACGATGCGATCGTGCCGCCCTCCTCGGTGGACGCGCTGGCCGAGCGCTACGCCCAAGCCGAGACGCACGTCCTGCCGGGAGCCGAGCATCTGCTCGGACTGGAGACCGATCCCGAAGGCTACGCGAGCGTGGTGCTGGATTTCCTCGAGCGGGCCCTGGGGTAGCCACCTTGACCGTCCTCGACGGGACGGAACTTTTCGGAAGAGGGAAGAGAGAGCATGCAAAAGGTGCTCATCGCCAACCGTGGCGAGATCG
>NZ_JACVYG010000081.1:0-36885 GCF_014712245.1 Streptomyces sp. 5-10
CCGGCGCCGTGGAACCGGCGCCCGGGGGCGTGGGCCCGGCGCCCGGCGCCGTGGAACCGCCGCCCGGCGCCGTGGCCGCCCCCGGGCGGCCACGGTGGTGGGGTGCCGTCGCCGGGCGTCCGGAGAGGGGAGGGTGGTGACGGGTCATGTCAGTCTCCTCCGCCCGCCAGGTCGGTCTCATCCGCCGCACCCGCCGTGCCCGTGACCGTCCAGGGGAAGTCGGCGGCGCCCGGGAAGAGGATCGGGACGTGGAGTTTGACCGTGGCCTTGTAGACCGTGCCGTCGCCGCCGGCGCAGTCGATGTCGGCGGTCCAGGAGCCGGGGACGTCCTTCGCGGCCGCGTCCTGGCAGGCGCCCGCGCCCTTGGCGGCGCCCGCGCGGGCGCCCTTGTCGGCGGAGTTGCCCGCCAGCGAATACGTGTAACCCACCAGCACCAGCTGCCAGATGACCGCGAGCACGATCAGCGCCAGCGGCAGGACGCCCAGAAACTCGACCGTCACCTGACCTCGGTCGCCGCCGCCCCGCTTGCGCAGGAAGCCCTTGGTGGACGGCGGGGCGATCTCGTTCAGCGCGTCGGTGCCGTCACCCACGCTGCCCTGCGCCGGGTCACCGCCCGCCTCTATGGCGTGGCGCCGCCGCAGCCCCGGCAGCGCGCGCTCGCCGCCGCCCCCGGCCGCGTGGCCGCCCCGGTGGGTGGCGCGGCGGCCGCCGCCCGGGGGTGCCGCCTCCACCAGGCCCAGCTCACCGGCGAGCCCCCACAGCGCCTGTTTGACAGCCGACTTGGCGTCCAGGTCCTGCATCCGGCCCGAGTCGACGGCGGGCTGGAGCTCCTTGAAGCCGGCCGGGATCGCCGTGCGCGCCACCGTCGTGCCGGTGGCCCGCTGGACCAGCTGCGGCTGGATCTCCGCGGAGCGGGTGTGCCGGTTGACCACGGTCACGGTCTCCTCCGCCTTGCGGATCTGGAGCCGGTCCCACAGCCGCACCATGCGCTTGGCGGCGCGCACCGCGACCACGTCCGGGGTGGTCACCAGCAGCGCGATGTCCGCGAGCTCCACGGCGGCGGCGCCCGCGGAGGTCATCTGCGTACCGCAGTCGACGACCACGACCTCGAAGCGCGAGCGCAGCGCGCCGATCACCTGCCGGGCGGTGCGGTCGGTCACCTCCTCGCCGCGCTCGCCCTCGCCCGGCGCGAGCAGCAGCCCGAGCCCGGTCTGGTGGGTGAACACCGCGTCCTGGAGCACCCGCGGCGAGATGTCGTTGATCTGCGCCAGGTCGGCGATCGAGCGCCGGAACTGCACATCGAGGTACGAGGCGATGTCCCCGGACTGGAGGTCCATGTCGACCAGCGCGACCTTACGGCCCGCGGCCCGCGCGGCGAGCGCGAGCTGTACGGCGGTCACGGTGGTGCCGACCCCGCCCTTGGCGCCCGCGACCGCGACCAGCTTGCCGCCGGGCCCGGCGGCGAACGGGTCGCCGCCGCCCCCGAGATGGCGCCGCACGCCCGTGGCCCACTGGGCGGCGCCCTGGACGCGGGCCGCCAGCTCGTCGTACGCCAGCGGTATCCCGGCGATGCCACGGGCCCCGGCGTCCATGGCCGCCGAGTACAGCGCGGGCCCCGCGTCGGCGGTCACCAGTACCACGCCCACCGCCGGGAAGCGCAGCGCGATCTCGCGGATCAGCTCCAGCGCCGGGGCAGGGCCGATGCGCTCATGGACGAGGACGACCTCCGGCAGCTCCTCCAGGGACGCGGCGGCCAGCGAGGCGAGGGTGTCGAGCAGCAGGGTCGAGTCCCCCACCGGCGCCGACGGTTCGACACCGGGCAGCTGGCCGAGCAGCCCACCGAGGGAGTGGGCGGCGTCGGGGTCGCCGACGGCCGGCAGGATTCTGATCGTCACCGCGGCACCTCCTCACTCATTTGTCGCCGTCGAGGGTGTAGGTGCGGTCGTCGGGGTCTATGGACGGGCCCCCGCCGGGCGCGACCAGCGCGAGCCGCACATGCGAGGCGAAGGACTCGGCGTAGGCCACGCGCTGGGCGTTCCTGGTGTCGAGGGCGAAGGTGATCGGCACGGCCTCGTCGATCCGCCGCTTGTCGTCCCGGTCGGGCTCCAGGGCGGTGATCTTGCCGAGGTCGAGTACCTCGGCGCCCGCGACGATCAGCTTGGAGACCGGCTTCTCGCCCTGGGTGCTGCCCTCGAAGGTGGCGTAGATGTTGACCCGCGCCCCCGGGGTGATCTTGCCCGCTACGCCGGTCGCCGCGTCGACCATGATCGCGATCTCCTGCTGTCCGGGCTTCAGGGCGGGCCGGTTCACGATCATGTCGCGCTGGAGCAGCGACCCCTTGGTCAGCTGGGTCACCGCGATCTTCCCGCGTAGCTCGTCGAGATCGGTGACGGCGGTGGAGGGCACATAGCGCTTGGGCATCGAGACCTTCTCGAACTCCCCCGCGTCCAGCGCCTTGTACGGCTTGACGTCCGAGGTGAGTTTGTAGGCCGTGGTCTCGGGGCCGACCTTCGACTCCACGTCGTTGACGACGGAGAGGACTCCGGCGAAGGCGCCGACGGCGCACAGGACCGACAGGAGCAGCAGGATGACTCCGCGGCGCTGGCGTGAATTCATGGGTCGCACAACCTCGTTCGGGGACGTTACCGGCTGGTCAGGGCGGGACGTTGGGCGTTGAGCAGTGCGGGGATCTCATCGCCGCGGGCCACCGGGCAGGAGCAGAACGCGCAGCGGTCGCCGATGAGTTCGAAACCGCACCAGTGGCATTCCTCTCTCCGTACGGAGGCCACGAGCTGGTAGAGGACCGAGAGGTCGGGGATGGCCGCGGCGAACTCGATCAGCTTCGGGGTGCCCCACCAGCGCGCCGACTCGGCGGGCAGCGGCACCTCCTCCACTCCGCGTACGCCCCAGGCGGGCGCGAGGGCGCCGGTGACCCAGTCGTCGCGGCCCGCCGCGCCGCCCCCGTAGCCGTGGCTGCTGAGCTGGCCCCGGGCGATGGTCATGGAGGTGGCGTACCCCGGGGCGGGCAGCTCGGTCGCGCCGCCGACCTTGACCAGGTGCGGGGTGGGGTGGGCGAGCACCCCGAAGTGGGCGCCGGGCACCCAGGACTTGACGTGCGAGGTGAGGCTGACCGGGACCCGGTCCAGCTTGGCGACGCTGCCCAGCAGCGCGCCCGCGTGGATGTAGTGGGAGAGCAGCCGGGCGGCGCACGCCAGGACGCCGGGGCTGAAGTCGGATATGGACAGCTGGCGCAGCTGACGGGCTAATACGGCGACGGCCAGCGGGGGCAGTTCCAGCGGCAGCAGCGCCATCCGGTCGCTCTCCAGGACGGAGCGCACGGTGTGGAGCCGGCGGACCACGGCCGCGGGGGTCGCGGCGGGGTAGAGCACGACGAGATAGCCCTGCTGGTCGAGGAGGGTCCCGACCTCGGCGAGGGCGTCGTCGAGTGACTGTGCGTCCGGCGGGCGGAGCACGACGGCCGACGGGGTCTGCCCGTCGGGCGGCGGAAGCACCAGCTCGCGGCCGGTGACTGCTATCGCGGTGGGCACGTCGGCTACCCCGTCTCACATCGGCGCCGAGCGGCGGCGGCCGCAGGTCGTTACTGCCCCTGTCTCTTACTGCCCCTGTCCTGGTGCGTCGTCACTTTATCCACGAAAACGGCGCGAGAGAACAGTTCCTCTGGGTTACGCACTCCAGGCCCGATCCTTCAGTGCGCGCATCCCCTTGACAAGGGCATTGGTCTGGACCACTTTACGTTCATACGGTGGCCACCGTCCGCAAGCTCCTCCTTCACGCCGGCTTCCCATCGGATTCCCCCACGGAGGCAGTCATGGACCGCGCCCCACACCCTCGCCCCACCCGACTCAGACGCAACATCGCCCGGCTGACCGGCGCGTTCGCCGCCACCGCGCTGGGCGCGACGGCGCTTGTCGCCCTCGGCGGCCCCGCCTCGGGCGCCACGACGGGCACCGCTTCACGTGCCGTCGCCGCCAACCTCGCCCAGAACCCCGGCTTCGAGTCCGGTCTCAGCGGCTGGACCTGCTCGGCCGGGAGCGGCACCACGGTCGCGAGCCCCGTCCACGGCGGCTCGGCCGCCCTCAAGGCCACCCCGGCGGGCTCGGACAACGCCCGCTGCGCCCAGACCGTGGCCGTCAAGCCCAACTCCTCGTACACCCTCAGCGCCTGGGTCCAGGGCAGCTATGTGTACCTCGGTGCGAGCGGCACCGGGGCCACCGACGTCTCGACCTGGACGCCCTCCGCGACCGGCTGGCAGCAGCTCAGCACCAGCTTCACCACCGGCGCCACCACCACCTCGGTGACCGTCTACACCCACGGCTGGTACGGCCAGCCCGCCTACTACGCCGACGACATCAGCCTGTCCGGCCCCGGCGGCGACCCCGGCGACCCGGTGCCGGGCGCGCCCAGCGGGCTCAAGACCGGCGCCGTCACCTCGTCCTCCGTCGATCTGTCCTGGTCCCCGGTCACCGGCGCGACCGGCTACAACGTCTACCGCGACGGCTCCAAGGTGCAGTCGGTCGGCGGGACGTCCGCGACCGTGACCGGGCTGGCGCCGTCCACCTCGTACCAGTTCCAGGTCACCGCCACCAACGCGGCGGGCGAGTCGCCCAGGTCGGCCGCCGTCACCGGCACCACCTCGGCCGGAAGCGGCGGGGGCGGGGGCGGCACCGTGCCCAAGCACGCGGTCACCGGCTACTGGCAGAACTTCAACAACGGCGCCGCCGTGCAGAAGCTGCGCGAGGTCCAGGACCAGTACGACATCATCGCGGTCGCCTTCGCGGACGCCACCGGCACCCCCGGAGCCGTCGACTTCACCCTGGACCCGGCCGTCGGCTATGGCAGCGAGCAGCAGTTCAAGGACGACATCAAGGCCAAGCAGGCGGCCGGGAAGTCCGTCGTGATCTCCATCGGCGGCCAGAACGGCACGGTGTCGGTCAACGACTCGACCTCCGCGAACAACTTCGCCAACTCCGTCTACGCCCTGATGCGCGAGTACGGCTTCAACGGCGTCGACATCGATCTGGAGAACGGCCTCAACGCCACCTATATGACCCAGGCGTTGCGCTCCCTGTCGGCGAAGGCCGGGTCCGGCCTGGTCATCACCATGGCCCCGCAGACCATCGACATGCAGTCCACGTCCAACGCCTACTTCCAGACGGCGCTGAACATCAAGGACATCCTGACGGTGGTCAACATGCAGTACTACAACAGCGGCTCGATGCTCGGCTGCGACGGCAAGGTCTACTCCCAGGGCTCGGTCGACTTCCTCACCGCGCTCGCCTGCATCCAGTTGGAGGGCGGTCTGTCGCCGTCCCAGGTCGGCCTGGGCCTGCCCGCCTCGACGCGGGGCGCGGGCAGCGGCTATGTCTCCCCGACGGTCGTGAACAACGCCCTGGACTGCCTGGCCCGCGGCACGAACTGCGGCTCCTTCAAACCGTCCAGGACCTACCCGGGTCTGCGCGGCGCGATGACCTGGTCCACCAACTGGGACGCGACGGCGGGCAACGCGTGGTCGAACGCGGTGGGCCCCAAGGTCCACGGTCTGCCATAGCGTGACGCGGCCCCTTCGCGAGGAGGGGACGAGCCTCTTCCGCGAGGAGGGGGCGAGGGGGCCGGGAGCGCAACCGCTCTTGGCCCCCTCATCCGCATTTTTCACCCTCACGTGCAGGGAAGACGTCGCGCGGGCTTGACAACGCTATTGGTCTGGACCACCTTATACGCACGCCACAGGGGCCCCTGAACGCGCACTGGCACCACCTCCCCCACATCCCCCCACGCACGGAGGCTGTCGTGGTACGCGCACAGTTCACCAAGCGGCTGCTCGGAGCCGCCGCAGTCGTCGCCCTCGCCGCAGGAGGGCTCATATCCGCCGGCTCGGCCAACGCGTCCGAGGAGCACCCGGACGCGGGGCAGCGCGCCGCCGCCGTCCCCGAGCACGCCGTCACCGGCTACTGGCAGAATTTCGACAACGGCGCGACGAAGCAGAAGCTCTCGGACGTCCCGGACGACTACGACATCATCGCGGTGGCCTTCGCGGACGCCACCGGCTCCCCCGGAGCGGTCGACTTCAAGCTCGACCCCGCCACCGGCTACAGCGACGAGCAGCAGTTCAAGGACGACATCAAGGCCAAGCAGGCGGCCGGGAAGTCCGTGATCATCTCCGTCGGCGGCGAGAAGGGCACCATCTCGGTCAGCGACGACGCCTCGGCGGACGCCTTCGCCTCCTCCATCACCGGCCTGATGGACAAGTACGGCTTCAACGGCGTCGACATCGACCTGGAGAACGGCGTCAACTCCACCTACATGACCAAGGCCCTCAAGGCCATCCACGACAAGAAGAGCGATGTCGTGGTCACCATGGCGCCGCAGACGATCGACATGCAGTCGGCGTCCACCGAGTACTTCAAGACCGCCCTGGGGATCAAGGACTTCCTGACGGTGGTCAACATGCAGTACTACAACAGCGGCTCGATGCAGGGCTGTGACGGCAAGGTCTACTCCCAGGGCTCGGTCGACTTCCTCACCGCGCTCGCCTGCATCCAGCTCGAGAACGGCCTCGACCCGTCCCAGGTGGGCATCGGCGTGCCCGCCTCCACCAGCGGCGCCGGCTCCGGCTATGTCGAGCCGGGCGTGGTCAACGACGCCCTGGACTGCCTCGCCAAGGGCTCCGGCTGCGGCTCCTTCAAGCCGTCGAAGACGTACCCCGGCATCCGCGGCGCGATGACCTGGTCCACCAACTGGGACGCGGCCAACGGGAACGGCTGGTCGAAGGCGGTCGGCCCGCACGTCCACGGGCTGTAGGCCACAGAGCGGGAACGAAGGTTCGATCTGCGCCGGTGTGCCCCGCCCACGGCAGGCGGGGCACACCGGCGTACTGGTGTTCGCTAGGGCCTGGGCAGCACACACCCCGCGAGGTTCAGGTCGATCTTGTTGCCGGTGGTCACGCACTTGGTGATGGGGTAGGTCTCCTGGGCGTAGTTGATGCCCTTGCGCACCGTCACCGTGCCGTTCTGGTCCACTTCGCACGGGTTGTTGAGGGTGCAGCGGCCGCCGTCCTCGTTGCCCGTGTTGTTGACGGCCACGACCTTGCCGGACGCCGGGTCGACGACGGGAGAGCCCGACGTTCCGCCGATCGTGTTACACGCGGAGGTGTACCGGACCGAGTCCTTCCAGGTCCAGTCGCCCTCCTTAAGGCGATATGCAAATCCGTCGATATTGCAGGAGTAGATCGTCTTCCAGTAGCCGGAGACCACATTGATCGCGGAGCCCTGGGTCGGGTGGCTGTCCGACAGCGTCAGCGCCTTGATGCCGTACGACGACTGGATCTGGGCGTACGTGGACGTCAGCTGGTACAGCGAGATGTCGGTGTCGGTCATCGTCGCGTACGCGACCTTGCTCGCCCGGACGGTGCCGGCCCGGCCGCCCGAGGCGGTCAGCAGGGTGAAGCTCCGGCTGGACGGCTGGTTGACGATCACCTCTCCCGCACCGGGGAAGCCGCTCTCCAGGCAGTGGCCGTTGGAGAGGACGAGCGCGGGGTCGCTGTCGGCCGAGCCCGGCGTGCGGACGACGGAGCCGGAGCAGTTGCTGAGCGCCACCGTGCCCGCGAAGTCGACCGCCTTCGGGGCCTTGGTGGAGGCCTTGGCGGGGGACGCGGCGGGCGCCTTGGCGGGGGACGCGGCCGTCGCGGGCGCCGCGCCCGCGCCGACGAGGGTCGCGCCGCCCAGTAACAGGGCCGAGAGCGCACCGACGAGAGATCTTTTCATGCGGGGGGTTCCTTCCCTCGATGAGAGATTCCTTCGGCTTCGACCATTTCCCACCCTTGCGCATGTCATGCGCATGGCCGAACACTGGCGCAGCAGTCGCTCGCCCTCAACCCCCCAGGAGATGTCATGCGACGTCGCATCAGCGGTAGACGGGCCGCCGCCCTCACCGCCGTGCTCACCCTCGCACTCGCCGCCCCCATGGCAGCTCAGGCCGACGATCCCGCCCCACGGCACGGCACCGAGCGCACCGCATCACCCACTGCCCAGGGCGCCGACGAGAGCGTGCGGCAGTACGAGGTCTCCGGCCCCGCCACCCGGGCCGACCGCTCCGCGGTCGCCGCCACCGGGGTGTCCATCGACGAGGTGGACGCCCGCTCCCTGGTCGTCACCGCCGACCCGGCGCAGGCCAAGCGGCTGCGCGCGCTCGGCTACCGGCTCACCGCGCTCCAGGGCCCGCCCGACCGCAATGAGGGCAGGTCGGCCAAGCCGTTTGACTTCCCGTCATCCGATGCGAAGTACCACAACTACGCCGAGGCGAACGCCGAGATCAACGCGGCGGTGGCCAAGTATCCGTCGATCCTCAGCAAGCGCGTCATCGGAAAGTCGTACGAGGGCCGCGACATCGTCGCTCTCAAGATCAGCGACAACGTGGCCACGGACGAGAACGAGCCCGAGGTCCTCTTCACCGCCCATCAGCACGCCCGTGAGCACCTTACGGTGGAGATGGCGCTCTATCTGGTGCGACAGTTCACCGAGGGCTACGGCAGCGACTCCCGGATCACCAATGCCGTCAACGGCCGGGAGATCTGGATCGTCCCGGACGTGAACCCAGACGGCGGCGAGTACGACATCGCCACCGGCTCCTACCGCAGCTGGCGCAAGAACCGCCAGCCCAACTCCGGCTCCTCGGCCATCGGCACCGACCTCAACCGCAACTGGGACTTCAAGTGGGGCTGCTGCGGCGGCTCCTCCACCTCGCCGAGCTCCGAGACCTACCGCGGCCCCCGCGCCGCCTCCGCCCCCGAGGTGAAGGTCGTCGCCGACTTCGCCCGCAGCCGGGTCGTGGGCGGCAAGCAGCAGATCAAGGCCGCCATCGACTTCCACACCTACAGCGAACTGGTGCTGTGGCCCTTCGGCTGGACGTACGACGAAACCACGACCGGCATGACGCGGGACGACTACGACGCCTTCGCCACGGTCGGCAAGAAGATGGCCGCGAGCAACGGCTACACCCCCGAGCAGTCGAGCGAGCTGTACATCACCGACGGCGCGATCGACGACTACCTGTGGGGCACCCAGAAGATCTTCGCCTACACCTTCGAGATGTACCCGACCTCCTCCGGCGCCGGCGGCTTCTACCCGCCCGACGAGGTCATCGACCGCGAGACCAGCCGCAACCGCGACGCGGTGCTCCAACTCGTGGAGAACGCGGACTGCATGTACCGCTCGATCGGCAAGGAATCGCAGTACTGCGCCTAAGCCAACACCGTAACCCGCGCGAGGGGCCGTCCCGGCGGGGAACGCCGGGACGGCCCCTCGCGCGGGCCCCGAGCACGGTCGTCTTCAGTACCGCTGTCGGCCGCCCGGGTAGCGGACAGGCCGACGGCACTCGGGCACATCGGGAGGCGGAGGCTGCTCACCGAGCGCGTGGCACAGGGCCGCGTGCAGCCGCTCCGCCTCCGCGTGAGTCAGCTCCAGCTCAGCGATGGCGCGATGCTGCCCGCGTTGGATGATCTGGAGCGGCAGCGCGAGTTCCCCACCGTCCACCCGGCGCAAGCCCCGGCCCGGAACCGGAGTAATCCGCCAATCGGTCACGCCGACCCCGCAGCGCTGCCAGGCGCCGTACCCGCGTCCGGGCTGTCGCCTTCGCCGTACGAGGGCAGGCGGGCGCCCCGGCTCTCGGCGACCCGCAGCACGTCGCGCAGCGCCTCACACAGCCGGCCCGCGAGGTAGCGCAGTTCTCGCGTGTCGGCCTTGGGGGCGTCCAGCAGCGCTCGGGCGTGCCGGAGGAGTTCGGCCGCCATCGACACCTGTACGGCCTCGATCGCGTCCGCACGTCGGCTCAGCGGGCTGTTCCCGTCGTCCGACGACAGATAACACGGCTTGCCGTCGGGGTCCGTCCACGGCAGCAGCCGCAGACCGGTCATCGCGCCCATCCGGGCACCTCCACCGCGTGGATCACCGCCCGAACCCCGGCCCGATGACGGCCGGGCGGCAGTACGGCGAGAAGTGCACTCACGCATGCGAGGAACCGCCCCATAGGGTCCTTCATGTTCATCAGCTCCTGTCAGCTGGTGGGCCACGCCCTCGGGCCGGTGCACCCCGGTCGCGAGGGTCCTGCGTTTCTTCACGCTGTGTGGCGCTTTCCTCACAGAGTGGAGGGTGTTCTGGCTACGCTGCCAGGAGGGCGAGCCTGACAACGCACCCTTCAACTCGGGAGGTCAGCCCATGACGTTGGATCGAAGGCCCCGCACCCCCAGGGAGAAGTACGGGGAGGAGCTGCGGCTCCGCCGCACAGCGGCCGACATGACCCAAGAGGCGCTGAGCGAACGCGTGGTGTGCTCGCCCACGCTGATCAGCCATTTCGAGGCGGGCAGGCGGTTGCCGAGGCCGGACGACGCGGTACGGATCGATCAGGCGCTGGGGACGGACGGGTTCTTCGCGCGGTGGCTGGAGGATCTGGAGTCGAAGTGGACCGACCACTTCGCGACCGTCGCCGAGCTGGAACCGCAGGCCACCCTGATTCAGCAGTTCGCGCTCACACTTGTCCCCGGCCTGCTTCAGACGCCCGCCTACGCACGGGCACTGTTCAGTGCGTACCGCCCCAACCACACGCCCGAGGAGCTTGACCGGGACGTCGTCATCCGAACGGAACGGGCCCGGATTCTGGACAGGCCGTCGCATCCTGTCGTGTGGACGCTCCTCGACGAAGCCGTGCTGCGACGTCGCGTCGGTGACCCCCAAGTCATGGCCGAACAGCTGTACAAGATCGCGGATATGGCCGGGGCAGGGCGTCTGCGGCTGCACGTGCTGCCCTTCACCGCTGGGGCTCACGCGCTCCAGCAGAGTCTGCTCACGCTCATGAGTTTCGGCGATTCCGCCCCGGTGGCGTACGTCGAAGGTTTCCTCACCGGCAACTTGATGGATGATCCGTCGCTGGTGAACGCCAGCCAAACGGCCTACGCTCTGGCCCTGAGCGAAGCGTTGTCGCAGCAGGAGTCACTGGCCCTCGTCAGGGCGGTAGCGGAGGAACACGCGGATGGTCAGTAGTGAGCACGCCACCCCCCATGGCTCCGCGATCAAGGGGTGGTTCAAGTCCAGCTACAGCGGCGGCGATCAGGGCGAATGCCTTGAGGTCGCCCGGGGGCACGCCGACGTCCCCGTCCGCGACAGCAAGAACCCCGACGGACCAGTCCTAATGTTCGAGCCGTCCGCGTGGTCGGCGTTCGTCTCCGCCGTCAAGCGCGGGGAGTTCCCCACCACCTGATCCCTAAAATCACGGCCCCCGACCGGCGATGACGCCGGTCAGGGGCCGCCTGCCACATGACCTGGTGTCAGCCGTCGTTCTCCGCCGACGGGATGGCGGCGCCCGGCACGTCCTGAGGAGCGTAGATCTTCTTCTCACCCGGGTACGGCTTCGCCCAGTTGTACCTCTCGTACCACGTGAGGTGGTTCATCTGGGCGGGGGGAGCGTAGTCCGGAACGGCGTTGGGGCCGGTCAGCCGCTGCTTCGACTTCCACTGGTCCCACTCGGCGGCGACGTTCTTCATATCCGCCGGCACCGAGGCCGACGGCACGGCCGCCGCCTTCGGGCTCTGCGCCGCGGGGGTGTCCAGACCGCAGGACGGCGGGGTATTCACACCGTCGGTCAGCGAGACCCGGTTGGGCAGCGCCTTGAACGGCGTGAAGTCCGGCTTCTGGGTGAACGCCGAGGTCATCGGGGTGGCCGCGGTGTCCTTCTGGTTCATCGGCTGGATCCCGAGGATCTGCTCGATGGTCCGCATCATGTTGATCTGCGAGTAGTAGTGGCTGTCCACCGCGCCGTGCTTGGCCCAGGGGCTGATGACCTGGACCGGGGCACGGTGGCCGTCGACGTGGTCGAGGCCGGCCTGGGAGTCGTCCTCGACGACGAAGATCGCCGAGTCCTTCCAGTACTTGCTGTGCGAGATCTTGTCGACGATCTGGCCCACGGCGAGGTCGTTGTCCGCGACCTGGGCGGCACCGCTCACCGGGCCGCCGGTGTGGTCGCTGGAGAGCCAGAACATGTTCAGGTTCGCCGGACCGTTCTTCTCGAAGTCCCGCTTCCAGATCTCGGCGCGGTAGACGTCCGGGACGCTGGTGTCGAACTTCGGGAAGCCGTGCACCGACACGTCGTTGAGCGACGGGATCGGCGAGCTCGAGTTCAGCGGGTAGGCGGTGTCCTGACCGGTCGCCGCCATGTTCTTGGTGTCGCAGTACAGGTTCTGCCAGCTGGCGCCCGACGGCTTGGTCAGGAACTGCTGGAACTCACCGAAGTTCCGCACGGACTTGTGGGCCGCCTGCGCACCGGTCCAGATGAAGCCGGTCTTCTGGTGGCCGAGGGCGTCGTCCTCGGTGTCGTAGCTGCGGGTGTACTCACCGGCGGAGGACTCGGTGTACTCCGGGTTGTCGGCCTGCATCAGCCAGTTGTGGCCCTCGGCGGAGTTGGTGCCGATGTCGTACGTGTTGTCGTACAGGCCGAACTGGTTGGCCAGGGCGTGCTGGTTCGGCGTGACGTTCTCGCCGTACTGGGCCAGCGACGGGTCGCCGTTGCCCTTCGGGATGTCACCGAAGACCTGGTCGTAGGTCCGGTTCTCCTTGACGAGCAGGAAGACGTGCTTGATCGTCGAGGGGTCGCCGAGCTTGACCGGGACCGGCACCGGCTTGGCCGGGGCGCCCTCGGACTTCTTGAGCGACTCGCCGTTCCAGCCGTTCTGCTTGAAGACCTTGCCGGTGTAGGACCTGATCACGCTGTCGTCGGGCAGTGTGAACCGCTGCACGCTCGACGTGGTGTCGTGGGTGCCGTGACCGCCGGTGGCCTTGCGGCGGGCGTCGACGCCACGGGTGTTGGAGACGTACACCTCCTTGCCGGAGGTGGTGATCTCCGAGGGGAAGTAGTCGGTGGGGAGCAGCCCGACGTAAGAGACCGGCTCCTGCGCGGAGGTGTACTTGTAGACGGCGACGGCGTTGGCACGGCCGAGGGTCACCAGCAGGTGACCGTCGTCGGTGAGGGTCACCGCGTCGGGCTCGTAGCCCACCCGGGCCTTGGCCCACGGCTGGGTGGAGATGGTCTGGACGACCTTGTCCTTCGCCGTGTCGATGACCGACACGTTGTTGTCGGCGGTGTTGGTGACGAACACCACGCCGTTCTTGGCGTACACGGCGGTCGGGTGCAGACCGACCTCGATGCTGGAGACCGCGGCGTCCTGGTGCGCCAGGTCGATGACGCTGACCGTGCCGCTGGTGGTGGCGGCGGTCTTCTGGTCGGCGAGCACCTGGGTGCCGTACGAGTTGATGGTGGGCTCGCCGGGCTTGGCCGGGCGACCGCCCTCGTTGCTCACGTAGAGCTTCTTCCCGACGACGGCCATGTCGCGCGGGGCGTTGCCCACGTTCCAGCTCTGCTCGATGGTCCCGGTCGCGGCGTCGATGGCGACGACCCGGTTCTGGCCGTTGACCGCGGAGTACACGGTCTTGCCGTCGGCCGAGAACACGGCCTCGCCCACCAGGGCACGCTTGGAGCCGTCCGCCGGGATGGTGACGGTCCGCGGGCTGGAGACGCCGCCGTCCGCGTCCACGGTGAACACGGTGTAGCCGTCCGGCTGGCCCAGCCACAGCTGCTTGCCGTCGGGCGAGTACGTCGGGCCCTCCTGGCCCACGTTGTTGCTGCTGATGCGGGGGTTCGACGACGCGGCGTTGCCGACGAGTTGCTGCGTCTTCCAGTTCTTCAGGTCCACGATGGCCAGGGCCGCGCCGCCGTCGGTGACCGAGGCGGCCATATGTGTGCCGTCCGGGCTGACCGAGGACGACATGATCTTGCCCTGGTTGATGACGAGGCGGTCGCCGTACGGGGCGATGTACTGGTTGCTGGAGACGACCTGGCCGTTCTTGGTGACCTGACCGACCTGCTCCGTGCCGAACTGGTGGGTCTGCCCGAGCGCCGTACCGGCGGCCACGAGGGCGACGGCGGTGGTGCCCGCCGTCAGCAGCGGTATCCGGCGGCCGATGCGTCTGCTGATGAGGTTGATCCGGGCTTCCTCGACGAGCTTGCGGCGGCGAGTTACCTGCATGGGGTGTTATCCCTTCGGGGTGGTGTCGAGCAGTTCGACGTTGCCGTCGAACTGCCACAGCGGGTTCGGTGCGTCCCCATCGGGCGTCCGCACCAGGAAGTAGCCGTTCACTTCCTTCGGTCCATCGCCATCGGCCATGAACCGCCCGTCCGGAGTGACGTCGAGTTGGTAGATGGCCTGTCCCGGGGCCTCGACGCCGGGGAGATGCCAGGTCACGACGCAGCGCCAGTCGTTGCCCGGGCCTTCCGCCGCGACCCTGGTGCTTCCCTTGTTGCACGACGCCGTGGCCTTCAACTGGGCCTCGGTGACGGCGGGCCGGTGGAGCTGGTCGGTCTGCATGCGGTACAGGTGCGCGAACGCCGTGGCGAGCGAGCGCTGCACTTTGTCCTGCTCGATCCCGGAGCCCGTCGCCGAGGTCGTCGCGGCGACGACCGCGAACGACGCGGCGGCCACCCCGACGAGCGGCAGGACGCCGACGGTGATCGCGCGGCGGCCCGAACCGTCGTGGGCCAGGGCGGTGAAGTCGCGCCGTACGAAGAGCACATACGCCAGCGCCGTCGCGACCACCGCCCACACGAGGCTGACAACGATGCCGATCAGCAGCGGGCCCAGCTGCTGGGGGCTGGTGAACAGACCGTTCCAGGAGATGAGGGCGTAGCTCGGCAGGGCGACGCGCACGGCCACCGGAAGCGGCAGCATCTGGGCGACCGCCATCGCGAGCGAGACGAGCACGGGCACCAGCAGCCCCATCGGGGACCGTCCCAGCGTGACCGACCCCAGGAAGCCGAGTGCGGCGAGCGCCAGGGTCGGAGCGAGGACGCAGACCCAGGAGAGCAGGACCTGGACGGCGGCGTCCGACGGTGCCAGGAGATGGCCGTCGAGACCGACCAGCGGCTGGTCGCCGACCACGAGGAGGCCACCGACGGTGCTGGAGACCGCGAGCCCGGCCACGAGCAGCAGCAGGACGGTGAGGCTGGCCACCGCCTTCGCCACGAAGATCCGCCGGGGCGAGCGGACCGCCACGAGCAGATGGCGCCAGGTGCCGAGCCGGTCCTCGGAGGCGAACACATCACCGGCCACGACCGAGGTCAGCAGCGGGAGCGCCCAGGTCCCCGCGAAACCGAGCATCACCAGCGGGGCGGCCCACCCGGAGGCGAGCATCCAGCGCCCGAAGAGGGTGTCGACGGGAAGCGTGCTCTGCTGGCCCACCCCGGCGACGAAGAGAGCGGGAGCGATCCAGCAGGCGAGGAGCAGCAGGCGGATCCGCCACTGGGAGACGAGCTTGACGAGCTCGAAGCGACAGGCGCGGGTGACGGGGACGCGACGGCCGCCGGTCGCCTGCCCGGGTTCCCGTTCCCGGCTCCGGGTGGGGGTCGCGGTCATCTGGCCGCCTCCTGCTGTTCGGTGAGGGCGAGGAACGCGGCTTCGAGCGGCGACACCACGGGAGTGAGCTCGCGCAGCGCGACGCCTCCCTCCACGAGCCGCGCCACGAGGTGGTCGAGGGCGGGCACCAGGGCGCGTACGACGAGCAGTTCGGCGTCCTGCCGTACCCCGGCGTCGTCGACGACCTGGATCCCCGGCGCGCCGTCCGCCAGCCGGCGCGCGGCGCGCGGGTCGGAGGTGAGCAGCCGGTAGTCGAGTTCACGGTTCTCGGTGGCCAGCTTGGACAGCGGGCCGGAGAAGACGACGCGTCCGGCGGCGAGGATGGTCACCTCGGAGCACAGCGCCTCGAGGTCGTCCATGTTGTGGCTGGAGAGCACGACGGCGGTTCCGTCGGCCGCGAGCCGGCCGAGGACACCGTGTACGTGCTTCTTGCCCGCCGGGTCGAGGCCGTTGGACGGTTCGTCGAGCACGAGCAGCCGGGGCTTGGTCAGCAGGGCGGCGGCGAGCCCGAGCCGCTGGCGCATGCCGAGGGAGAAGCCGCGGGTACGGTCGTCGGCGACGTCGGTGAGACCGACCTCGGCGAGTACGTCGTCGATCCCCGCCGTGCGCGCGTCGTGGCCGCGGAGCGCGGCCAGCGCGGCGAGGTTCTGCCGTGGGGTGAGTGAGGGGTAGAGGGCGGGGCCGTCCACGAAGCCGGCGACACCGTCGGGAGCGTCGAGTGCCCGCTCGACCGGTGTACCCAGGACCTCCAGGCGACCGCTGTCGGCCACCGCGAGCCCCAGCAGCAGGCCGAGCAACGTGGTCTTTCCGGCGCCGTTCGGTCCGACCAGGCCGTGGATATGACCCGGCGTTACATCGAGGTCGATGCCGTCCAGGGCGACGACATCACCGAAGCTCTTCGTGATACCGCGAGCCCGGATTGCGCGGAGTTCTTCCATGGGTCCCTTCCTTCACATGCCTCAAGGACCCTATGGATTGATCATGCTGCTCATGGGGAGGGAGAGTTGAATCTACGTAGAACATGAAACGACTTGGCATTCGCGACGTCGTCGCCGAGCGGGAACTCTCCCTTTCGATCAGCATTCTTTGCCATTATTTGATCAAACGTGGATGCTCCCATGAATGAGTTGCAAGGGTGAATCTCGCGGTGAATGCCAACGGGGCGCGGAGCGGAATGGAGCCAGAAGCGACGGCCCCCGAATCCCGGTGGTTTCCACCGGGATTCGGGGGCCGTCGTCGTGCGGGCGCCGTCGTCGTGCGGGTGCCGTCCGCTAGATGACGATGCTCAGCAGGGCCGCCACCACGAATCCGGCCACGGACAGCACGGTCTCCAGGACCGTCCAGGACTTCAGCGTGTCGCTCTCGGAGATGCCGAAGTACTTCGCCACCATCCAGAAGCCGCCGTCGTTGACGTGCGAGGCGAAGATCGAGCCCGCCGAGATGGCCATGATGACCAGCGCCAGATGGGCCTGCGAGTAGTCGCCGTCGGAGAGCATCGGGGTGACGATGCCCGCCGTCGTGACGATCGCGACCGTCGCCGAGCCCTGGGCCACCCGGAGCACCACCGAGATCAGCCAGGCCAGCACGATGACCGGCAGGCCCGCGCTGTCGAAGGCGTCGGCCAGGGCCTGGGCGACACCGCTGCCCTTGAGGACCGCCCCGAAGACGCCACCCGCGCCGACCACCAGGAGGATGTTGCCCACGGGCTTGAGGGAGGCGGTGGAGACGGTCTCCAGGGACTTGCGGGACCAGCCGCGCCGGATGCCCAGCAGGTAGTACGCGAGGAGCAGGGCGATCGTCAGCGCCACGAAGGGGTGGCCGAAGAACTCGATGACCGAGCGGCCGGTGCTCGGGTCCAACGCGACGGAGGAGAACGTGGCGCAGAGGATCAGCACGAGCGGGGTGCCGATGATCGCGAGCACCGTGGCCACCGAGACCGGCTGCTCGGCCGGGGTGGCGCCGGAGGCGCGCTGCTGGGCCGCGACCGCCTCCCGGGACTCCTCGGCCGCCTCGACCATGTCCTGCGGTACGGGCACGAAGATGCGCTTGCCGATCCAGGCGGCGTAGCCCCACGCGGCCAGCACCGACGGGACGCCCACGACGACGCCCATCAGGATGACCCAGCCCAGGTCGACGTGGAGCAGTCCGGCCGCGGCCACCGGGCCGGGGTGCGGCGGCAGGAAGGCGTGGGTCATGGAAAGGCCCGCGAGCAGCGGCATCGCGTAGAGCAGGATCGACTTGCCGCTGCGCTTGGCGGCCGCGTAGACGATCGGCGCGAGGACGAAGATGCCGACGTCGAAGAAGACGGGTATGCCGAAGATCAGACCGGTGAGCCCCATCGCGAGCGGCGCCCGCTTCTCCCCGAAGAGACCGAGCAGCCGGGCGCTGAGCGCCTCCGCGCCGCCGGAGACCTCGAGGATCGCGCCGAGCATGGTGCCCAGGCCGATGATGATGGCTATGTGGCCGAGGATGCCGCCCATACCGGATTCGATGAGCGAGACGGCGTCGGACTTCTGGACCGTGCCGAAGAGTTCGGTGACCGAGAGACCCGCGGCCAGCCCGACCGCGATGGAGACGCCGAGCAGCGCCACGAAGGGCTGCAGCCGGACCTTGATGATCAGGTAGAGCAGAAGCGCGATGCCGAGGGCGGCGACGGTCAGCAGACCGGCGGTGCCGTGGATGAGGGCGAGCAGACCACCGGTGTGGGGTGGGGTCTCGGCAGCGGGAGCGGCCGCGAGCAGCATGGGGAACTCCGGGATGTGGGTAGGGGGTATCGCCGCACGGCGGGGGGCCGCGTGCTGGGAAATCCTGGGTGGGGATGATCAGGGCTCGAGCTTCCGACGACGGGGACGGTGAGGACGAGTCAGGGTGGAACCCGTGGCGGGCGGGGAAAGCTCCCGCCCGCCACGGGGGTTCGGGGGCCGACCGGCGGTTTCGCGCGTTGGCCGGTTCGGACGTCAGCCGGTTCGGACGTCAGCCGAGGACGGCGAGGGCGTCGATCTCGACGAGCAGACCGGCCGGGAGTCCGACGTAGACCGTCGTACGGGCGGCCGGGGCCTCCTTGAGGTCGGCGAAGAACTCGTTGTAGATCTCGTTGAGTTCGGCGAAGTGGCCGGTGTCGGTGAGGTAGATCCGCACCATCACCACGTCCTCCCAGCTCGCGCCGCCCTCCTCCAGCACGGCCTGCACATTGCGCAGGGTCTGCAGGGTCTGCTCGCGCAGGGTCGGCCCGACGGGGGCGGGGGCCTGGCCAGGGACGGCGGGGCCGAAGCCGACCTGACCGGCGACCTGGAGGATGTTCCCCTTCTTCACACCGTGGGAGAACTTGGCGGGCGGGGTGGTGTGCGTGGCCGGGGTGATCGCGGTCTTCTGGAGCTTCTCGGTCATGAGGAGGTCTCCTCGGCTCTCTTCTCGGGGGTTTCGTGCGATGGGTCGTGCTCGTGTGAGGGGGCGGTGGCCGACGAACCGGCCGTGCCGTGCGTGGCGTGCGCGTCGTGCGCACCCTGCGTGCCGTGCGCACCCTGTGCGCCGTGCGCGTCGTGGGACATCGGGGCGCCGCCCGAGTATTCCCGGCTGATCTCCTCCGCCGTGCGGCGCACCAGCGGCAGCAGGGAGAGGAGTTCCTCGGCGCTGACGACGACGTTCGGCGCCGACACCGAGCAGGCGGCGACGACGCGTCCGTCCGCTCCCCGGATGGGTGCCCCGACGCAGTTGATCGACTCCTCGTGGCCGCCGAAGTCGGTGGCCCAGCCCTGGTCGCGCACGGTCGCCAGTTCCTTGAGGAACGCGGCGGCGTTGGGCGTCGAACGGGACGTGTACGCGGGGTAGGTGAGCCGCTCGGCCAGCGTCCGCCGCTCGGGCTCGGGCAGATCGGCCAGCAGCAGCTTGGCCACGGCGGCCACGGTGATGGCCACGGGCTTGCCGATCCGCGAGTACATCCGCACCGGGTAGCGGCTCTCCACCTTGTCGATGTAGAGCACCTCGTTCTCCTCGTACACCGCGAGGTGGACGGTGTGCCCGCAGCGCTCGTTGAGCGCCACCAGATGGGGGTGGGCGATCTCGCGTACGTCGAGGTTCTCGACCGCCTCCTGCGCGAGCGCGAAGAGGCGGGCGCCGAGACGGTAGCGCTGGTCCTGCTGGCGGTAGACCATGCCGTGCTCATGGAGGGTGCGCAGCAGCCGCAGCGCGGTCGACTTGTGCACGCCCAGCCGCGTGGCGACCTGCTCCAGATTGGCCGGCCCCTCCGCCAGCAGCGGCAGGATGCTCAGCGCTCGGTCGACGGTCTGGCTCATGAGTCGGGTCCCTCCACCGCTGCGGTCTCGGCCCACTTTTCGGCGGGACTCGGCAGATCCGTCCAGCCGGGGCCGAATCGCAGTGTGCCCCACCGCGTGGCATCGAGTGCCACCAGGCGGTCGGCGTGCTCACGGGAGGGCGGGGTGCCGAGGTCGCCGGGGACGGTGAGGGCGGCGGCGGCCATGAGGTGGCCGTGGCGCAGCCGTTCGGCGACGGGCAGCCCGCGCAGGGTGCCGGAGAGGAAACCGGCGGCGAAGGCGTCGCCCGCGCCGACGGGGGCGACGACGTCGACGCGCGGGGCGGGTTCGAAGGTGACGGTGTCGGTGGCGGTGGCGGCGTCGGTGCCCTCGCCGCTGCCGCCGCCGGTGCCGTCTCCTGTGCCGTCCCCTGCGCCGTCGCCGTTCGGGCGGCGGGCGAAGACGGTGGCCCCGGCGCCGCCCTGCTTGACGACCAGCACCTCCGGCTCGGACAGCGCCGCCCGTATGGCCTCCGGGCCCCGCACCCCCCAGACCGCCTCGGCCTCGTCCTCGCCGACGAAGACGAGGTCGCAGCGGCGGGCGAGGTCGAGCAGGACGGCGGGGCCGCTTTCGCCGCCCACTCCCTCGCCCTCTTCCCTCTGCCAGAGCGAGACCCGGTAGTTGAGGTCGAAGGAGACGAGGGGACGGCCGGGGGCGCGGGCGGTCAGCTCGCGCATCAGCGCGCGGCAGTCGCCGGAGAGGGCCGGGGTGATCCCGGTCAGATGGAGCACCCGGCCGGACCAGGCCCGCTCCCGGGGGATGAGCGCGGGGGACATGGCCGCGGCGGCGGATCCGGCCCGGTAGTAGACCACCTCGGCGAGCGGTTCCGAGGCGGCGACACCGCCGTCCCCGTCAACGTCAACCATCTCGGAGCCGACAGCACGCTCCCCCGCCGTACGGAAGTAGATCCCGGTGGGGCGGCGCGGATCGCGCTGGACGTACGCCGTGTCCACACCGGTGGCCGCGATCTCCCGTACGAGGTGCTCGCCGAAGCCGTCCGTGCCCACCCGGCTGATCCAGCGCGCGCTGTGCCCGGCGCGGGCCAGGCCACAGGCGACATTGGACTCGGCGCCGCCGATGCCCCGGGCGAAGGAGGGGACATCCGCCAGCCGGCCCGGACGGGACGGGACGAAGGTCACCATCGACTCGCCGAGACATACGACGTCGACGGTATCGACGACATCGACGGCGGTATCGACGGCTTCGCCGCTGGGGAGAGGGGACACGGTTGGTCTCGCTCCTCGTGGATGGACGGATGGGGCTCGGTCACACACCGTTGACCCGGTGCTGGGCGGGATGTTAGACAGCCCTAAGCGTTATGCGCAATGAACGTTGCAGATATTGCAACCGGAATCGTTATGGAGGCGCTCCATGGCCACCGACCACCGCGACCAGGCCGTCGCCGCCCTCGCGCGGGAGCGCGTCGACCACCGCTTCAAGGGGCTGCCGCCGAACGCCGAGGGCCTTACGGTCGGCGAGCTCGCCGCCGAGCGGCGCTCCCTGTTCACCGGTGGCTTCACCACGCCCGTACTGGCGCTGTCGGCCGAGGCGCTGGAGCACAACCTGGTGGCGATGGAGCGCTACTCCGCCGCCCATGGGCTCGCCTTCGCCCCGCACGGCAAGACCTCCCTGGCCCCGCAGCTCTTCGAGCGCCAGCTCGCGCACGGCGCCTGGGGCATCACCGCGGCCGTCCCCACCCAGGTGCGGATCTACCGCGCCTTCGGCATCCAGCGGATCTTCCTCGCCAACGAGGTCGTGGACGCCGCCGCCCTGCACTGGCTCGCGGCCGAACTCGACGCCGACCCCGATTTCCGCTTCATCGCCTACGTCGACTCGGTGCGCGGCGTGGAGCTGATGGACGCGGCCCTGCGGGAGACGGGCGCGCGGCGGCCGGTCGATGTGGTGGTCGAGCTGGGCGGCGGCGAGGGCGCGCGCACCGGGGTCCGTACGGAGGCGGAGTGCGCGACGGTCGCCGACGCGGTCGCGGCCACGGAGACCCTGCGGCTGGTCGGGGTGGCCGGTTACGAGGGCGAGGTGCCGAAGGCGGACGGCGAGCGAGTACGGGCGTGGCTGCGCCGCCTCACGGCACTGGCGGTGGATTTCGACGCGGCGGGCCGCTTCGAGGACGTGGACGAGGTGGTCGTCAGCGCGGGCGGCAGCGCCTGGTTCGACGCGGTGGCGGACGTCTTCGCGGAGCTGCCCACGCTGTCGCGACCGGTGCTGAAGCTGCTGCGCTCGGGGGCGTACGTCTCCCACGACGACGGCCACTACCGGCACATCACCCCGTTCAACCGCGTCCCGGAGGAGGGCGAGCTGCACCCGGCCTTCCGCCTGTGGGCCCAGGTCGTCTCGCGCCCCGAACCCGGTCAGGCGTTCCTGAACGCGGGCAAGCGGGACGCGGCGTACGACCTGGACATGCCCGAACCCCAGCTCATCCGCTCCGCCCGCGACGCCTCCACCCGCCCCGCCACGGGCCTCACCATCACGGCCCTCTCCGACCAGCACGCCTGGGTCTCGGTCGCGGACGACACGGATCTGGAGGTAGGCGACTGGGTGGCCCTGGGCCTGTCCCACCCCTGCACCAGCTTCGACAAGTGGCAACTGATCCCGGTGGCGGAGGCGGACGGCACGGTCACGGACTACATCCGCACCTTCTTCTGACCCACCCACCCGCCCTTCCAGGGGCTCCGCCCCGGACCCCGGCGGGGCCCTGCCCTGGAGGCAAGGCCCGAACCCCGCCGGGCGGGACCCGAAACCGAGACCGGCCCGGCAACCCACCCGGGCCACGTCCCGGACGGCGGGTTGCCGGGGCGGGGCTCAGGCCGGGGCTCCCTCGGGCAGGGGCCGGGCGCGCGTACACGGCACGCCCCGGGACCGGTCCAGTCCCGGACGGCGGCGCCCCGCCGCTGCCCGCGCTGAGGCACCTGGGGGCCGATCCGGGCCAGGCGGACGCCGGACCATGGACACGGGCGGGCCCGGGCCAGCCGGGGCGCGAGTCACCCAGCTCCCGGGCCGTGAGGCCCGGAGGCCGGGCCAGAGGGGCGGGGCGCAAGACCCCGCCGGGCCCGGCGGCCGGGACGCAAGGCGCCCTCCAGGCCCGGGGCGCACGGCGCGCGGCCCGAGGGCCGTGAGGCCCCGGGGCAGGTCCAGGGGGGCGGAGACGCCAGGCCCCCTCGGGCCCGGCGGCCGGGACGCAAGGCGCCCTCCAGGCCCGGGGGCCGCGAGACCCGGAGGCCGCGAGACCCGGAGGCCGGACCAGGGGCGCAAGACCCCGCCGGGCACGGCGGCCGGGACGCAAGGCGCCCTCCAGGCCCGGGGCGCAGGTCGCGTGGCCCGGGGGCCGTGAGGCCCGGAGGCCGGGCCAGGGGGGCAAGACCCCGCCGGGCCCGGCGGCCGGGGCGCAAGCCCCGCCCTGAGACCGGGACGCAGGTCGCGTGGCTCGCGGGCCGTGAGGNGGTCGCGTGGCCCGGGGGCCGTGAGGCCCGGAGGCCGGGCCAGGGGGGCAAGACCCCGCCGGGCCCGGCGGCCGGGGCGCAAGCCCCGCCCTGAGACCGGGACGCAGGTCGCGTGGCTCGCGGGCCGTGAGGCCCGGGGTGGGGGTGTGGGGGGCCCGGAGGGTCCCCCACCTTGTGAGGGCGGGTGGGTGGGGGAACGGACAGCGCGCCGCAGGCGCGGTCGGCAAGGAAGAGAGGGCAACCCCATGGAGCTGGTCATTCGCGGTGCGGACGTCATCGACGGCACCGGGCGGGCCCGGTATCGGGCGGACGTGGCCGTCGACGGCGGCCGGATCGCCGCCGTCGTGCCCGAGGGCGGTGGGCCACGCCCCACCGCCCACCGCATCGTGGACGCCGACGGCCTCGCCCTCTCCCCCGGCTTCATCGACATGCACGCCCACAGCGACCTCGCCCTCCTCCGCGACCCCGACCACTCCGCGAAGGCCGCCCAGGGCGTGACCCTGGAGGTCATCGGCCAGGACGGGCTCTCGTACGCGCCCGTGGACGACCGCACGCTCGCCCAGATCCGTACCGCCATCACCGGCTGGAACGGCGACGGCTCCGACATCGACTTCACCTGGCGCACCGTCGGCGAGTTCCTGGACCGCCTCGACCACGGCTTCGACGGCCAGGGCATCGCCGTCAACGCCGCGTACCTCATCCCCCAGGGCACCGTCCGCATGCTCGCCCTCGGCTGGGAGGACCGCGACGCGACGCCCGCCGAGGTCGAGCGGATGAAGGCGCTGGTGGCGGAGGGTCTTGAGCAGGGGGCGGTCGGGCTGTCCTCCGGGCTCACCTACACCCCCGGGATGTACGCCTCCGACGCCGAGCTCACCGAGCTGTGCCGGGTCGTGGCCGCGTACGAAGGCTACTACTGCCCGCACCACCGCTCCTACGGCGCCGGCGCCCTGCGCGCCTACGAGGAGATGGTGGCCCTCAGCCGGGAGGCGGGCTGTGCGCTCCACCTCGCCCACGCCACCATGAACTTCGACCTCAACAAGGGCCGCGCCCCCGAGTTGCTCGCCCTCCTGGACGCCGCGATCGCCGACGGCGCCGACATCACCCTCGACACCTATCCCTACCTCCCCGGCTGCACCACGCTCGCCGCGATGCTGCCGAGCTGGGCGGCCGAGGGCGGCCCCGACGCGGCCCTCGCGCGGCTGCGCGACGACGCCGAGGCCGAGCGCATCCGGCACGTCATGGAGGAAGAGGGAGCGGACGGCTGCCACGGGGTGCCGATCAACTGGGACACGATCGAGATCTCCGGTGTGAACGACCCGGCCCTCACCGCGTACGTCGGCAAGACGGTCGCCGCGAGCGCCCGCGAGCGAGCCGAGGCGCCCTGGGTCACCGCGCGCCGCCTCCTCCTGGACGACCATCTCGGCCCGACGATCCTGCAGCACGTCGGGCACGAGGAGAACGTCCAGGCGATCATGAAGCACCCCGCCCACACCGGCGGCAGCGACGGCATCCTGCACGGCGCCAAGCCGCACCCCCGCGCGTACGGCACCTTCCCCCAGTACCTGGGCCGCTACGTCCGTGAGCTGGGCGTCCTCACCCTGGAGGAGTGTGTGGCCCACCTCACCGCCCGCCCCGCGGCCCGCCTCCGCCTCCCCGACCGGGGCCGGATCCGCGAGGGCCACCGCGCGGACCTCGTCCTCTTCGACCCGGAGACGGTCGCGGCGGGCTCGACGTTCGAGACCCCGCGCACCCTGCCGACCGGCATCCCCCACGTCCTCATCGACGGCCGTTTCGTCATCGAGGACGGGCGGCGGACGGACGTCCTCGCGGGCCGCGCCATCCGCCGCGCATAGCGCGACAGCTCCTCAGGCGGCCGCCCCCTCGGCCGTACCCTCGGCGCCCTCAGCCGCCCCCTCGGCTCCCTCGGCCGGGAGCTCCACCGGGTACGGCTCGCCGAAGTCGGCCGAGCGGCTGACCTTCTCCCAGGCGGCCGCCTCGGCGAGCTGGCGCTGGGAGTAGTCCCGCGCCATGGTCGCCGCGTTCACCCCCAGCGGGAGATGGCTCGGGACCTCGCCGCGGTGGACGGTCCGCACGATGATCTCGGCGGCTCGCCGAGGGTCCCCGGCCGCCCCGGCTGTGCTCTGCCGCATCCGCCGGTTCATCTCCCCGACGGTCGCGTCGTAGGCGCCGGGGATCGAGTGAACCGTCATGGAGGAACCGGCCCAGTCGGTGGCGAAGCCGCTCGGCTCGACGACCATGACGCGCACGCCGAGCGGGGCGGTCTCCGCGGCGAGGACCCGGCTGAAGCCGTCGACCGCGAACTTGGCCGCCTGGTAGGAGGCGATGCCCGGCGATCCGCCGACCCGCCCGCCGATCGAGGAGATCTGCACGACGGTACCGGCCCCCTGCTGCCGCAGGACCGGGAGCACGGCCTTCGTCACGTGGTAGACGCCCCAGAAGTTCGTCTCGAACTGGGCGCGGAAGTCCTCGTCGTCCGAGGTCTCGATGGGCGACACATTCGCGTATCCCGCGTTGTTCACGAGCACGTCGATGCGCCCGAAGCGGGCGAGCGCCGCCTCGACGGCCTCGCGCGCCGCCTCGGGGCGAGTGACGTCCAGCGCGAGCGGGTGGATGCGGTCGCCGTACTCCTGATACGCCTCCGCGAGCGCCTCGGGGCGGCGGGCGGTGGCCACGACGCGGTCACCGGCCTCGAGGGCCGCGGTGACCAGGGCGCGGCCGAGACCGCGCGACGAACCGGTGATGAACCAGACCTGTGAACCCATAACCTGTGAACTCATGCTGTTAGTACAACACCGTTCTCTTATTTACGCAACACCGTTCCCTTAAGGGTTCCTATGATGTCCGGCATGACGACGCCCGCCTTCCAACGTGCGCGCAGTGCCCAGGCCAAGCAGGCGCGCGAAGAGGCGATCCTGGACGCGGCCCGCGCCCTCGCCCGCGAGCGCGGGGTCCGGGACGTCACCCTCACCGACATCGCCGGGGCCGTGGGGATGCACAAGTCGGCCCTGCTGCGCTACTTCGAGACGCGGGAGCAGATCTTCCTCAGGCTCACCGCAGAGGGCTGGCGGCAGTGGTCCGCCGAACTGCGCGGCGATCTCGAACGCAGGACGCACGCCACGGCCCCGGAGATCGCCGAGGTCGTCGCCGCCACGCTGGCGGCCCGGCCGATGTTCTGCGACCTGCTGTCCCAGGCGCCCATGAACCTCGAACGCAACGTGTCGATCGACTCGGTGCGCGACTTCAAACTGGTGACGCTCGAAGAGATCGAGCTGATCGGCGACGAGCTGCGACGGCTGCTCGGACTGACCGAGCTCCAGACCGTCGACCTCGTCGCCACGGCGACCAGCCTGGCCGGGGCGCTCTGGCAGATCGCCACCCCCGGCCCGCGCCTACGGGAGCTCTACGAGACCGACCCCCGCCTCAGCCACGCGATCGTCGAGGTGGAACCCCGCCTGCGCCGCGTCCTCACCGCCTTCCTCACCGGCCTCGACGCGGGCTCCGCCACGACAGCCCCGGGCAACGCCTCATAGCCACCCGCCCCGCGAGGACCTCCGTGGCGACCTCGCCGTTACGGATCCCTGTCCGCACCCTGTGACCCAGCTCTCACCGCGCCCGTGCAGCACATGCGCGGGCCTTTCCGTCGAGGAGGGGTGACAGGAAGGGAGGAGCGTGTGGATCTGGCAACCGAGTGGACGTTACGGGCAGGCCTCGACGAGGCCGGTTCGGCGCAGATCGATTTCCCGGGCTTTGTCGCGACGCGGTCGGCCGCGTTGTTCCGCGGCGCCCTCGTTTTGACGGGCAACCGCGAGGCGGCGGAGGACCTGGTCCAGGAGACCCTGGAGCGGGCCTGCCGCAAGTGGCGCACGATCGCCGCCAAGGATGCTCCGGACGCGTACGTCCGGCGGATCATGGTGAACCTGGCCAACGACCGGTGGCGGAGGTTCCGCCGCATGGTCCCGCACCAGGACAGCGGCGGCGAGCGGGCGGCGCCCGGGGACGAGTACGGGCGTATCGACAGCAGGGACCAGTTGGTCCGCGCCCTTCAGCGGCTGCCGATGCGCATGCGCACGGTCGTGGTACTGCGGTACTTCCACGACCTGTCCGACGCCGAGATCGCGGCCGACCTGAGAATCTCACCGAGCACCGTGCGATCCCAGCTCGCCCGTGGGATGGAAAAGCTAAGAAGCCAGTTCCCCGCACTCTCCGGCCCTTCACCACGGCAGCCCACGGAAGGAACCCGATGACTTCACCCGAGTCGCGGCCTCCCGGCTGCGCGGGTTACGCACCCTTCGAAGAGGAATTGGTGAACGCCATGAATGATTTCGTGAACGCCGCCGAGGCGCCGGACTTCGACACGGCCGGCATCGTCCGCAGAGCCCGTCGCAAGCGGGCCACGGCCATCGCCGGTATCGCCACGGCCCTCATCGTGGCCGGTGGCGGCACCGCCCTGGCCTCGATCAACAGCGGTTCGGACACCTCGAAGCCCGCGGCCGCCGGCACCGTGACCGCCGATCCCGAAGCCGCCTACGTCGCGCTGGAGGACAGCAAGTACAAGCTCGACTTCCGGGGTCTCAGCCTGGACTTCGCCCAGCAGCTGCTGCTGAAGGCCCAGCTCAAGCTCGGCAAGGTCGGCGAGGTGGACTGCGGCAAGAACGGCAAGCCGGGCACGGTCGTCGAGGTCTCCCCCCACAGCCCGACCGCCGTGCCCAGGGGCGCCAGCATCAACCTGACCCTGTGCGCCGGCTGATCTGACAAGCCCTGTACGCCCCGTCCCGTTCCTCCCGGTACAGGTACCGGTACCGGGAGGAACGGGGCAGCGCCCGTTCAGCCTCAGCCGCCCAGCTCCGCGTCCACGAAGCGCCGCAGGTGGCGGCGGGCGTCGGCCACGCTCAGGTCCGGGACCTGGCGGAGGCGGCGCAGGGCGAGGCCGTCGGCCAGGGCGGAGAAGCGGAGGGCGAAGTCGGCCGGGTCGTCGCAGACGAAGTCGCCCTCGGCCCGGCCCCGTTCGACCAGGGCCCGGATCTCGCCGTGCCAGTTCTCGTAGCGCTCGGCCTGGCCACGGGCGAAGGTCTGGTCCCGCTCGCCCGCGTTCCAGTAGTCGAACCACATCCGCCAGTGCCGGTCCGTGTCCTCCGTGAAGAGCGCGTCGATGAGCAGCCGCAGCCCCTCCGCGCCGCTGGTGGCCTGCCCGGCGGCGTCGCTCAGCGCGGCGTAGTAGCGCTCTATGTGCAGCACCATCGCCTCGGAGAGGACTTCCTGCACGCTCTCGAAGTGGTACGTGACCGTGCCGACCGACACCCCGGCCGCGGCCGCCACCTCGCGCACCCCCACCGCCTTGGTGCCGCGTTCGGCGATGAGCGGCACCGCGGCCTCCACGATCAGCCGGCGGCGCACCTCGGTGGGCTGCCGGGTGCGCCGCGAGGCGTCAACGGCGCGGCGCGGCGGGCGGCGTTCGGAACGGGACGTCACGCGGACGTCCTCGGCGTGGTGCGGTGCCATGTGCGCGTGGCCACTGTCTCTCCGTTCGCCCGTGCCTCGATGCTGCTGTCCATGATGAATTCCTCGGCCGTGGCGCGCAGTTCGGTCGCGGTGCGGATCTCCGCGTCCCAGCCGTCGCGCCGCAGCCGGATGGTCCACCGAGAGCTTGCCACGGCCGAGAGCGGATCGTCGGAGCGGATGCGGTACGTCTCGCGGGCGCTCTCCTCGTACCGCAGCCCGTCCGGGTACGTGCGCGAGCCGCCGTAGTTGGGGTCCACGTCCAGCACCCACTCCCCCGTGGCGACGTCATGGGTGACGGTGCGTTCGGGGCGGGGTTCGGCGGGCGCGTCGACGGTCACGGGGAGCGGCGGGGCCTGTTCGGGCTCCTCGAAGACGATGGGCGGGCGGCCCGCGTCGGCGCCCGGGTCCCGTACGGGCAGCAGCAGCGCGCTCTCCCCGGGCCGTACGGTCAGATGGCCGCGTTCGCCGTGCGGCCAGACCCACGGCCAGTACGCGTCGGAGACGGCGACCCGGATGCGGTGGCCGGGCGGGAAGGCGTACCCCGTGGCGTTCAGCTCGAACTCCACGTCCTCGTACGTCCCCGGCTCCCACTCCACGGCCTTCTCCCGGCCGTGCCGGGACATCAGGTTGAGCACACCCCGGGTGACCAGCGTGGACGAGCCGTCGGGCGCCACGTCGCAGACGCGGGCGATGACATGGGCGCGCGGGGTGGCGCTGTCCAGCCGCAGCCGTACCCGGGGGCGGCCCAGGATCTCCACCCGCTCGGTGAGCGGCGCCGAGTCGAAGCAGCGCGAGCGGCCGTCCTCCTCGCGCTGGTCGGGCGGCAGGTCGGTGGCGTTGCCGAAGGGGAAGAAACGGCCGGCGTCCAGCCCGGTGTGGAGGGGGGACCGTACGATCACCGGCTCAGCGGCCGGACCGCCGAGCGGGCGTTCGTCCCAGCTGACGGACGGCGACGGCCAGGTGTCCTCGCCGACCCAGCGGCCGGGCATCGTCTCGTACGAGGTGGCGGGCGGCACCGGGTCGTTGATCCAGGCCCGGAGCAGCGGCTCGTCCATGACACCCGTCGGCTCGTCCTTCAGCCAGTGGTCCCACCAGCGCAGCGTCTCCTGGAGGAAGCCGATCGCCGGGCCCGGCGGCAGCCCCCGGTCCGGGTACTGGTGCGACCAGGGGCCGATCAGCCCGCGTACGGGCGCGTCGAGGTGTTCCAGCAGGCGCGGCACGGTGTCCCGGTACGGATCGGCCCAGCCGCCGACCGCGAGCACGGCGGCCTCGATCGCGCCGTAGTCCTCGCAGACGCTGCCGTGCCGCCAGTAGTCGTCCCGCTCCTGGTGGGCGAGCCAGGTGTGCAGATACGGCTCGAGCGCGTCGAGCCGCTCCCGCCACATTGGCAGCCAGCGGTCCTCGCCGACGGAGGTGGGGTGCGGGGGGCGGGCGGTGAACGCGAGCATGGTCCCGGCCCAGGCGAGCATGTCGATGCCGAGGACGGCGCCGCCGGTGTAGTGGACGTCGTTGTCGTAACGGTCGTCGGTGGAGCAGACGGTGACGATCGCCTTCAGCGGGGCGGGGCGGAGGGCGGCGATCTGGAGCGAGTTGAACCCGCCCCAGGAGATCCCGAACATGCCCACCTTGCCGGTGCACCAGGGCTGGTGTGCGAGCCAGTTGACGACGTCGACGCCGTCGGCGAGCTCGGTCGCGGTGTACTCGTCGAGCATCACGCCCTCCGAGTCTCCGCTGCCGCGCAGATCGACCCGTACGGAGGCGTAGCCGTGCCCGGCGTACCAGGGGTGACGCTGCGCGTCGCGCGGGGCGGTCCAGTCGCTCTTGCGGTACGGAAGGTATTCGAGCAGGGCGGGGACGGGGGCGGTCTCGGCGTCCGCCGGGCGCCAGATGCGTGCGTGCAGCCGCGTCGTTCCGTCCCGGGTGGGGATCCATACGTCCTCGACCAGCAGGTTGCGGTCGAAGGTCTCGCGGTACCTCACGCTTCTCCTCTACCTGGTGATGTATGCGCCTGCGGCGGGCTGTCCCCCACCCCGCCCCTTCCCGAAACCGGGGGCAAGCCCCCGGCCCCCAGCTGGGGGCTCCGCCCCCAACCCCCCACCGGGGCTCCGCCCCTGGACCCCGCTCCTCAATCGCCGGAGGGGCTGGGTGGTACTGCCCAGAGGGCTGGGGCACACCCGGGGGGCTGGACGTGCGACCTGGTTGTGGGCAGTCGTTCCGCCGAGGAGGCCCCCCAGCGGCAGCTGCGGGGGAGGAACGGGTGGGGCCAACCCGGCCACCGGCACGCAGCCGGGCGGCGATACCTCGGGGGCAGCTCTTGGGGCGAAGCCCCAGCGGGGGCCGGGGCGGAGCCCCGGTTCGGGGAGGGGCGGGGTGGGGGCTAGCCATCCGCCGACCGCCAGCGGCGCACTCGGTGGCCACCGCCCAAGTCGTTCCAGAGAGCGCCCGGCTCCGCCGCGTCCGCCCACGCCTCAGCCGAGACCACCACCCCCTCCGCCTCCGGATCCGGCTCCAGCGCCGCCGCCATCAGCGCCCTCGTGTACGGGTGGCCCGGAGCCGCGAAGACCGCGTCCGTCGGGCCCTCCTCCACCACCACCCCGTGCCGCAGCACCACCACCCGGTCCGCGATCCCCCGCACCACCGCCAGGTCGTGGCTGATGAACAGGCAGGCCAGCTCACGCTCCCGGCGCAGGTCGTCCAGCAGGCGCAGCACATCCGCCTGTACGGACACGTCCAGCGCCGTCGTGATCTCGTCCGCGATCAGCAGATCGGGCTCACCGGCCAGCGCCCGCGCGATGCCGATGCGCTGGCGCTGGCCGCCGGACAGCTGGGCGGGGAGCCGGTCGGCGAAGGCGGGGTCGAGGCGGACGTCGGCGATCAGCTGACGGGCGCGCGACGCCGCCTCGCCCCGCGACCTCGCCGTACCGAAGAAGCGCAGCGGCCGCCGTACCGCGTCGCCCACCGAGCGCCGCGGGTTGAGCGAGGTGTCGGCGTTCTGGAAGACGAGCTGGACGGTGCGGCGCAGGGCGAGCGGGCGCCGCCTCGCGGGGGCACTCAGGTCGCCGTCGCCGCCGGACCCCGAGCGGCCTGGCGGGCCGTCGGATCGGCCCCCGGAGCCGTCACCCGACCCGCCACCGGACCCGTCACCTGACGGACCGCCGGAGCCGTCACCTGACCGACCGCCGGACCCGTCACCTGACGGGCTACCCGACGACGCACTCGGCCCGCCCCCAGACGCCGCCCTCATCGTTCCGCCCGACGGCACCCGCAACCCCGCCAGCGACCACGCGATCGTCGACTTACCGCTCCCCGACTCCCCCACCAGCGCCAGCACCTCACCGCGCCGCACGCTGAAGGAGACCCCGTCCACGGCACGGCTTGCCCCGTAGTCGATCGTCACCTCTCGTACATCGACCACGTCGACCACGTCGGCCACGTCCGCCCCGCCCGCCGAGGCCGCCCTCGGCCGGATCTCGCGCGTACCGTCCTCCCCGACCACCGCGAGCCCCGCGTCGGCGATGCGCGGGACGCTGGCCAGCAGCCGGCGGGTGTACGGATCGGCGGGGGCGGCGAAGAGCCGCCGGGTGGGGGCGGTCTCGACCACCCGGCCGGCGTTCAGCACGCACACCTCGTCGGCCATCCGCGCGACCACGCCCAGGTCATGGCTGACCAGGACGGCCGCGAGGCCGAGTTCCTCGCGGAGGGCGCCGATCAGGTCCAGCACCCCGCGCTGGGTGATCACATCGAGGCCGGTGGTGGGCTCGTCCAGCACGAGCACCTTGGGCCGGGCCGCGATCGCCATGGCGATCGCGACACGCTGCTGCTGCCCGCCGGAGAGCTCATGCGGATAGCGCCGGGCGAGCTCGCGCGGGCTCGGCAGCCGCACCTGCTCCAACAGGTCCGTGACGGGCACCTCGCCACCCGCCTCCGCGATCTGCCGCCCGATCCGCATGGACGGCGTCAGGGCCTGACCCGCGTTCTGCGCGACCATCGCGACCGTACCGCCGCGCAGCCGCCGCAACTCCCGCGCGGGCAGCGCGAAGACGTCCTTGCCGTCCACCGAAACGCGCCCACCCGTGATCCGCGAGCCATGCCGCAGATGCCCCAGAAGCGTCGCGGCGACCGTCGACTTGCCGCTGCCGGACTCGCCGACCAGGGCCAGCGTCCGGCCGGGGCTCACCTCCAGCGACACCTCCCGCACGACGGGCACCTCGCCCCCGCCCGAGCGGTACGCCACGGACAGCGTGTCCACCGACACGATGGGGGCCTTCGGCGACGTGGTCATCAGACGCCCTCCCTGATCCGGTCCACGCCCCACGCCTTCGACAGCCCGTCGGCCGCGAGGTTGAGCCCGACCACCATCGTGGCCAGGCCGATGATCGGCGCCAGGCTCGCCATCGGCACCACGGTGATCGCGGTGCGGTTCTCCGAGACCATCAGCCCCCAGTCCGGAGTGGGCGGATCCGCGCCGAAGCCGAGGAACGACAGCGAGGAGATCAGCAGCACCACCCACGACGCCCGCATCGCGAACTCGACGCACACCACATCGCTGATGTTGGGCAGCACCTCGCGCCGCAGAATCGCCCAGGTGCTCTCGCCCCGGGCCCGCGCCGCGGTGACGTAGTCCTGCGGCACGACGGCGAGCGCGGCACCCCGCACCACCCGCACCACCTGGGGGACGCAGACGACGGCGATGGCCAGCACGATCACCGAGGACCCGGTGCCCAGCGCGGTGACGATCACCAGCAGGACGAGGATCGCGGGGATGGACAGCACCGCGTCCAGGACCCGCATGACCACATCGTCCAGCCAGCCGGGGCGCAGCGCGGCCGCACAGCCGAGGACGGCGCCGAGGGCGATGGTGATGAGGGTGGCGGTGACGGAGACGCCGAGCGCGTACCGCCCGCCGTACAGCACCCGGGTCAGCACATCGCGCCCGTACTGGTCGGTGCCCGCCCAGTGGTCGGCGCTCGGCCCGAGCAGCGCGTGCGAGGCGTCGCCGGTGGTGGGGTGGTACGGCGTGAGCAGCGGGGCGAGCAGCGCGACCACCACATGAACGGCCACGATCGCGAGCCCGATGACGGCCGGGCGGGAGGAGCGCACCGTGCGCCAGGTGCGGGCGGCGAAGCCGGACCGTACGGGCGCCGGGCCCGCGGCGGACGACGGGCCCGCGGCGGACGACGGGCCCGCGGCGGACGACGGGTCCGCGCCCGCAGGCTCCTTCACAGAGCTCATCGGATCCTCCACGGAGCTCATCGGATCCTCCCTCCTCGGGTGCGGAGCTTGGGATTGAGGGCCATGGACCCGAGGTCGGCGGCGAGGTTGCACACGACGTAGACGACCGCGCTGATGAGGGCGATGGCCTGGATGACCGGCAGATCGCGGTTCTGCACGGAGGTGAGCATCAGCTTCCCGATGCCGGGATAGTTGAAGACGTTCTCGACCACGGCGACGCCGCCCACCAGCCAGGCCACATTGAGCGCGATGACGTGCAGCGTGGGCAGCAGGGCGCTGGGCAGCGCGTGCCGGGTGACCACGCGCCAGGTGGTCAGCCCCTTGAGCCGGGCCGTGGTGACGTATTCGCTCGCCATGACGTCGATCACCGAGGTACGGGCCATCCGCACGATGTACGCGGCCATGACGATCGCGAGCGAGGCGGCGGGCAGCCACACCGCCGGGAGCAGCTGCCCGACCCCGGCCCCGGGCCCGTACAGCACCACGGCGGGAAGCACCGGCACGGTGACGGCGAAGGCGAGGACCAGCACCGTGGCCACGACGAACTCGGGGACGCTCATCCCGACCAGGCTGACCGTGGAGATCAGGTGGTCGGGCCAGCGGTCGCGGTAGAGCCCGGCCACGACGCCGAGGACGACGGAGCCGGTGACCGCGAAGAGGACGGTGACGACGGCGATCAGGGCGGAGTTGCCGAGGTACTGGGCGACCTCGCCGCCCACCGGCTTGGTGGTGACCAGCGAGGTGCCGAAGTCGCCGTGCAGCGCGCCCTTGATCCAGTCGGCGTAGCGCTCCCAGGCGGGCTGGTCGAGACCCATCTGCTTGCGCAGCGCGGCGACCGCGTCGGGCGTGGCGTCCCTGCCGAGCACCTGCGTGGCCACGTCGCCGGGCAGCGCCTGGACGGCCAGGAAGACCATGACCGAGGAGAGCAGCAGGGTGCCGAGCGCGGCGATCACACGGCGGAGGAGGAAGGAGAACATCACGCCCCCTTCAGCCCGATGTGCAGGTAGTCGAACTCGAAGCCGTGCTCGGCGTAGCCGCGCACCTTCCGGGAGATCCCGACGAGCCGGTCGGCGAACATCGGGGTGATCGCCCCGCCCCGCTCGACGACGAGCGTCTGCGCCTGTCCGTACAGCTCGCGCCTGCGGCCCTCGTCGGTCTCCCGGCGGGCCCGGTCGAGCAGCGCGTCGAACTCCTTGTCCGACCAGGCGGTCTCGTTGTACGAGGAGCCGCCGCGGAAGACCTGGTTGAGCAGTTGGTCGACGGGGCGCCCGGTGTACCAGTAGGTGGCCATGAGCGGCTTCTTCATCCAGATCTGGGTGTAGTACGAGTCCGCGGCCGCGGTCTTGACCCGGATCCGGATGCCCGCGCGCCCGGCCGACTCCTGGTAGGCGAGGGCCATGGGCGTGAAGATCGGGTCGTACGAGGAGGTGTAGAGGTCCACCGCCAGCCGCTCGTGCCCGGCCCGCTTCAGCAGGTGGCGGGCCTTCTCGGGGTCGTGGGCGGGGTGGGCGGCGATGTGGGCGGGGTCGTTGGGCGGGACGGGGTTGTCCCAGCCGGCCGTGCCCGCGCCCTGGAGGGCGGCCTTCAGGATGTGCGCGGGGTCGTAGGCGAGCTTCATCGCCTGCCGCACCCGCGGATCGGTGAAGGGCTTCTCGGTGGTGAGCATCGGCAGCACGTACCACTGGGCGTTCTCGGCGCGGGCGATGGTGGCGCGGTCGGAGGCGGCCACGACCCGGGCGGTGGCGAAGTCGAGATTGGTCTGGGAGAGCAGATCGACCTGCCCGGCGAGCAGGGCGTTGGAGCGGGCCTGCATATCGGCCACGGTGTAGAAGTCGATCGCGTCCAGGACCGGGCGCCCGGCCCAGTGGTCGGCGTAGGCGGTGACCCGGCCGGGCCCGGCGGCGGTGAAGGAGGCGAGCCGGAAGGGGCCGGTGCCGATGCCGGTGCGGCCGATGGAGCCCGCGCTGCCCTCGGGCACGACATAGCAGTTGTAGTGGGTGAGCAGGCTGGGGAACTCGGCGTGCGGGCTCTTCAGGGAGACGACGAGGGTGTGGGCGTCGGGGGTGCGCAGCCGCCCCGGGTCGACCAGCGGGGACAGCACGGGGGCCTGCGGGGACGCGGTCGCCTTGTCGAGGATGTGGCGCAGGGTGTAGGCGGCGTCGGCGGAGGTGAAGACGCGGCCGTCATGGAAGGTGACGCCGCGGCGCAGCCGGAAGGTCCAGGTGACCGCCTTGGCGTCGGGCTCCCAGGACTCGGCGAGGTCGGGGGCCACGGTGCCGTCGGGCGCGATCCGGACCAGGCGGTTGTAGAGCGCGCCGAGGTATTCGTACGCGGACAGCGCGCTCGCCGGGTCGAGGGTCTCGGCGTCGGAGGCGGGCGGCCGGGCGATGCGCAGGGTGCCGCCACGGTCGGGCCGCCCGGCCGGGCCGCGGGTGGGCACGGCCCTCGACGGGGAGGCGGAGGCGGCTCCCGAGCAGCCGGTCAGCGCGGCGGAGCCGCCGAGCGCGGCGACGGCCGCGGCCGCGGTGGTGAGGACCGAGCGCCGCGGTATCCCGGCCGGGGCGGGGGCTGCCGCGGCGGGGGCCGTGCGGGGGGCGGCGCCGGAGGTGGAGGGGGACGCGGACGGGGGCGGGGACGCGGACGAGAACGGGGATGTGGACGGGGGCATGAACGGGAGCACCCTTCGCTTACTCGTTCAGTGGAACGATTGGGTGAAGTGCGTGAACGATAACGACGTCACCCGCTCGGGCCAACCCTTCTTTCGCGGAAATTAACGCCAGAAACAGAGTCGTTACCCGGCGCGGAGCGCGGAGCGGGGCGCGGGGCGCGGCGCGGAGCGCGGGTGCGAAGCGCGGTGCGGGGCGCGGAGCGCGGGTGCGGAGCGCGGGGCGGGGCGGGG
>NZ_JACVYG010000082.1:0-36777 GCF_014712245.1 Streptomyces sp. 5-10
CTTGACGGAAGACATAGAGGCACCCCCCGGCCCCGGAAGGCGGCACCCATGGCACGGACCCCCTCCCTCGCCCGCGCCCTGCTCACGGGCGTGACCCTGCTGGGCGTCCTCGGCTCCCTCGCCGCCTGCGATGCGCAGACCTCGGACTCGGCCGGCCCGGGCACGCGGGGCAAGCCCCGCCCGATCACCCCCGTCGCGGGCTGCGCCAAGGGCTGGACCGACCCCTCCGACAGGTCCGCCGCCCGCGCGCCCGCCCGGTGCGCGCCCGGCGCGCCCGCGCCGAAGCCGCTGAAGAAGAAGACGAAGGTCGTCGTCTCCGCCTCCACGCTGACCGCCGAGTATCTGGCGCCCCTGCGGATCGGCGTGGCGAAGGGCGAGTTCAGCAAGGAGAAGCTCGACGTCGAAGTGAAGCTGCTGCCCACCCCGGACGCGCTTCCGCTGCTCGCCAAGGGCGATGTCGACGTCCAGTACGCGGCGCCGGAGGCGGCCGTGCTCAACGGCATCCGGCAGGGGTTCGACATTCGCTGGGTGGCCGGCAACTTCTCGCCCGCGCCCGGCTCCAAGAGCGGATTCTGGGCCAGGCTGCGGCCGGGGGAGACGGCGAACGGGGTCAGCCTCAAGGACCGTACGGTCGGCACCCTCATCGGCAAGGGCTCGGTCATCACGTACCCGATGGAGAAGGTGCTCTCCGCACACAAGGCCGACATGGACAGCGTCCGCTTCCAGCAACTCGGCCCGGCCGAGGTCCTCGCCTCGCTGAAGAACGGCGGAGTGGACGCGGCCTGGCTGCTCGACCCGGCGTGGCGCCAGGTGGACGGCGACGCGGGCTACGCCTTCCTCGGCGGCCAGCCGCGGGGCGAACCGCTCGGCGGGCTCCTGTTCGGCCCCGATCTGCTGACCGGGGACCCGGACGCGGGGGTGGCGTTCCTGCGCGCCTACATCCGCACCGTCAACACCTACTTCGCCGGGGACTACAAGAAGGACGAGGCATTCCTCGACGACCTCGCCGACGTGCTCAACACCGAGCCCGACACGCTGGCCGCCGTGCCGTCGCTGCGCATGGACTGGGAGATCCGCGCGGGCACCGTGGACCGCCTGCAGAAGGCGTACGCCACCGCCGGGGTGGTCGAGGGCGACCCGCTGCCCGAGGACCGGATCGTGGACCGCTCCTTCTACGCGGAGGCGGTCGGCCACCAGCCCTAGGTGTGCTGTCCCGGCACACCTAGGGCGCTCCATGCCGGAATCGGACAGCGGCGCTGTTCAGCCCGTCGAACGGCCGCTAGTGTGGCCTGCGCCGTAGCGGGCCGACTCGGCTCCGTGCCGCGCGTCAGCTGCCGTGTGGCTTCCCCCCACACGGACCTCGCGGCCCGGTCGGAATGGCCCCGCTGTCGCACTGCTGTCGCACTAAGGACATCGAAATGCACTTGCCCCCTTCCGAGCCGTCCGAGCTGGCGTCCCTGGCGGTCGAGCCGCTGATGACACGGGACTTCGAGACCCGGCCCGCCTCGGTCTACGCACGCCTGCGGGCCCGGTACGGGCCGGTGGCACCCGTCGATCTGCACGGGGTGCCGGTCTGGCTGGTGCTCGGCTACCGGGAGGTGCGGGAGGTGCTGCGCGACGAGAGCACATGGAAGAAGGACGTCCAGCACTGGCGGTGGCTGAGCGAGGGCCGGGTGCCGTCCGACTGGCCGCATCTGCCCGGCTACCAGGTCAGCCATCTGCTGGTTCAGGACGACCAGCGGCACAAGGCGACACGCGCCGCCGTGGAGGAGGCGCTCGCCCCCTTCCAGGACACCGACGCGCCCCAGTCCTGGGAGCTGGCGAACGCCGTCTCCCGGCACGCCGACGAGCTGATCACCTTCTTCGCGGACGGCAGCGACAGCGGATGGGTGGACCTGGGCGCGCAGTTCGCGCGGGCGCTGCCGCTGATGGCCGTCAACCGGCTGTTCGGCTTCCCGGTCGACCAGGGCGACGACGTGTTCATGGACTCGTGGCGCATGGTGGACGGCGGTCCGGACGCCGCGGCGGCCGTGGGCCGGCTGGTGGCCGCGACGACCGAACTCGCGGCGTACAAGAGGCAGAACCCCGGTGACGACCTGACCACCCGACTGCTCGCCGTCGAGCCCCCGCTGACGGTGGAGCAGATCGGCCTGGAGCTGTACGCGATCATCGTCATCATGTCGGAGCTGGTCAGCCACGCCATCACCAACAGCGTGCTGGAGGTGCTGGCCGGGGAGGCCGGGACGCGGGCCGGACTGATGGCGGGGCCGGTCGAGGAGCTGGTCAACCGCGTGCACATCGCCTCGCCGCCATGGGTCAACCTCACCTTCCGCTTCCCCGTGGTCGACACCGACCTGGGGGACTTCCGGCTCGCCGCGGGCGATGCGGTGGTGCCCTCGATCGCCGCCGCGCACGGCGACCCGATGTTCGCCGGGCCCGGCAGCCAGGACGCGTCGGTGAGTTCGCGCGCCCATCTGGCCTGGGGTGCGGGGACGCACCAGTGCCCGGGCCGGGGGCTGGCCGACATGATCGTCACCACGGCGGTGGGCAAGCTGTTCGAACGGTGTGACTTCGAACTGGGGCTGCCCGTCGACCAGTTGCCCTGGCGCTCGTCCACGCACGTACGCGGTCTGAAGTCCTTCCCGGTCCGGTACCGGATGCGGACGCGGCAGGCCCCGATGCCCACGGACGCCGGAGCCGCGGCGCCCGCCCCGCTGCCGGAGCCCGCGACCTCCGCCCACGCGACGCCCGCCCCCGCCCAACCGGAACGGCCCCGCTCCGCGCTCTGGCGCTTCCTGGCGAGCCTGCGCCGAGGCTAGTGACGCCTGCGGCAGCCTGTCCCCCTCCCCGCCCCTCCCCGAAACCGGGCCTCCGCCCCAGCCCCCAGCCCGGGCCTCCGCCCGAGGCCGCAGGTTGGGGCTTTGCCCCAGGCCCCGGCCTGGGGTTCTGCTCCATGCCCTGGGTCGGGGTTCTGCCCCGGGCCTCGGGTTGGGGCTCCGCCCCAGGCCCCGGGTCGGGGTTCCGCCCCCGGACTCTGGGGTCCAGGGGCGGAGCCCCTGGTAGCGGGAAGGGGCGGGGAGGGGACAGATCCGCCGGGCACCCCGTAGGCGTCCGCGCCCGAACTCGGCGCGTGAGCCCCCTGCGTCGCGCCGCCGGCCTGTAGCCCGCTGACCTCCATGAGGTGCATGAGGGTCACGGGCGCCATGAGGAAGCCGAGCCTCGCCACGCTGGTTGCCACGCTGGTCGTCGCCCTGGTGGTGGGCACCCTCTGCGCGGGCGCACCGCAACCGCGGGATCAAGGCGATCGACCCTACGATCCACGCGGTGCTGCGCACCGGCCTGTCCACGGACGCCGCGCCGGTGGCCGGTGGCCACGAGGACACCGAGCCGCTGTCGCTGGGCGCCGCGGTGGGGCGCCGCGGTGGAGCGCCGGCTTCAGGCCTGGCGGGCGCCGCGCTACCTGCCGTCAGCCGGAGCCGACGCCTTCCGGTGAACGGCCCATCGGAACGTCTGTCTCAAAATCCAAGATTCTCGCGCTAGTGTGCGCGCGTGAACCTTCATGTCGTCATAGGATTCGGGCCCGCGGGGGCGGCCACTGCTCGGCTGCTCGCCGAAAAGGGTCATACGGTACGTGTCATCACCAGGTCGGGCCGCAGCCCGGAACCAGGTATCGAGCACGTCGCGCTGGACGCGACGGACAGTGAGCGACTGACCGAGGCCGTGCGGGGCGCGGCCGCCCTCTACAGCTGTGGCGCACCGCCCTACCACCGCTGGGCGAGTGACTGGCCGCCCCTGGCCTCGTCGCTCCGCACGACCGCCGAGGCCACCGGGGCGGTCCTGGTCATGCTGGGCAACCTCTACGGGTACGGCCCGGTGGACGGCCCCATGACCGAGGAGCTGCCGCTGGCCGCCACCGGCACCAAGGGGCGGGTGCGCGCCGCCGCGTGGGAGCAGGCGCGCGACCTCCATGAGCAGGGCCGTATCAAGGCGGTCGAGGTCCGGGCATCGGACTTCTTCGGGCCCGGAGTGACCGACGGCGGACACCTGGCCGCGCGGGTCATGCCACGTGTGCTGCGCGGCAAGCCGGTCTCCTCGCTCGGGGACCCGGACACCCCGCACAGCTGGAGCTACATCCCCGACGTGGCCGCCGCCCTGGCCGAGGTCGCGGGCGAGGAGCGGGCCTGGGGGCGCGCCTGGCACGTACCGACGGCGCCCGCGCTGTCCACCCGCGAGATGGTCGACCGCCTCGCCACCCAGGCGGAGACCGGGCCGGTCGCGGTGCGCAGGCTGCCGTCGGCCGTGCTGGGCCTCGTGTCGCTGGTCTCCCCGCTGCTCCGCGAGCTGAAGGAGGTCCGCTACCAGTTCGACCGGCCCTTCGTCATGGATTCCAGCGCCTACGAAGCCGAGTTCGCGGTGCGCGCCACCCCCGTCGACGAGCAGGTCAAGGCGACCGTGGAGTGGTGGCGCGGGCGACTGGCCACCGCAGGGTGACCGCCGTGACAGCGAAGGAATCCACAGTGGGCGTCAGCGGAACGCGGCGCGACGACGTCGCGATCGTGGGAATGGCCTGCCGGTTCCCGGGGGCGCGGAACGTCAACCAGTACTGGCGGCTCCTCAACGAACCGCGGGCGCAGTTCGGCACCGTCCCGGACTCGAGATGGCGCACCGCCACCTTCCTCAGCGACAACTTACGCGACACCTCCTCGACCTATACGGACACCATGGCGCTGCTGCCCGACGTGGGCCACTTCGACGCGGCGCACTACGGCATCCCGCCACGACGGGCCAAATCGATGGATCCGCAAGGGCGGCTGCTGATCGATCTGACCCGTGAGGCCATCCAGGACGCCGGATGGGAGGCCGAGGGCTTCGACCGCGAGGAGACCTCGGTGATCACGGCGCTCACCGAGAGCGGCTATCGCGAGATCACCACCATGCGCGTCCGGATGCGCCAGCTGACCGGCGGTGAGTTCGGGGCGCGGGCCACCGATCCCGGTTGGCCGGAGACGGTCCGCGCGGTGGACGGGCTGCACGGCTCCTCCGTGGCCGGGCTGCTGCTCAACATGGGCCCGAACACCGTCAGTTCGGTCTTCGATCTGCACGGCGAGAGCTATGCGTTGGACTCGGCGTGCTCCGGTGGCCTCATGGCCGTGGCCAACGCCGTGTTCGCGCTGCGCGCGGGCCGCTGCCGCATCGCCCTCGCGGGCGGCGCCCAGCTGATCCTCACCCCCGACCTGCTGGTGGGGCTGTGCCGGATCGGCGCCATCTCGCGCAGCGGCAGATGCCTGCCGTTCGGCGCGGAGGCGGATGGCTTCGTCCTGGGCGAGGGCGCCGGGGTCCTGGTGCTGCGCCCCCTGGCCGACGCGCTGGCCGCCGGCGACCGGGTCTACGCGGTGATACGGGGCGTGGGCACGGCCAACGACGGGACCGTACAGGGCGGAATGCACCCCCAGGCGGCCGGTCAGCTCAGGGCCCTGCGCCGGGCCTACCGCGACGCCGATCTGCCCCCGGAGGCGGTGGGCTACCTCGAGGCGCACGGCACCGGGACCACCGTCGGCGATCCGGTCGAGGTCGATGTCCTGCGCGAACTGCGGGGCGAGCGGGGCGCGCCCGCCTTCCTCGGCGCGGTGAAGGCCGTGGTCGGGCACGCGCTCAACGCCGCGGGGATGGCCGGGCTCGTCAAGACCGTGCTGGCCGTGCACCGGGGAGTCATACCGCCACAGCCGGAGTTCGCCCTCGCCGACCGCACCGGGCTCGACGCCGCGCGGCTGACCGTCCCGACGAAGCCCACCGTGTGGCCGGAGTCCGGGCAGCCGCGCCGGGCCGGGGTGAGCGCCTTCGGCTTCGGCGGCACCGGTGTCCATCTGGTGGTGGAGGAGTGCGCCACCGCACCGGCCCGCCCCGCACCGGACGAGGGGCCGCAGCTGCTGGTGGTCAGCGCCCGCGACCGGGCCGGGCTGGTCCGTTACGCCCGGGAGCTGGCCCACACCCTCGCCGACGACCGGCCGCCGCTGGCCGGGGTGGCGGACACCCTCGCCCGCCGGGCTCCGCTCGCCGAACGCCTCGCCCTGGTGGCCGAGGACACCGCCGACGCCGTCACCAAGCTGACCGCCGCCGCCGAGGCCGTGGCGGCCGGCCGCACCGGGCGGCTCGGGCCGGGGCAGATGGCCGGCACGGTGCCACCCGGTGAGCAGCCGGAGGCCGCCGTGCCCGCGTCGGGCTCGCTGTCCGCCGAGGAGCGCTCGACCGCGCTGACCCGGCTCGCCGAGCGCGCGGTCACCGGCGCGGGGCTCCGCCCGGTGATGGAGCACATACCCCCCTGCACCCTGCCACCGAGCCCGCTCGCCCCGCGCCACCACTGGGCGGTGGACGCCTCGGCACGCGCCCCCGAGGAGGCCCCGCCCACCCTCGCGGCAGTGGGGGAGGGCCGGGCCGGGCCGGTGGAGGCGCGGGCCGGGGCAGGGTCCGCCGCGTCCATCGTGCTCGAAGAGCTCTCGCGGACCGGCGTCTTCCCGCTCGCCGATCTGACCGAGCGGATGGAGCTGGTGACCGACCTCGGCTTCGACTCCCTGATGCTCCAGGAGCTGGAGGTCAACATCGGCAAACGGATACCGGGATTCCGCACCGAGGAGATCTTCTCGCCCGACCTCACCGTGGAACGGCTGGTCGCGCTGGTCGATCCGCATCTCACCGGAGAGCCCGCCCTCGGCGAGCCACTGCCCCGGGAGACCCGGGAGACCCGGGAGACCCGGGAGACCCGGGGGGACTGGGACGCGGCGACCGCGTGCGCCGACGACTTCCCCGAGGTGCGCCGGTTCGAGGAGCGCCTGAGCACCATCAGGGGCAGCGGCGCCGACTTCCCGTACTTCCGCGTCCACCAGGGCACCATCCGCGATACGACCATGATCGACGACAGGCCGTATCTGTCCTTCGGCAGCTACAACTACCTGGGGCTCTCCGGCCATCCGGCGGTCAACGAGGCCGTGCACCAGGCGGTGGACCGGTACGGGACCTCGGTCTCCGCGAGCCGGGTGCTCTCCGGCGAACGGGACCTGACCGTACGGCTGGAGCGGGCGCTGGCCGACTTCCTCGGCGTCCCGGACTGCCTGGCGCTGGTGAGCGGCCACGCCACCAACGTCACCGCGATCGGGCACCTCGTCGGCGCGCGGGACCTGGTGGTGCACGACGCGCTCGCCCACGACAGCATCCTCCAGGGCTGCGCCCTGTCCGGGGCGGCGCGGCGCCCGTTCGCCCACAACGACATCGGCGCGCTGGAGGACACGCTGCGGCGCAACCGGTCCCGGTTCCGACGGGTGCTGATCGTCGTCGAGGGCGCCTACAGCATGGACGGCGACCTGGTGGACCTGCCCGCCGTGATCGAGCTGAAGCGGGCTTACGGCGCCCTGCTGATGGTCGACGAGGCGCACAGCATCGGCACCGTGGGCGAACGCGGCCGTGGCGTCGGCGAGTTCTTCGGCGTCGACCGGGCCGATGTGGACCTGTGGATGGGCACCCTGTCCAAGGCGTTCGCCAGCTGCGGCGGCTATCTCGGCGGATCGGCGCGGATGGTGCGGTGGCTGCGGCACACACTGCCGGGCTTCGTCTACAGCGTGGGCCTGACCCCGGCCAACGCGGCCGCGGCGCTGGCCGCCACCGAGCTGATCGTCGCCGAACCCCACCGGGTGCGCGCCCTGCGGCACAACGCGGAGCTCTTCCTCGCCCTGGCCGCCTCGGCCGGTCTGGCGACGGGCACCAGCGCCCACACCCCGATCGTGCCGTGTCTCCTCGGCGCCTCGGCGAGAACCCTGCACATCGCGGACCGGCTGTTCGACCGCGGTGTGATCGCCGATCCGATCTTCCACCCCGCCGTGGAGGAGGGGCTCGCCAGACTGCGGTTCTTCGTCACCAGCGAGCACCATGAGGACGACATCCGGCGCACCGTGGCGATCCTGGCCGAGGAGGTGGCGGCCGCGGGGGGATGAGTGAGACACCGTCGGACCAACCTCAGATCAGGGTGCGTTCGATCCGGCTGAGCATGGCGTCCTTCCCTGATGCCCCGGCGTCCCCGGCCGTGGGCGCGCCATGCCGCTCCTCGGTGCCGCCCACCCGTTGGGAGAGCAGATAGGCGATGATCTCCGCCTCCTGCTCCTGGACGTCGTCGTAGGTCGCGCGCAGGAGCATGTCACGCACGAGGTCGGGGTCGAGGTTGGGGAAGAGGAGGCGGGCACTCGCCTCGTCCAGCCAACCCGCCCCGCGATGGCAGCAGATGATGTGGCCCAGCTCGTGCAAGATGATGTGCTCCTGATGCGCGCTGGTCGTGTTGGCGTCATAGAAGATGAGGTCCTCGTCGCGGGCGGCGACCCACATGCCGCAGGGGTGCGTCGCCGGCATCGGCATCGGGACCAGCGTGATCGGGCGGCCTCGCACCTCGCCGAGATGGCGGCAGAGCTCGGCCACATCGGCCACCTCCGGCAGGCCGAGGTCGGCGATCCGCCGCGCACCGGCCTTCCGGAGCTTCTTGAGCTGACTGCGGCGGTCGTGATCGGCCGACCGTCCCTTGCCCGCGCCCCTCACCCAGCCGCACCCCTCATTCCGGTTCCGAGGAGTCGTCGACCGGCGGAAGGCCCTGGAGCTGCCGGTACTGATCCATGATGGTCGTGATGGCCTCGAGGTTCTCCTTCCGCATCCCCGCCGCGCGCATCGCCACGGCGCGGACACCGGCCTGGCGCAGCGCCTCGATGGCGGCGATCTCGCTGAGCACCGACTCGGCGACCTGGTCGTCGAAGAAGTAGGCCACCGACACGCCGAAGAAGCGCGCCAGGGCGGCCAGCAGGTCCGGTGAGGGATTGGAGCGCTTGCCCGTCCGCAACTGCGACAGATACACACCCCCGACCTTCAATTCGGGGTTGGCCCGCTTGAGCTCCTCCGCCACCTCGGCGTTGGTCCAGTGCTTGCCCTTGGGACGAACCGTCTTGAAGAGGTTGTCCAGACGCACTGCCAGCATGGGCCGGTCGTCAGTCTCGGACATGCGAATCTCCCTCCCTCACCTCCTCGGCTTTGCCCCCGGCTAATCGTCAGTTTCGCAGATTAGCGGTCAGTTGACAATCGGGCGCAACTCCGCCAACGTGGACCTCGCCGATAGCTGCTAGCTAACTCCGCTCACGGGGGTGGCCGAGTTGGTTGCCAGCTCCATCGGCCTGGTCCGGCCCGGTCTTCCGGGCCCGGACCCGGGCCGGACCGAGTGGGGCCACCCACTCGGCTCGGAAGAAGGAAAACGGGGGACACGGGGGAAACACGGGGGAAGTCCCGCTCGGCCTGACGGGGGCAGACCGGGCGGGATCCTCTCCTCGGCGCGGGCGCGCGCCTTACGGCCCCTTGGTGCGGGCGCGCCTACGGTCCCTCAACGCGCGCCCTGTCGGCCGTCAGCGCGCCTTACGGCCCCTCAGCGTGCCTTGCCGAGCCGCCGGTAGGCGGAGGCCACCTTGGTGAGCCAGACGACCTCGGCGGTGAAGTTGTCCGTGTCGCGGTCCTCGAAGTCGCCGGTGTCCGCGTTGTCGTCGGGAATGACGCCGGTGCGCTTGGCGTCCAGGGCCCGCCTGATCTGCGCCGCCTCGGCGAACGCCTGCCGGGACTCCTCGCTGCCCCTGGGGCCCGCTCCGCCGTCGCCGTTCGTGGTGCGGTCGATGTAGGGGCGCAACTCCCGCCAGCCGTCCCGTATTTCGATGACCCTCCGGTGCAGCCGGTAGTTGAGGTCGGAGACGGCGGCCCCGGGCGGCTCCAGGACGATGTCCGGCGAGGACTCGTACAGATCCCGCCACAGCGGATACAGGGCCCGATAGGACCGGTAGCCGCGCGCCCACTCCACCAGCTTGGTGGCCGAAGGCCCCCAGGAGGAGATCGTCAGGGCGAGCGAGAGGGTGACGATGCCCAGCGCGCTGAAGACGGAGGCGGCCAGGGTCCAGGCGCCGATGTCGAGCCCGCACGCGGCCGTGAGGACGTTGACCACCCGGGCCAGGCAGTAGAGGAAGAGGATCACCGCGGCGACGGACAGCAGCCGCAGGGCCTGCCGCAGCGAGGTCTTGCTCGCCATACGGGCGTAGGGCCCGCACGCGCGCAGGATGGTGACGCACGGAACCGCCTGGGAGACCATGAAGACCAGGAGGTAGGTGAGGACCAGCGGCTGGCCGCTGCCGGTGTTGAAGTCCTCGGCCGGCCGGCCGGGGCCGTCGGCGATGAAGAAGAGCGCCGTAAGGAGCGCGTTGAGGGCGATGCCGGTGATCAGCCAGGAGCGGGCCTTGCGCCCCGACTCCTCGGCGTCGGTCGCCCAGCGCAGCAGGATGATCTGGGCGCTGACGCAGAAGGCGACCGCCGACAGGTGCATCACCAGGATCGCGAGGTTGCCGACGCCCAGGAAGCGCTCGCTCCCCATGGCGACGGCACCCATCGTGAAGGTGAGGCACTGCAGCAGCAGGGTGACCACCAGCGTGCGGTAGGCGCTGTCCCGCCAGCCGCGTCTGAGGTGGAACAGCCGGTAGACGAGGGCGGCGTACGACGACAGCGCCGCGATGACGAAGCAGAGAGTCTTGATGGTGTTCACGGCCCTTTCCCCCACAGGTGCCGCGGACGCGGCGAACGGTTCAGTCGGTGTTCTCGCCCAAGGGAACCACGAGTCCGATCCCTTCGGCGGCGACGGCGACGGCGTAGTCGAAGAACGCGGTCTCGTCCCGGACGCTGTCATGGGTGCGGCTGAAGACCTGGAAGACCAGGAGCCCGATCAGACTGCTCCACAGCACGATGCCACGCTCGATGATGTCCGAGAACGGGGCCTCGGGCACCCCGCCGAACAGCTGCACCGCCTCCGGCAGCAGCAGCGGCGGCCCCGGCACCTCCCGCCGGGGCGCGGTGAGCTCACCGGCCTCCAGCGCCGACCGCACGATGCCGGCCAGCACCGCGGGGGTGCGCGAGGCGGGCGGCACGGTCTCCTGCGGAGCGTGGTAGTCCGGTACGGGCGAGCCGTAGACCAGCGTGAACTCGCCGGGGTTGGCGAAGGACCACCGGCGCAGCGCCCGCGTGACCGCGAGCAGCCGCGCGCCCGCCGACGCGCCCGCGTCCCTGGCGGCCCGGTCGGCCTCCTCCATCGCGGCGCCGGAGTCGTTGTAGGCGTCGATGAGCAGCGCGGTCAGCAGATCGTCCCGGTGCGGGAAGACGGCTTCGACCTCGCTGACGGGAAGGCCGCTCTCATGGGCGACGGCGGCCGGGGACAGCCCTCCGGCGCCCAGTTTCACCAGCAGGTGGCGCGCGGTGGTCGTGATGACCGCCCGGGCCCCGGAGTTGTCATCGGCTAAACGTGTTCCGGAATCATCCATGGGCCAAACCGTACCGGTGCCACGGCACTTCGCGCCGCGCGGACCCTGACCTGAACCCTGACCCCGGAGGGGCGTTCGCGGTTATGGTGAGCGGGATGTGAGCGGTTGCACGGGGCTCGGCGGGGGACGCGCGCCGACGCCGCGAGGGAGGGGCTGCTGTGGACGGCGGCACGGTGGGGCTGCGGATCGCGTCGGCGGTGGTCGTGCCGGTGATCAAACGACTTGTGCTGCCGCCCGCGAGCGCGCCCGGCGCGGAGTACGGCGAACGGCCGGTACCGATCCGCCGGCTCGTCTCCTTCGCCAAGGAGCACCGCACCCTCACCGAGGACGATCTGCACAAGCTCGCCCGCGAGCTGGTCCGCCGCGCCGTGCGGGCCGCCGGGCCGCACGACCCGCCGATCGGCGCCGATGAGCACGACTCCGTGGGACAGGCGCTGACCCGCACCCTGCACGCCCTCGGCGATCTCGACATGGACGACGTGCACGCCTTCGCGCTCGGCCCGGAGCGGCTGGCCGCCGAGCTGTCCCGGCGCGCGGGCCCCGACACCCGCAGGCTCCTCAGCGACGACGCCGCCCGCTTCCACGACCGGCTCCTGGAGACGGCCTGCGTCCACCTCATGCGCTTCTTCAGCCAGCGGCCCGGGTTCGCGGCCCGAGCCCAGATCGAGCAGAGCCGCGAGATCCGGGAGCAGAGCGAGAAATTGGACGCCATCCTGCGGCGGCTGCCCGACATCAGCCGCCAGGACGCACAGTTCGAGGAGGAGTACGCGGCGTACGTCGTCGAGTGCCACGGCAGGCTCACCATCTACGGCGTGGACCTGCGCGAACCGGACGGCCAGGACTGGCCGCTGGAGACCGCGTATCTGAGCCTCCAGGCCAGGCCGTACCGCGATGGCACCGACCGGGTGCCGGTGGTGAACGGCGAGCCCGGCGCCGACCGGGACACCGAGACCGAGCGGGCCCCGGGCCCGGCCGAGGCGGTCTTCGCCACCTATGAGCGCGTCCTGCTGCGCGGGGTCGCCGGCACCGGCAAGACCACCCTCGTCCAGTGGCTGGCCCTCTCCACCGCGCGGCAGGAGCGGGTGCCGGGCGGGCTGTCCCAGCTGTTCGGGCGCGTCCCCTTCGTACTGCCGCTGCGCACCCTGGCGCGCAAGGACTCCGAGCTGCCGATGCCCGAGGACTTCCTGCGCTGGATGGGCTGCCCGCTGGTGGGCACCGAGCCCGACGGCTGGGCCGCGCGGGTGCTGCGGCACGGGCGCGGAGTGCTCCTGATCGACGGGGCCGATGAGATCCCGAAGGACGACCGGACCCGGGTGCGGGCCTGGCTGAAGAAGCTGCTCGCCGTCTTCCCCGGCAACCTGTGGCTGCTCACCTCCCGCCCCGCCGCCCTCGAACGGGGCTGGCTGGCCCGCGAGGGCTTCCAGGAGTTCACGCTCGCCGCGATGCGGCCCGCCGACATGAAGCAGTTCATCCGGCGCTGGCACACGGCCGCGGGCGCCTCGCAGGAGCTCGGCGATGCGCTGACGCAGTCGCTGCGCAGCAGCCCCGAGCTGAGCCGGCTGGCGACCAATCCGCTGATGTGCGGCCTGATCTGCGCCCTGCACCGGGAGCGGCGCGGCTTCCTGCCCCAGGGCCGCGCCTCCCTGTACGAGGCGGCCCTGTCCATGCTCCTGGAACGGCGCGACCTGGAGCGCGAGGTCTACGGGCGCAGCCGTAAGCCCGTCCTGGACCAGAAGTCGGCCACGGAGCCGCTCCAGAGGCTCGCGTACTGGCTGATCCGCAACGAGCGGACCCAACTGGACCGCCCGGACGCGGTGAACGTGGTACGGCGGCTGCAGCCCTCCGTGCCCCGCCTCGCCGAAGTCGGAACGGCGGAGGAGGCCCTTCAGCACCTGCTGGAGCGCTCCGGTCTGCTGCGCGAACCCGCCCCGGGCGCGGTCAACTTCATCCACCGCACCTTCCAGGACTTCCTGGGCGCCCGGGCCGTGCTGGAAGAACGCGATATGGGCATGCTGGTGAACAACGCACACCTGGACCAGTGGGAGGACGTGGTGCAGATGGCCGTCGCACAGGCTCGCCACCAAGAGCGTGCCGACCTGCTGACTCGTTTGCGCGAGCGGGGCGACCGGGAGCAGGACGCGACGGTCCAGGCGCGGTTACGGCTCCTCGCGCTCGCCTCCCTCGAACAGGCCACCCGCCTGGAGCCCACGGTCCGCGAGGCCATCGAGGACCGGGCCGCGCGGCTGCTCCCGCCGCGCAGTCTGCGGGAGGCCAGGTCCCTGGCGCAGACCGGCCCGCTGCTGCTGGGCCTGCTGCCCGACGCCAAGGACCTGGAGGGCGACGAGGAGCTGGCCACCGTCCACGCGATCTGCCAGATCGGCGGGGACGCCGCCATCCCCAGGCTCCGGGAGTTCCTGGGCACCGGCCAGCCCGCGGTGCGCGCCCAGCTGCTCGCCCACTGGGACCGGTTCGACACCGAGGTGTACGCCGAGGAGATCGTACGGCCGCTCCTCGACGCCGCGCCCGAGGAGATCGTCACGGTGCGCTCCCACGCCGAGCTGGAGGCCCTGCGCACCATGTCCGGCTATCAACGCGTCGGCTTCCACGGCGACTTCGCCCCCGAGGCGATCCGCGCCGCGCTCGACCCGCGGCACCTGCGCGAGCTGCGCCTGCGCAACACCCTCCAGCTGGAGGACCTCGACCTGCTCTCCGCCTATCCCGAGCTGGAGACCCTCGCCCTCCAGGGCTGCCGGAACGTGAAGGACCCCGCGCCGCTGACCCGGCTGCCCCGGCTGCGGCGGCTGGAGCTGCGGGACCTGCCCCAGTTCGAGCCATTGCTGAAGCTGGCGGACTGCCCCCGTCTCGAGGGGCTTCTCATCGGGCCTGAGGTGCCCTGGCGCGGCCTGTCCGACCTGCCGCGCCCCGCCGAGCTGCGGCTGCTCTCGCTGCCGTCGTCGGCGGCGCAGCTCGCGGGGATCGTGGAGTGCCGGGGGCTGGAGGAACTGCGGCTCCAGGACGCCAGCGAGCGGCTGACGCCGGACGAATGGGGCTCGCTCATCGCCGAGTTGCCCGAGCTGCGCAGGCTGACGCTCTCCCCGCAGCAGCTGAGCATGCTGCTGTTCGCCCCCCGCACCGAGATACCCCAGGTCACCCACCTGGACGTATGGGCCAGGGCCGGAGTCGCGGTTCCGCTGCGGCGGATCGCCCGGCGGCTACCGGGACTTGAGGAGATCCATCTGTCGCAGGTGGCGGAGCTGGACCTCGCCTCTCTCGCCGGACTGCGGCGGCTGCGCCGGGTGCGGCTGGTCTACCCGGGCGAGATCCGCGGCGCGGACTCGCTGCCCGAGAGCGTCGACCTCGACATCTATCCGCACCCCTGACCGGCACTGTCTGCGACGGTGCCGCGTTCACCTGGTGGGATGTTTACCCAGGGGGTAAATTCAGGATTGTAGGCGTAGTGGGTACGGATGTCAGCGGCTGATGTCTCGGGGGAGCGGTGCCGCCCGTCTCCGAGGTCACGGCTGCCGGGCAGCAGAGGACGACTGAGGCGGGTCGCAACGGGATGCGCGTATCGGAAGGGTCACCGCTCTATGGCCGGGACCCGGTGCTGCGCTCGCTCGTGCCCCGGCTGACCGGCCTGGCCTACGACGAGCGGTCCCGGGTCGGCCGGGAGCACCAGGGCGACCTGCCCGTGGTGCTGCTGACGGGCTATCACGGCATGGGGCGCAGCGCCGTCCTGGAGGAGCTGGCGGCGCGCTACCGGGACCGGCTGCCGCTGGCCCACGTCCGGGCCGTGGTCACCGAATCCGCCACCTTCCCGCCCGCCCCGGCCGACGGCGGCGCCCCCACCGCCTCCACCCTGGTGGAGATCCTCGCGGAGCTGGTGTGCGGGCTCGCCCCCGCGTTGCGCCGTCGCTTCCCCGTCCTGGTGCCCGGCCTGTTCGCCGTCTCCGGCTGGTACCACGGCAACGGCGAGCAGCGGGACGCCGCGTGTCTGAGGTTCGCCCGGCTGCTGCTCGCCTGCCGCCTCGCCGGCGGGGACGAGAACACGCTGAGACACGCCTGGGCCACCGCCGTCGAAGGCCGTCTGGAGACCATCGACGCGGAGGCCGACGCGGAGTGGGGCCGGGACGCGGTCACCGCCGCCGTGGTGGCCGAGTACGCCGAACGGCACCAGCCGGCCGCGGCCCAGGAGTGGTACCGCCGCCGCTTTCCCCGGGGCGCGGACGGCCAGGATCCGCTGGTGCTGCTGGGGGAGTGGTTCCAGCGGGGCGGCGACTACCGGCACGCTGCCGAGCAGAGCCTGATGGCCGCCTTCCTCCACGATGTCGCCTCCTCCTACGGCAGGCTCCAGCGGTGGAACCGTGAACCGTGGCCGCTCATCCTGCTCGACGACGCCCACTGCCCGCCCGGGCAAAACTTCCTCGACCTGCTCCTCGAACATCGCGCGCTGCCCGAACGCCCCGACCACGAGGAGCTCGTCGTCGTGGCCACCCGGCTCGGCGGTTTACCCGAGGACGCCTCCGACGCCGTCCGCCGCGACCTGCCCGACCTGGTGAAGTCCTCCGGCTGGCAGCGCAGGGGCCTGACCCCGTCCGCCGGGCTGCTCGCCGTCCCGCTGACCCCGTTGAGCCGGGACGACATCCTGCCCCTCCTGGTGCCCGACTGGCCCACCCGGCCGCTCCACCCCTATCTGGCCTCCGCCGTGCACTCCCTGACCGGCGGGCACCCCGCGGTGACCACCGTGCTGTGCGCGGCGGTCCTGGACGCCACCAAGCGGGGCCGCGGCGTGGACCCGCGGGACCTCCTCGAACTGAACGCGAAGGACGGCCGCCCGGTCACCGAGGCGCTCCTGGAGCGGCTGCTCCCGGACCGGCGCCAGCGCGACCGGCTGACCCTGCTCTCGCTCGCCCGCGACAGCACCGCGGCCGAGGCACTGGCAGAGCATCTGCGGCTCCAGGGCCCGGACCAGCTGCCGGCCAACTCCGCCACCGACTACCTCGAAGAGCAGCAGTGGCAGCAGCTCACCCCGCCCGACCAGCCGTTGGTCACCGACGCGCTGCTGCGCACCCTGCTGGTGCACGAGGCGCGCCGCACCTCCTCGCGGGCCGAGGACGGCCGCAGCTGGCAGGACATCCACCGCTTCCTGCGGATGCACCACGCCCAGCGCGGTGAGAGCGGCGAGGCCGACGCGCTGCGGCACACCCTCGCGGCCGGGAACGCCGAGACGGTGGTGGCCATGCTGACCGAGGAGTTCCAGTCGGAGAAGGACGCGCACGCCGCCGCCCACTGGCTGCTGTGCCTCCAGTACGCCGCCACCGCGCCCACCCCACCGGCCGAGGAGTGGACCGACGAACGGATGCAGATCGCCCTCGGCGCGCACGACGGCCGGTACGCCGAACTGCACGAGATCGAGCGCTGCGTCAACCGGCTGCTGCACGCCCTGTGGCATGTCCTGGAGCCGCACGCCGAGCCGGACCCCGATATGTGCAAGGCGGTCGGCGAGGAGCTGGCCTATCTCTCACCGCGCCATCCGTCCTGGCATGCCGTCCTGGGCCAGGCGGCCCGCAACTGGCCCGCGGCGGCGCGGAAGAAGCGCCCCTTCCCTATCTCCGGTCAGTGAGGAAGCATGCTGCTCCGTCTGTTCCGCCGTCATCCTCGCGAGTGGGGGCCGCTCGAATGGCTGGCCGTCCTCGGAATCGGCGTCCTGGTCGCCGCCGCGATCACCGTCACCGTCAACCTCGCCCAGGGCCCCGGCAGGTGCGGTGACGACCTGCGGGACATCGACGGGGACTGCGTGGGCGTCACCGAGGAAGCCTTCGAGGCGGACCCGCGCGTCGAAAGCCTCATCGGCGCGGTGGCGGACGAGAACGCCCGGGTGAGGCGGGACTGGGAGGACCCGCCGAGCGGGCCCAGGATCCCGTACGTACGGATCGCGCTGATGATGCCCTTCACCGCGGACGACCACAGCGCCATGACGGCGGACATGATCCGCCGCGGCATCGCGGGTGCCCTGGCCGCCCAGCGGCAGGCCAACCGCTTCGGCGGACCGCACTACCAACTGCTGCTCGCCCCCGACGGCCGCAACCTCGACCAGTGGGAGCCCGTCGTCGACCGTCTCGCCGAGCTGACCAAGGACACCCGGGCGCCGCTGGTGGGCGTGACCGGCATCCCCAGCAGCACACCGGAGACCCGTAAGGCGATAGCCGCGCTCAGCAGGCACAGCATCCCCACCGTCGGCCCGGTCATCACCGCGGCCAACATGAACTCCCCGTACTTCTTCAAGACCTCGCCCAACAACGACCAGTTCGCCCGCGCGCTCAAGCTCTACCTGGACAGAAAGCCGGCCCGGCACAGAGGCTTCCTGGTCTGGGACAACCGCAGCGAGGACGTCTACTCCCAGAACCTGCGCAGCGTCTTCGAGCGGCACTTCGGCGACGCGTACGACCTGACCAACCACAACTCCAACTTCACCGGCACCTCCGGAACCGACAAGGGCATCCCCCAGCGGTTCACCGACGCCGTGCAGAAGATCTGCAACGAGAAGTCCGACACCGTCTTCTTCGCGGGCCGCGACCAGGACCTCCCCGCCTTCATGGAGCGCATGGCGCAGGAGGGCAGCTGCGGGCGCACCACGACGCTGCGCATCCTGAAGGTCGGCATCGGCCTGGAGCCCACGCTCACCGGGGATGCGCCCCGCCGGTGGCTGGACGAGGCACGCGCCACGATCGTCGACGCCTCCGCCGTCGACCCCGCCTGGTGGGCGGGGAAGCCCAAGAAGGCGCTCGGCCGCTTCCTGGACCGTTTCGAGGAGATCGAGGCCCAGCACAAGCTGGGGGAGAAGCCGCTCGACGACGGCTACGCCGTGATGTACCACGACGCCTTCACCCTGCTCGCGGGCGCCGTGGACCGCACCTTCGCCGAGATCAACGAGGGCGGCAAGAAGACGCCCGAGGCGTTGAGCATCCCGACGAAGGACGATGTGTACAACACCCTCATCATTCCGAGCATCGCCGGTGATGAGTGCAGCTCCTGCCTGGTCGGCGCCGGAGGGACCTACGGGTTCGAGGGCCCGGGCAAGAACGACCAGTGGGCCGTGTGCAAGCCCGTGCCCGTGGTCGAGTTCCCGTCGAGCGCCCGCTCCGGCGATCCGGGCGCACCGGGCCTCTACCGCACCTACCGGAACGGCTCCGGGAACGCCTGCCCCTCCTGACGCCGACCGCGGGCCGCGCGCGGCGGCTCAGCCGGTCTTGCGCGCCACCCCGCCGTAGTAGCCGATCTCCCCGGGCCCGGTCGGCGGCGGGGCGTCCGGGCGCCAGAACGGGACCTCGACCAGACCGGGCTCGACGAGCGTGAAGCCGTCGAAGAACCGCTCGATCCGGTCGCGGGACCGCAGGCTCAAGGTGGCGGTGGCATCGTCGTAGACGGCCGAGGCCGCGCTGCGGTCGGCGAAGTCGCCCGTGGCGTGGGAGAGCACCAGGAAGCTCCCGGCGGGCAGCGCGTCGCGCAGGGTGGCGACGACCCGCTCGGGCCGCTCCGCCTCGGTGAGGAAGTGGACGATGGCCACGAGGAGCACCGCGACCGGCCGGTCGAAGTCGATGACCTGGCGGACCTCGGGGTGGTCCAGGATGGCCCGCGGATCGCGCAGATCGGCGAGCGCGATGCTGGTCGCGGCCGAGCCGCGCAGAAGCACATTGGCGTAGGTGTTGACGATGGGGTCGTTGTCGACGTACGCGACGCGCACGTCCGGCGCCGACTCGCGGGCGATCTCGTGCACATTGGGGGAGCTGGGCAGTCCGGTGCCGATGTCGAGGATCTGCCGGATACCGCTGTCGACCACATAGCGCACGGCGCGCCGCAGGAAGTCGCGGTTGGCCCGTACACCGCTCCACACCTCGGGCGCCGCGGCGGCGAGCCGGTCACCGGCGTCGCGGTCCACCTCGTAGTTGTTCTTGCCCCCCAGCAGGTAGTCGTAGATCCGGGCAGGATGCGGCCTGCTGGTATCGATCTCCTCGGCGCGGAAGCCGTTCTCCGTCAACGCACGTGCTCCTCTCGACGACCGTCACGGCCCCCGCCCGCGTTCGACTGACGAACAGCTTCCCACACCAACTCCGGTACCGGATGCCGGAGTTCTCCGCCCGGGCCCTCCGGCGCCGGGCGGCCGGTCAGCTCTCGGCCGCCGCCGGCTCCGCCTTCGCCTCGACCCGGGTCTCGGCGTCCGCTGCCGGCTGGGCCTTGGCCTTGGCCTCGGCTTCCGCCTCCGCGGCCGCCGCTGCCGCCGCGGCGGCGCGGGCCTGGCCCTTGCGGCGCGACCGCTTGCCGTAAAGGGCCGTCCAGGTGCCGAGGGAAGCCAGCACGGCGTAGATCAGGACCGGGCTCAGGACCACCATGGTGTCGGTGCTGAGGGTGTAGGACAGCACGACCCGGACCGCGGACTCGACGCAGTAGGCCACGCCCCAGACGGTCGTCATCGTCATCATGGCCTTGCGGAAACCATCGACGTGCCACAGGCCGTTCCACCAGGCGGTGCTCGCCTCGGTGCCGTCGGTGGCGAATTTTCGCCCCAGGTAGAATATCAGGGGGCGCGGCGCCAGCAGCGTCGCCAGGCACAGCACCCCGAACAGCCCGGTGACGCACGAGTCCTTGATCAGCAGCGCCCGGGCCGAATGCGCGCCGACGGTCGACACCACGGCGGTGATCACGATGAACACCAGGGTGACGATGGCGAGTTCATCCAGGCGGCGGCGCCAGGCGAGATGGACGGCGCCGTCGACCACCGGCCAGGCGCTGCTGATCAGCAGCGCGGCGAATTCGCTGAAGCCGTGGTCGCGCAGTGCGTTGTACGTGATGATCGGTGCGACGACATTGAGACTGAGCGTGACGACCCAGCCGAGAATGGCGGCTCTCTTGGACCGGGCGAGCGCTTTGGGCCGCTCGCCGGTCGGTGGTGCCCCCGTATCCGATGCGCTCGATGCGCCTTGCGTGGTCGAGTCCTGAGTGAGCACGGTTCCCCTGTACGTGTGCCTGGTGGTGCTGTGCGTGGTGGTCCGAGAAAGGAGAAACGTAAAGCAGTCGTGTCGTAAGAGGACAGTGCCGGGACGCCAAATGTCGCCAAAAACTTCGGTGTTTTGAGAAGTCACCGCCCATTGTGCTGAGAAGCCCTGGGAAAAGCCCTTTGTGAACACCGTCCGGTTAACGGCAGTTTCCGATGTGTGCGGTGCGTTGGAAAATCCGGCCGCTTCCCCTGATAACGGGTCATTGCGGGGCTTCTCCCGGACATCGGCCTGATGCCCTGGGTCTAGCTGAAGATGGCGATCGCCTCGATGGTCAGCTCACCGGTCCCCGGGTTCCAGTCCCGCACCTTGCCCAGGCAGCGCGCCGGGAACGTGCCCTCGTGGCTGTCGTCGTTGCGCAGCCCGTCCGTGGCGCAGACCACGCGCACCTGGGGCCCCTCGGCCGGGTCCTCCGGGTCGCCGTACGGGGCGAGGAAGACCGTGCGCGAGGAGGTCTGGCCGGCCTTGCGGAACCGGCCCCTGATGGAGACGAAGTCCTCGATGTCGCGCAGCCGGACGCTCTCCGCGGCCCCCGGGCCCGGGCGGTCGACCGTGTCCAGGGCCCGGGCCAGCGCGTGGTTCCAGGTGATGGTGCCGGTCCTGAGGTCGCCGTGGACGATGGCGTCGGTCCGTTCGAGGGTGTCCACGATGAGGCCGATCGCCGTGATGGGCTTGGCGCTCTCGATGTACATGCTGATTTCCTCGCGGCTGACGTTCCGGCCGCCGCTGACGCCCACGCCGAAGAGCCGGGCCCGCAGCGAGCCGTCCGCGGTGCGGGTGATCCGGTGCTGGACCTCCCGCTCCAGCGCCTTCTCGTAACGGCCCATCTCGTAGAGGTTCATGATGGCCCGGTCGTGGAGGTAGAGGCAGATGCCCTCGGTGGGCTTCTCCGGGCTCGCTCTGAGCCGTTTGCGGTACCGGTGCACCCGGACCGCCAGCCAGGCCACGGCGGCGATCAGGCTCACGGCGGTCATCAGCCACACGAGCATCCAGGGCCACCAGACGCTCCACCACATTCCGCTGTCAACAGCCACGGATCTCCTTGAAGGCGTCGGGAAGGGAGCGGGCGCCCGCGTCCACCATGCGCCCGCCGGTCGTACGCGCCGCCCGGGTCAGCTCCGCGGTGTCCGCCTCGCCGAACCGCAGCGGGAAGGTGGGGACGCCGCGGACCGTCTCCGCCCGCGCCGCGTACCGGCGCTCGAACTCCTGGCGGGTGATGCCGGAGGTGTTCTCCCCGTCCGTCATGAGGACGATGGAGATGGGCTGTCCGGGGTGGTCGCGGGCGATGCCGGACGCCTTCCCGTAGGCGTGGTCGAGCGCGGACCAGATGGCGGTGGAGTCGTCGAAGTCGTCGGCCGCCACGAAGGACCTCACGGAGTCCAGGTCCCGCCGCCCGCCGACGGTGACATCGCGCTCGGCGAGCACACGGCCCCCGAAGCGCATCACGGTGATCCGCTCACCCTGGTAGAACCGCACGAACTTCCCCGTGGCCGAGGTGTCCGCGCCACTGAGTCCGGCGAACGCCGCACGCAGCGAGGCCACCCGCGCGCCCCGCATCGAGGTGGAGAAGTCGAGGAGGAAGATCACGTGGTGGGCGGTGGGCAGCCGGGGATCGCCGTAGTCCTCGACCAGTTGGTCCACGACGGCCCGCTGGTCGGGGAAGTACAGCGCGTTCCCGATGTCCGCCCGCAGCCTCGGGTCCCTGCGCACGTCCGCGCCGAGCGGCCGGCGCAGCGTGCGTTCCATGATCTTCTTCTGTGTCGAGGCCCTCTTGAGCCAGTTCACCACCTTGTCGTACGCCTCGCGCTTGGCCGGGTCGAGGAGCAGCAGGGGGTAGTCGGACAGCACCATGCCGTCCTTCGGATAGACGATCTCCAGCTTCTCGTGGAGCTTGCCGCTGGCGTTGAGCGAGAGCAGCTCCGATTCGTAGGTGATCAGGGCGTCCAGCCGGTCCTGGTGGGCGATGTACCGCTCGCGCAGGTCGGCGCTGCTGTCCGCGGTGAGCTTCTGGCCGGTGCGGAAGCCGCGCAGCCGGTCGCACGAGATGTCCTCGGCGCGCAGCGCGCTGCCGGTCCCGGCCGCGGCGGTGGCGACGCCGACGAGCGCGGAGAGGCCGCTGTTGGTGCGTTTGGGGTCGGCCATGCCGAAGCGCACCGAGCCCGCGGCGGCGGCGTCGGCGAGGTCCGCCCAGGACACCTGCCCGCCCTTCGCCCTCGCCCGCAGGGCCCTCGCCGTCTCCGGCTTCACGCCGACGACCACGGGGGAGAGCATGGTCGTGGTGGAGAGCGGCTTCGCGGTGGTCTTGGACTCCTTGAGCCGGAGCTGGAAGTACCGGTCGGAGGAGAGCCAGGCCAGGTCGTGGTGGTACGCGCCGGGCGTCAGCCCGTCCCCGGCGTCCACGGTGGCCTGGTACTCCATGTCCAGGTCCACCCCCGTGTCCCGGCGCAGGTCGCCCAGCAGCGGCTCCATGTCCCGCAGCTCCGAACTCGCCAGCACACGCAGGGTGGTGGGCCGCTCGTCACCGGAGCCACAGGCGGTGGCCGTGCCGAGCAGGGCCAGACAGAGCGCGAGGACCACCGGGCGGCGAGGGGCCCGGCGGTGCGGACGCCGCCTCATGAGGAGGTCTCCGGGGTCTGGTTCGGCGGCGGGCAGTCGCCGACGGACGTGATCATCCGCTCCAGCAGCGGCAGGCTCGGCAGCGTCGCCTTGGTGTCGTCTGCCGCCGAGGCGGGCGCTGGAATGCCCTGGTCCTCCAGGAACCGGTACAGCTCGGTGCTGGTCGCCTTGCCGCTGGAGTCCAGGACGCGGAAGCCCAACTCCATCGCCCGGCGCTGGAGTCGCTCATCACTGGCGAGCAGTTCCCCGAGCCGGTCGCCCTTGGGGGTGAGCGCGATGTACTCGGGCTCGGTCAGGAACTGGGTAGAGGGATAGAGCAGCACCCGCTGCGCATCGGGCTTTCCGGTCTGCTGCCGCTGCCGTATCTGGTAGGCGAAGTACTGGTGCTCGTACACCACCACGATCGGGGCGAGGCCCTTTCCCTCGGGCACTTCGTACGTCTTGAACATCTGCTCCGAGGGAAGCCCCTGGGACACCAGGGTCGGCTTGATCATCCGGGCCACACGGTCCGCCGCCGCGTTGTCCGTCGGGACGCTGTTTCCGTTCTCGACGAAGGCCACCAGCCCCAGATACGTTCCGGCGTGGTTCGCCTCGCAGATGTTCGAGGTCTGGGCCAGGATCCGGTTGCCGTTCGTGGTCCGGTGCTTCTCGATGCCGATATCGCTCCATTTCTTCCCGCCCGCGCTCAGCTCGATGAACCTCTTCATATTGAGGGTGTAGTAGAGCGGGCTGTTCTCGTGCGCGCCGATGCCCTGTCGTGGCCTGGCGAGACCGTTGTCCCGGAGGGTTTCCGCGTATTCGCGGTAGGTGGCGAGGACGATGGGGCTGACGAACGCCGAATGCCCCTTGGCGTACGCGTTCTTGCTCTTGCGGTCATTCTTGATCATGTCCGCCGCGGGCTGCCCTGACGGAAAGGCGAAGTCGTAGCCGTCGAAGCCGGTGGTGGCGATGTCCCGGGATCCCATACGGGTGATGTGCACCCTGATGCCGTGTTTCATCAGGATGCGCTGGACCTCCTCGTCCTCGAAGAACTCCGACTTGGAGGCGATCTTGCCTTCGAGGGTGGTGACCCCGTCGAAGGGGAGCAGCAGATGCCCTCCCGCGGTGAGCGCCAGCAGCCCGGCCACGGGGAAGGCGAGCGCGGTCACCAGCGAACGGAGGGTGCGGCCCCGCAGGGGGAGGCGTCGCGAGGGGCCACGGATGATTAAGCGTGGCTCCTCCGCGTTGGATCTTTCGGCGGTCACCGGCTCCTCCTGCCTGGGAAAGGGGAAAGATCCTTTCCATTGGCATTGGCGGATGCGTGAATTCCATGGGGATGAGGGCCGAATTCACCGTGGCCGCTCCGCCGTGGCCGCTCCGCCGTGGCCGCTCCACCGTGGCCGCTCCACGGAGGTGACGGGGGGCGGCCGGAGGTGGCGGGCGGTGGCGGGCGCCGGGGCGTGACGGGCGATGGGCGGTGACGGGCGTTCGGTTAACGCAGCAGAGGGGCGTTTCTCGGCCAGCTTTGGTCCGTACCTGTAAGTGATCTCTTCCGGGGGCGAACCTGTGGGACGTCACTGTGCTTGATCGCCCGTCACGGAAGGATCTGCCTTATGACGTACCGACGGATCAGACGGACCGGGGCGCGCGGAACCGGAGCGCGCGGCGCCCGCGCCCTCGCGACCGGCTGCGCCCTGGCGACCGGCTGCGTCCTCGCCGCCCTCGGGCTGGCGGCGGGCCCCGCTCCCGGTGCCCTGGCCGCCCCTGCCGAGCGCGCCCCAACCGCCGTGGCCTCCCCGGCTCCTGACAACACCACGGCCCACACCGTCACCCTGGTCACCGGCGAGCGCGTCACGCTCGGCGCGGACGGCAGCGTCGTCGTGGCGCCGCGGCCGGGCGCGGAGGCGGACTATGTCACCCGGCGCTTGGACAACGATGTCTTCGTCATTCCGCTGACCGCGCTGCCGTATCTGGGGCGCACTCTGGACCCCGCGCTGTTCAACGTCTCCGCCCTCGCCGAGGCCGGGGTGACCACCACCCCGGTACGGGTCGAGGCCACCGCAGGCGCCACGGCGCCGCGTTCGGGCCCCGCCTTCGGCGCGGCGCTGGCGCGGCAGATCGGCGCCGAGGCGGCGGAGGGGGCCGTCGGCGACGGCCCGCTGTTCGGCGGCGTCACCTCCGTCGTACCGGCGGTCGCCACGGCCGGTGAGCGGGCCACCCAGCGCCCGCCCGCGCGGGCGAATCACAAGCGAGTGGACTACGCGCGTACGGACTACGCGCGGGCGGACCACGGACAGGCGGACCACGGACAGGCGGACCACACACGGCGGGACCGCCCGGTGAAGGTCACCGTGCTCGGTACGGACGGCAAGCCCCTCCCCGGCACCACGCCGTTCGCCCTGGCCAACGTCGACGACGCCACCCTCTACCGGGAGCCGTCCCTCCAGGCCGTCGACGGCGAGGCGAAGGCCGAGGTCCCCGCGGGCCGCTACAGCGCCATGGTCTCCGCCCCGACCTTCGACGGCGCGGGCGAGTCGACCGGCGTCCGCATGGCCACCGCCGAGTTCACCGTCCCCGACGGCGCCACCAGGACCGATGTCGTGCTCGACCTGCGCAAGGCCACCGAGCGGGTCACCTTCTCGACCCCGCGGCCGGCCGAGGAGCACCAGCTGATCCTCCACTACCTGCGCGACGACACCCAGGGTGAGGTGGCGGTCAACGGTGGCGTCGGCGTCTCCAGCGGCGCGCCCGTCTACGTCCAGCCCTCCCACCGCCCCGTCACCACCGGCGATCTGCGCTTCAACGTCTACACCCACCGCAAGGCGCCCGCGGACGCGGCCACGCCCTACTCCTACGACCTCAAGCTGGCCAACCCCGCCGGTGTGATCGCGAAGAACCAGCACTACGAGGTCACCGGACGCCAACTGGCCACCGTGCGGACCAACTACCACAGCGATACGCCGGGCCGTGCCCAAGAGGTCGCACGCCTGATGTATCTGCCGTACGAGAGCAGCGGCGAGGCGCTGTCCGAGCCGTTCAAGACACCGGCGCAGCGGATCGAGTACGTGGGCGGCTCCGCCGGAGCCTCCTACCACGACTGGCTCAAGGCCGGGGAGCGGCGCTTCGTGTCCGAGAAGCAGGCCCTCCGGCCCGGCCGGACCACCACGGTCGACTGGCTGCGCGGCCCGCTCGCCCCGGGCTTCACCGAGCCCGCGCGGGGCGCCGCCGCGGACGAGACGTGGTACTGCGCGGCGTGCCGCAAGGGCGATGCCCTCACCTTCTCCCCGGCCACGGTCATGGACTCCGCCGGTCACCACGCCCTCGCGTTCCCGTCCGACATCACCTCCTCGCACTTCGCGGTGGTCTCCGGCGACACGACCCTGTACGAGGGCGACGGCGTCTCCGGTGGCGTTCTGACCGTGCCGCCGCGGAAGGCCCCGTACACGGTGGTGTACGACCAGACCCGGACGAACGGCGAGTTCCGCCAGTCGCTGACCACGCACACCGAGTGGACCTTCTCCTCGGGCCACTCGGGCGCCCAGGCCGTGCCGGACAACTGGACCTGCGTCTCGGAGGCGGGCGAGTACGACGGGCCGGGCGCGTGCTCGGCGCTGCCGGTCGTCGTCCCGCACTACCGGCTCGACGCCGCGCTGGACGGCACCAGCCCGGCCGGTGACGACCATCTCGTCGTCGGCTTCGGGCACGTACCGGGTGTGGCGGCCGCGCCCGCGGTGACCAAGGCGAGGGTCGAGGTGTCCTTCGACGGTGGCGAGCGGTGGACGGCGGCGGCCATCACGGCGCTCGGCGAGGGCCGGTTCCGCGCGGACTGGACCACTCCGGATGCTGCGGCGGGCCGGGATGCGTCGCTGCGTGTCACCGGGACGGACGCGGAGGGCAACGGCGTGACGCAGACGGTGAAGGGCGCGTTCACGGTGGCCGCGGCCCGCGGTTAGGACGCCTGCGGCGGGCCGTTCCCCACCCCGCCCCTTCCCGAAACTGGGGCTCCGCCCCAGACCCCTGCCCGGGGCTGCGCCCCTGCCCCCGTGCCGGGGTTCTGCCCGGACCCTGGGCCGGGGCTGCGTCCCAGTCCCCGTGCCGGGGTTCTGCCCGGACCCTGTGCCGGGGCTTCGTCCCTGACCCCGTGCCGGGTTCTGCCCGGACCCAGGGCCGGGCTGCGTCCCAGTCCCCGGCCCGGGGCTCCGCCCCAGACCCCGGCCGGGGGCTCCGCCCCAGACCTTGGACCGGGGCTCCGCCCCAGACCCTGGCCCGGGGCTCCGCCCCAGACCTTGGACCGGGGCTCCGCCCCAGACCCTGGCCCGGGGCTCCGCCCCTGACCCCGTGCCGGGTTCTGCCCGGACCCTGTGCCGGGGCTGCGCCCCTGACCCCAGGCCGGGGCTGCGCCCCTGACCCCAGGCCGGGGCTGCGCCCCTGACCCCAGGCCGGGGCTGCGCCCCTGACCCCAGGCCGGGGCTGCGCCCCTGACCCCAGGCCGGGGCTGCGCCCCTGACCCCAGGCCGGGGCTGCGCCCCTGACCCCAGGCCGGGGCTGCGCCCCTGACCCCAGGCCGGGGCTGCGCCCCTGACCCCAGGCCGGGGCTGCGCCCCTGACCCCAGGCCGGGGCTGCGCCCCTGACCCCAGGCCGGGGCTGCGCCCCTGACCCCAGGCCGGGGCTGCGCCCCTGACCCCAGGCCGGGGCTGCGCCCCTGACCCCAGGCCGGGGCTGCGCCCCTGACCCCAGGCCGGGGCTGCGCCCCTGACCCCAGGCCGGGGCTGCGCCCCTGACCCCAGGCCGGGGCTGCGCCCCTGACCCCAGGCCGGGGCTGCGCCCCTGACCCCTGCCCGGGGCTGCGCCCCTGACCCCTGCCCGGGGCTGCGCCCCTGACCCCTGCCCGGGGCTGCGCCCCTCTCCACAGCAGCGATATGCGGCCCGCCGAGTGGTGGGGCTCCGCCTCTGCGCCCTCCGGGGTTCAGGGGCGGAGCCCCTGCCGCGCGGCGGAGCCGCATGATCGCTGCTGCGGGAAGGGGCGGGGAGGGGAAAGCATCGACATGTGGCTCCGCCGCGTGGTCCGCCGGAACCCCTAGCCCGCCGCGTCCTTCGCCCACCGCGAGGTCACCGTGCCGATGGCCGCCACCGCGCGTCGGATCCGGGTGTCGCTCGTGCGCACCGACCGCGCGAACTCGATGTGCAGGAACGACACATGTTCGGTGGCGGCCCTGCGGCCCTGGACGTTGTCGCGGCCCTCCAGGGGGCAGTCGTGGACCCAGGCGCGGCAGACGGAGAAGTGCCGCGCGGTCAGGGCGGCCGCCAGGCGGCGGGCGTCCGGGCGGCCCGCCCGGCCCTTGCCGGTGGAGGCGACGACGTCCCGGCCCGGCGCGGAGTCGTCGGCGAAGCCGTGGAGCTGGACGCCGGGCAGCCCGCGCCGGGCGAGCTCGTCGCAGACCGCGTCGAAGACCGAGTCCGTGCGGTGGGCGGCGTCGGCGGCGTCGTCGTCCCCGGCCCTGCGGTGGGCGCCCGCGAGCACCAGGACGCCGCCGGGGGAGTCCAGGAGCACGCGCGCGCCCAGCCGTTCGGTGTCCGCGTCGGAGACCGGGTGCGGTACCTGGACCGACCAGCGGGCGGGCGCGGAGAGGTCCACATAGACCCGGGCCCAGCCGCGCGGGTCGGGCCCGTCCTCGGTGCGGTCGGACAGCTCGGCGTAGCGGCGGCCGGTCCCGGTGTCGGTGAGCGTACGGAGCCGGAAGCCGACGTCGGTGAGGAGTGGGCGGGCGCGGTCCGGGTGTCCGTCGAGGATCAGGCCCACCGCGTCGGCGACGGCCCGGCGTTCGGCGCGGCGCGGCTCCCGGTAGTCGGCGTCGGGGCCGAGCCCGGCCGTGAAGTCGGTGAGCCTGCGCTCCAGCGGGACCTCGGGGGCCCGCGCGCCGTCCGACGTACGACCGTTGTCGTCTCCGGACGACCGGACGATCGTATAGGTGCTCAATGCCGCCACGAGCAGGCCGAACGCGACCGTGACAACCGCCACGGTGATCGCCTTCGTTCGTATCTCCGCCATGACCGTCTCATCGTAACCACCCGCTTTACCGGTGCATATCAGGATGAGAGGGGTGAAGAGCGACCTCCAGGTGAACGGCAGGCATAGAATGCAAGACCGCCGTTTGCCCAGCCTTGGTCAAGACCAAACAGGTTTTCTCGTTTTTTCTTTAAGATGTGCAACCCTTTGATCAGTCTGGCTGTCTGACGGTCCGGATCGCACTCGAGTGCGCTCTGTGTGGTGTGAGTTGCATGAGAGGAGCCCATCCGTGGCCGCTTCGCGTTCGAAGCGGCGGCACAAGGTCCGCCGAAGGGCCGATATGTCGCTCCTGGGGGGTATTCGTCCTCCCATAGCCGTGCTGTCGGTTCTGCTTCTCTCCCTCGCGGGAATCACCGCCCTCACCCTGGGCAAACCGGACAACGCCCTGGTTCCCAAGGCGGTCCTGACCTCGCAGCAGTACGTCGCCGAGGACGGCGCCATCGCGCTGCGGGCGTCGCTCGACGAGTCGGTCACCGACCTCACCGGCACCGCGACCCTCTTCAACGAGGGCAAGCCGGTCTCCGCCGACACCGTCCTGGACAAGGTCGGCACCGTCTACCAGAAGTGGCGTGGCACCGCCGTCATCGAGATCAAGTCGGGCAAGATGCTCGCCGCACGCGGCGAGAACGTCCCGCTGACCGCGATCGAACTCGGCAAGCTCTCCCGCGGCGACGGACTCTCCCCGCGCATGGTGCGCCTGGAGAACGGTCAGACCCGGCTGATCATCCTCGCCCTGCTGTCCTGGAAGGGCCAGCCCCAGCAGCTGCTCGTCGCCTCCAGCACCCTCAGCTTCCCCGGCGTCGACCTCGGCCCGGGCCGCGCCATCGGCGTCGTCGACTCCACCGGCCGACTGCTCTCCAGCCACGGCGCCCTGGACAGCGAGCGGGCCAGGAAGCAGCTCGCCTCCTTCGCCAAGACCGCCGCCCGCAAGGGCCGGCAGCACCCCATCAAGGCCAAGGAGCCCGGCGCGGGCGGCTACACCGGCGTCAGCGGCCACCTCACCGGGGGCGCCGCCGAGGACGTCCGCACCGTCGGCGGCTACGCCACGCTCACCCCGCCGCGGCCGGGCGAGCCCACCACCGCCAGCAGCCTCGGGCTGACCGTCGTCACCGAGGTCGACGTCTCCGCCAAGGTCTCCCAGATCACCCGCCCCGCCTTCGGGGTGGCCGCCGCCGGCGGCCTGCTGCTCATCGGCGGGCTCGCGGTGATGGTGCTGCTGGGCACCGTGCAGCGGCCGCTGATCCGGCTGTTCCTGGAGAGCCGCCGCCTCACCCGCGGCGATCTCGCCCGCCCGGTGAGCGTGCCCAGGGCCGGCGAGGCCGCCCGGGTGGGCGCCGCCCTCGAGCGGCTGCGCCGGCAGCTCCAGGGCGAGCCCGCCGATGCCCCGGGCCCGGCCGCGGCCGCGCGCAAGGGCCTGGGCGCCCGCGCCCTGCTCGCCGTCTGCGCCGTCCTGCTGCTCGTCTGGTCGGTCCCGCTGATGCTGGTGCTCAACCGCGCCGACTCCTCCGTCAAGGTCCCGGTCCAGATCGTCCACGACCAGAAGTCCCGCACCGTGACCCTCAGCGACCGGGTCCGCCGCGCGCTCAACGAGGGCCACGCCGACCTGTCCGCGGTCGCCGCCCTGATCGGGGACCGCACCACGCCCGAGGACATGAAGAAGGTCCTGGAGCGCACCATGCAGGAGCACGACCGCTACCAGTCGATGTACGTCCTCGGCGCCGACGGCGAGATCCTGGCCCGGGCCGGTGACAGCCCCCACCACGAGGACGGGAAGGCCCCCTCCAAGCAGGCCATCGAGGTGACCGGCGAGGGCGGCAAGAAGCCCGTGGTCACCGCCACCGCCCAGGCGCCCGGCCGGGGCGGCGCCGCCGTCGTCGGCGAGTTCCGCATCGAGTTCGTCAACGCGCTGCTGGGCCGCCAGGGCATGGGCGAGGTCCGCGTCGTGGACGCCGAGGGCCGGGTCATCGGCGGCGACTCCGGCTACATCGCCTTCGAGAAGGCGCCCTCGTACATGACCTCGCTGCTCGCCGCCAAGCAGGCGAAGGCCACCGTCCAGCGCGGCGGCACCGTACGGGTCGCGGCCGCCGCCCCGTTCAGCGGCGGCGGCGCGGCCAAGTCGCTCCAGTGGAGCCTGGCCAGCTGGCAGCCCGCCTCGGGCCTGGCGATCCCCGAGTACAGCCTGCAGAACCGGACCGTGCTGGCCGGACTGCTGGGGCTGACCGCCGCGGCCGCCTGTCTGGGCTGGCTGCACATCGTCGTCGTACGGCCCCTGCGCGCCCTGGCCGGACAGGCCGAGGCGCTCGCCGCGGGCGACCGCAAGACCGTGCTGTTCCCGCGCCACCACGACGAGGTCGGCGCCGTGGTCCGCAGCCTGGAGCTGATCCGGCAGCAGCTCCAGGGGCAGCCCCGCAAACGGGACGGCGGCAGCCGGACCCCCGCCGGCGTCGGAAGGAACTGAGGCCCCACCGTGCTCTTCCTCTACACCGTGCTCGTGGTGTGCGAGGCCGTCCTGCTGATCGCCGGCATCGTCGAACAGCGGCGGCACCAGACCAACCTCGACACCATCCCCACCCGGGTCCTGGTCAACGGCATCCGCGGCAAGTCCTCCATCACCCGGCTGTGCGCGGGCGCCCTGCGCGGCGGCGGGCTGACCACCGTGGCCAAGACCACCGGTACGGCGGCCCGCTTCATCCACCCGGACGCCACCGAGGAGCCCGTCTACCGCAAGTTCGGCATCGCCAACGTGGTCGAGCAGATCGGCATCGTGCGCCGCGCCGCCGCCTACAACCCGGACGCGCTCGTCATCGAGTGCATGGCGGTCATGCCGGCGCTCCAGGAGATCAACCAGTCCAAGCTGATCCGCTCCACCATCGGCGTGCTGTGCAACGTCCGCGAGGACCACCTCGCCGAGATGGGCCCCACGCTGGACGACGTGGCCCGCTCGCTGTGCCGGTCCATGCCGGAGAACGGCATCTGCGTCACCGCCGAGCAGGACCGCTTCCACATCCTCCAGGAGGAGGCGGACGCCCGGAACTGCCAGTTGATCTACGCCGACCCCACGACGGTCAGCGACGAGGAGCTGCGCGGCTTCAGCTGGTTCACCTTCAAGGAGAACGTGGCCATCGCGCTCGCCGTCGCCGAGCTGGTGGGCGTCGACCGCGCGACCGCCCTCCAGGGCATGTACGACGCCCCGCCGGACCCCGGTGTGCTCTCCGTCGAGCGGTACGCCACCGAGGACGGCAAGAAGCTCCGCTTCGCCAACGTCTTCGCGGCCAACGACCCCGAGTCGACGCTGATGAACATCAACCAGCTGCTCGACCTCGGCGCCATCCACCGCCCGCTCAACGTGGTCATCAACTGCCGCCCCGACCGGGTCGAGCGCAACGGCCAGATGGGCGAGATCATCCCCGATCTCGACCCCGAGCAGGTCTTCGTCATCGGCCACCCGGCCAAGTCCGCCATCGACGCCATCCCGGCCCAGTACCGGGACCGCGCGGTCGACCTCGGCGGCGACCGCCGGGATCCCGAGGAGTTCATGGCCGAGCTGCTCGGCCGCCTCGGCCCCGACTCCTCCCTGGTCGCCATCGGCAACATCCACGGCCAGGGCGAGATCCTGCTGGAGCACCTCGCCGAGCTGCCGCCCGACGAGAGCGCCGACGACACACCGGCGGCACCGACCGCACCGGCGGGCGGCGAGCGCCATGTCGAGCACGTGGACACGGTCCAGCTGTACGCGCCCCGCCTGGACCCGTACCAGGGCTACCCGGAGGCGTACGAGACCCGGTACGCGCCCCAGGCGCGCGTACCCGCTCAGCGCACCCCCGAGCGGCCGTACCCGCGGACGACGCACGACCAGGGCTCCCGGGAGCCGTGGGCCGCCGTCGTACCGGCCTCCGATGCCCCGCACCACCCCGACGCCTCGCAGCAGCCCCGCGGCCTGTTCGAGCCGCGCGTCCCGCCCGCCCCGCCCGCCGACGACTCCCAGCAGTGGCAGAACCCAGGAGAGCAGCAGCGTTGATCCCCTCCGTCCTCACCCCCGAGATCGCCGCCATCGGCATCGCGATCGGGCTGCTCTTCTCGCTGGTCTGCTACCTGACCACCAACCTCTCGCCCGGCGGCATGATCACCCCGGGCTGGCTGGCGCTGACCCTCGTCGAGGATCTCCAGCGGGCGGCGATGGTCGTCGGCGTCACCGTGCTCACCTACGTGGGCACGCTGCTGATGCAGAAGTACGTGATCCTCTACGGCAAGCGGCTCTTCGCCGCGGTCGTGCTGCTCGGCGTGACCCTCCAGGCGACCGTGATGATCATCCTGTCGCTGGAGTTCCCGCTGATGTACGCGAACCAGACCCTCGGCTTCATCGTCCCCGGCCTGATCGCCTACCAGCTGGTCCGCCAGCCCCGGGGGGCCACCCTGCTGTCCACCGGGTCGGTGACGCTGATGGCCTATGTCGTCCTCACCGCCGGAATCCTCCTCGGCGTCATGCCGTCCGCCTGACCCACCACCGGAGCCGATCCCATGCCACCGAAGAAGAAACGCCCCGTACTGCACGCCGTCACCGTGCTCGCGCTGCTCGGCGCCAGCGGCTATCTGACCGTGGAGCTCAGGAAGGACGAGCAGGACAGGACGCCCGCCACCCAGGCCGTCATCGACGAGCCGAACCTGGAGAACGGCACCGGCCAGCAGAGCGGCAAGCAGACCTGGGAGCGGCTGAAGAACCCCGCCCGCACCATCCTGCGCGGCGCCAACGGCCAGATCCTCGCCACCTTCACCGACCACGCCCGCACCGCCACCCTGCGCGGCCCCTCCCGCACCTTCAGCGAGCCCGCCAACACCAAGTCCAAGGTGATCACCGAGGACTGGGTGCGGCTGATGCCGGAGCCGTGGGCCGAGGGCGCCGAGAAGAAGCAGTGGTTCAAGGACTGGTTCAAGGAGAACTACGGCAGCAAGAAGGAGGACATCTTCGCGATCGCCTTCCAGTACGTGACGGGCGCGCCGGTCAAGAAGGACGCCCAGGGCATCCCGTACGCGGGCGACGCGGTCTTCGGGCCGTTCAAGCCGGACGGCGTGGACCGGCTGGAGCAGAACGACTTCTACGACTACCTCGGCATCTCCTACACCTTCCGCGACGGCACCACGCTGGCCGCGCGCAAGGAGCGCTACCGGGCGCTGGACTGCTCCGGCTTCATCCGCATGGTCATGGGCTACCGCTCCCGCTACCCCCTGATGGCGAGCAACGTCCTCGGCGACGGCCTGCCGCGCACCGCCAACGGCATGGCCCGCTCCAAGGTCGGCGTCGATGTCATCAAGATCCAGGGCCCCGGACCGTGGTACACCCGGCCCACCAACATCGATGTTCTCCAACCCGGTGACCTGCTGTTCTTCAAGATGGATCACCGCACCGGCGACCATATGGACCATGTCGCCCTGTACCTGGGGCTGGACACCGACGGCCACCGCGTGTTCGTCTCCAGCCGCAAGGAGCAGAACGGCCCCACCATCGGCGACAACGGCGGTGTCTCCCGGATCGACGGCAACGGCTTCTACGCCGGGCTCTTCCGCAGCGCCAAGCGGCTCTGAGCGCTCGCGGGCGAGTCATACTGAATCAGGACAAAACTTTTCCGCGCGGCGCTAGACTTTAACGGCTCGTTTCCTTGTACCGTTCGCCTTTGTGCGGGTAGGTTCTGCGCCATGACCGCATCCCAGACTCCGACCACTGCCGAGGAGCTGCGCGGTGCCGGCCTGCGGGTGACGGCCGCCCGTGTCGCCTTGCTGGAGACCGTCCGGGACGGTGATCACCTCGGGGTCGAGGCGATCGCCTCCGGGGTACGCGACCGTGTCGGCCACATCTCCCTCCAGGCCGTGTACGAGGCCCTTCACGCACTGACCGCGGCGGGCCTCGTACGCCGCATCGAGCCGGCCGGCAACTCCGCCCGGTTCGAAGGACGCGTCGGGGACAACCACCACCACGTCGTATGCCGGTCGTGTGGTGCCGTCGCCGATGTCGACTGCGCCGCCGGTGAGGCGCCCTGCCTGACCGCGTCCGATGACCACGGCTTCTCGGTCGACGAGGCTGAGGTCATCTACTGGGGCCAGTGCCCCGACTGTTCCACTGCCACCAGTTCCTGAGCACCATGATCCGCCCTAGTGTGGAAGGATTTCCATGTCCGAGAACCATGAGGCAATCGTCGTAGACCCGAAGACAGAGGAAGCGGGGGGCTGCCCGGTCGCACACGGGCGTGCTCCTCACCCCACGCAAGGTGGCGGCAACCGCCAGTGGTGGCCGGAGCGGCTCAATCTGAAGATCCTCGCCAAGAACCCCCCGGCGGCGAACCCGCTGGGTGAGGAGTTCGACTACGCCGAGGCGTTCCAGGCCCTCGACCTCGCGGCGGTGAAGCGGGACATCGCCGAGGTGCTGACCACCTCCCAGGACTGGTGGCCCGCCGACTTCGGCAACTACGGCCCGCTGATGATCCGTATGGCCTGGCACAGCGCCGGCACCTACCGCATCAGCGACGGCCGCGGCGGCGCCGGCGCCGGTCAGCAGCGCTTCGCCCCGCTCAACAGCTGGCCGGACAACGCGAGCCTCGACAAGGCCCGCCGTCTGCTGTGGCCGGTGAAGAAGAAGTACGGCCAGTCCATCTCCTGGGCCGACCTCATGGTCCTCACCGGCAATGTCGCCCTGGAGACGATGGGCTTTACGACCTTCGGCTTCGGCGGTGGCCGTGAGGACGTCTGGGAGGCCGAGGAGGACGTCTACTGGGGCCCGGAGACCACCTGGCTCGGCGACGAGCGCTACACCGGCGACCGCGAGCTGGAGAACCCGCTCGGCGCGGTCCAGATGGGTCTGATCTACGTCAACCCGGAGGGCCCCAACGGCAACCCGGACCCGATCGCCGCGGCCCGCGACATCCGTGAGACCTTCCGCCGGATGGCGATGAACGACGAGGAGACCGTCGCCCTCATCGCCGGTGGCCACACCTTCGGCAAGACCCACGGCGCGGGCCCCGCGGACGCCGTCGGCCCGGACCCGGAGGCCGCCCCGATGGAGCAGCTGGGCCTCGGCTGGAAGTCCACGCACGGCACGGGCGCGGGCAAGGACGCCATCACCAGTGGCCTCGAGGTCACCTGGACCACCACCCCCACCCAGTGGAGCAACGGGTTCTTCAAGAACCTCTTCGAGTACGAGTACGAGCTCACCAAGAGCCCGGCCGGCGCCAACCAGTGGGTGGCCAAGGACGCCCCGGAGATCGTCCCGGACGCGCACGACCCGTCGAAGAAGCACCGCCCGACGATGCTCACCACGGACCTCTCGCTGAAGCTCGACCCGATCTACGGGCCGATCTCCCGCCGGTTCTACGAGAACCCGGAGGAGTTCGCGGACGCCTTCGCCCGCGCCTGGTACAAGCTGACCCACCGCGACATGGGCCCGAAGTCGCTGTACCTCGGCCCGGAGGTCCCGGAGGAGACCCTGCTGTGGCAGGACCCGCTGCCCGAGGCCGAGGGCGAGGCCATCGACGCCGCCGACGTCACGGCGCTCAAGGCCAAGATCCTCGACTCCGGTCTGACCGTCTCGCAGCTGGTCTCCACCGCGTGGGCTTCGGCGTCCACCTTCCGCGGCAGCGACAAGCGCGGTGGCGCCAACGGCGCCCGTATCCGCCTGGAGCCGCAGCGCGGCTGGGAGGTCAACAACCC
>NZ_JACVYG010000083.1:0-34511 GCF_014712245.1 Streptomyces sp. 5-10
GGCGGCCGGGCGGCGGGCGGCCGGGCGGCGGGCGGCCGCAGGCCCGCCCGTACCGGTCAGTCCGCGTTCGCGGCTCGCTTGGGGCGGCGGAGGCCCGCGGCCTTGAGGCGGCGGAGGAGTTCCTTGCTGCCGACCTCCTCCGCGCCCGCCCGTACCGCCTGCGCGTACAGCTCGCTCGGCACGTCGTAGTGGTCCCGGTCGAAGCCTCGGCGCGGGGCGCCGATGCGGGCCGCGAAGGCATGGAGTTCGGCGTAGGAGACATCGCTGACGAGGTGGGACCACAGGCGGCCGTGGCCCGGCCACGAGGGCGGGTCGATCAGGACGGCCATCAGAGGGTGGTGCCCAGCGAGCCCACGGGCGCCACCGCGACCGCCGTCTTGCCGCAGACCCAGTGCGGGTCGGGGCCCAACTCGGGCTCCACGTCGAGGGCGTGGAGGTCGCCGCCCGTGGTGCAGACGGGGCACAGCGGCCAGCGGCCGTAACGTTCCAACAGGGCGTCCTGGACGTCCTGGGCGACCAGTCCGGCCACGTACGCGGCACCTTCCGGCCACTGCTCGACCCACCACCGCCGGTGCGCGATCGCGTCTTCGACCAGCGAGACGATGTCGGCGCGGGCGACTTCCCCCGCCGCGAGGTCGGCCAGGACGAGGGCGCGGGCCGCGTGCAGTGCCTGTTCGAGCTTCATGGGTCCCATTGTCACCTTTGCTTCCTCCTGGCGCCTGTTCGCTTCGTCCGCGGTCGCGGTCGGTCCCGGCCGTCGGCTGCTGGGCCACGCGCCTGTTCGCTTCGTCCGCGGGCGCGGTCCTTCCCGGCCGCCCCGCGCCTGTTCGATTCCCCTGCGGTCGCGGTCGCGTCCCGGCTCGTTCCCGCGCCCGCTGGCCGACCCGCCGCGTCGTCGTCCGGAGGGTTGACGGGCACCGTGGCCGGAAATAGTTTCCGCTGGTGATTAGCGACCTGAAGGAAACTTTCATGCCTCCACCGCAGTCCGACGCCACCCCACCAGCACCACCCACCCCACCCACCCCACCTGCCCCGGCCGCCCTCGCCGCCAAGGTCCGCACGTTAACCCCCTCCATGACCCGCTCCATGCAGCGCGTCGCCGAAGCCGTGGCGGGCGATCCGGCCGGTTGCGCTGCGCTCACCGTCACCGGGCTCGCCGAGCGGACCGGCACCAGTGAGGCCACCGTCGTCCGCACCTCCCGGCTGCTCGGCTACCCCGGATACCGGGATCTGCGCCTCGCGCTCGCCGCGCTCGCCGCCCAGCAGGCCGCCGGCCGGGCCCCGGCCGTCACCGCGGACATCGCGGTGGACGATCCGATCGCCGACGTGGTGACCAAGCTGGCGCGGGAGGAACAGCAGTGTCTCGCCGACACCGCCGCCGGGCTGGACACCAGCCAGGTCGAGGCGGCCGTCTCGGCGCTGGCCGCCGCCCGCCGGATCGATGTGTACGGGGTCGGGGCGTCCAGCCTCGTCGGCCAGGACCTGGTCCAGAAGCTGCTGCGGATCGGGCTGATAGCCCACGCCCACGCGGATCCGCACCTCGCGGTGACCAACGCGGTCCAGCTGCACTCCGGCGACGTCGCCATCGCGATCACCCACTCCGGGCGCACGACGGACGTCATCGAGCCGCTGCGGGTGGCCTTCGAGCACGGGGCGACCACCGTCGCGATCACCGGACGGCCGAACGGGGAGGTCGCGCAGTACGCGGACCTGGTGCTCACCACCTCCACCGCCCGCGAGAGCGAGCTGCGCCCGGCGGCCATGTCCAGCCGGACCAGCCAGTTGCTGGTGGTGGACTGCCTGTTCATAGGGGTCGCCCAGCGGACGTACGAAGCGGCGGCGCCCGCGCTCTCCGCGTCGTACGAGGCGCTCGCGCACCGCCACGATCCGCGCCCCGGGCACCGCTGAGCCCGGCCGGTCCGCCTCCGGTTCCGCTTTCGGTTCCGTCTCCGGTCCCACACCCCCGGTTCCGCCTTCGGTCCCCCCGGTTCCGCCTTCGGTTCCGCCTTCGGTCCCACCCCCAGGTCACTGTTTCGGTCACCGTTTCGCCCGGTGACCGCCCTCGCGGTCACCGTCACCCCCACCCTTACGCTGACGTACCGGAAAGAGCCGCTTCACCATGACTTCCGCCGACTCCGCAGCCGATTCCGCAGCAGACTTCACAGCCGACTCCGCGGGCTCCACACACCTCCGCGCCCAGCTCGACACCCTGACCACCGAGGCCTTCCGCCCCGAACTCGCCGAGATCGACCGGCTCGAAACCCTCGAAATCGCCCGGATCATGAACGCGGAGGACGCCGCCGTCCCCACCGCCGTCGCCGGTCAGCTCCCCCGCATCGCCGCCGCCATCGACGCCATCGCCGCGCGGATGTCCCGTGGCGGCCGCCTCCTCTATACGGGCGCGGGCACCGCCGGACGGCTCGGGGTGCTCGACGCGAGCGAGTGCCCGCCCACCTTCAACACCCGGCCCGAACAGGTCGTCGGCGTGATCGCGGGCGGCCCGGACGCCGTGGTGACCTCGGTCGAGGGCGCGGAGGACAGCGCGGAGCTGGCCGCCCGGGACCTCGACCGGCTCGGCATCGGCCCCGACGACACCGTGGTCGGCGTCTCGGCCTCCGGCCGCACCCCGTACGCCGTGGGCGCGGTCGAGCACGCCCGGCGGCGCGGCGCGCTCACCGTCGGGCTGTCCTGCAACGCCGGGTCGGCGCTCGCCGCCGCGGCCGACCACGGCATCGAGATCGTCGTGGGGCCGGAGCTGCTCACCGGCTCGACCCGGCTGAAGGCGGGCACGGCCCAGAAGCTGGTGCTCAACATGATCTCGACCATCACCATGATCCGGCTGGGCAAGACCTTCGGGAATCTGATGGTCGATGTGCGCGCCTCCAACGACAAGCTGCGCGCCCGTTCGCGGAGGATCGTCTCCCTGGCGACCGGCGCCTCCGACGAGCGGATCGAGAGCGCGCTGGCGGCCACGGACGGCGAGGTGAAGAACGCGATCCTCACCATCCTGGGCGGGGTGGACGCCCCGACCGCCGAGAAGCTCCTGGCCGAGGCGCACGGCCATCTGCGCACCGCCTTGGAGGCCGCCACGGGGTGACCCCGGGACCGGGCCCCGGACTCACCCCGGGACCCCGGGACCCCGGGACCCCGGGCCGGGCCACGCACCCGCACGGGCCCGGACACGCCGTCGGGGCGGGCCCGGACACGCCGTCGGGGCGGCACCCCTGGGAGAGGGTGCCGCCCCGACGTTCGGACGGTATGACCGACCGGCGGACGAACGCGCCGAGTCGATCAGAAGTCCATGTCACCGCCCGGCATGCCGCCCGGAGCGCCCGCCGGGGCGGCCTTCTCCGGCTTGTCGGCGATGACGGCCTCGGTGGTGAGGAACAGCGCGGCGATCGACGCGGCGTTCTGCAGCGCGGAGCGCGTGACCTTGGCCGGGTCGATGATGCCCTCGGCGATCAGGTCCACGTACTCACCGCTCGCGGCGTTGAGGCCGTGACCCGGGGTCAGGTTGCGCACCTTCTCGACCACGACGCCGCCCTCGAGACCGGCGTTGACCGCGATCTGCTTCAGCGGGGCCTCCAGGGCCAGGCGCACGGCCTGGGCACCGGTGGCCTCGTCGCCCTCGAGCTCCAGCTTCTCGAAGACCGAGACGGTCTGGAGCAGGGCCACGCCACCACCGGCGACGATGCCCTCCTCGACGGCGGCCTTGGCGTTGCGCACCGCGTCCTCGATGCGGTGCTTGCGCTCCTTGAGCTCCACCTCGGTGGCGGCACCGGCCTTGATGACGGCCACCCCGCCGGCCAGCTTCGCCAGGCGCTCCTGGAGCTTCTCGCGGTCGTAGTCCGAGTCCGAGGACTCGATCTCGGCGCGGATCTGGTTGACGCGGCCCTGCACCTGGTCGGTGTCGCCGGCGCCGTCCACGATGGTGGTCTCGTCCTTGGTGACCGTGACCTTGCGGGCACGGCCGAGCAGGTCGAGACCGGCGTTCTCCAGCTTGAGGCCGACCTCCTCGGAGATGACGGTGCCACCGGTGAGGATGGCGATGTCGCCGAGCATGGCCTTACGGCGGTCACCGAAGCCCGGGGCCTTGACGGCGACGGACTTGAAGGTGCCACGGATCTTGTTGACGACCAGGGTCGCCAGGGCCTCGCCCTCGACGTCCTCGGCGATGATCAGCAGCGGCTTGCCCGACTGCATGACCTTCTCGAGCAGCGGGAGGAGGTCCTTCACGCTGCTGATCTTGGAGTTGACGATCAGGATGTACGGGTCGTCGAGCGACGCCTCCATACGCTCCATGTCCGTCGCGAAGTACGGGGAGATGTAGCCCTTGTCGAAGCGCATGCCCTCGGTGAGCTCGAGCTCGAGCCCGAAGGTCTGCGACTCCTCGACGGTGATGACACCTTCCTTGCCGACCTTGTCCATCGCCTCGGCGATGAGCTCACCGATCTGGGTGTCGGCGGCGGAGATGGAGGCGGTGGAGGCGATCTGCTCCTTGGTCTCTACGTCCTTGGCCTGCTCGAGGAGCTGGGCGGAGACGGCCTCGACGGCCTTCTCGATACCGCGCTTGAGCGCCATCGGGTTGGCGCCCGCGGCGACGTTGCGGAGACCCTCCTTGACCAGCGCCTGGGCGAGGACGGTCGCGGTCGTCGTGCCGTCACCGGCGACGTCGTCCGTCTTCTTCGCGACCTCCTTGACCAGCTCGGCGCCGATCTTCTCGTACGCGTCCTCGAGCTCGATCTCCTTGGCGATGGACACACCATCGTTGGTGATCGTGGGGGCGCCCCACTTCTTCTCGAGGACGACGTTACGGCCCTTGGGGCCGAGGGTGACCTTGACGGCGTCGGCGAGCTGGTTCATCCCGCGCTCGAGGCCGCGCCGCGCCTCCTCGTCGAACGCGATGATCTTGGCCATGTGAAGTGGTCCTCCCAGAGACGGGGTGGATTGCTCCGGACCGCGCTGGCGCCCGCGACGGACGGCCTGCCTGCCCCGCGGTTCCTTGCCCCGCATGGCCTGGCGGGCCTCACCGACCCGGTCCTTCTGTCACTCTCAACGTCAGAGTGCTAACGCCAATGATTAGCACTCGGACCTATAGAGTGCAAGCGCCCGAAGGGCGTACAGGCCCGTAGGGCGTCCTTGAGGGGCAGGCGGCGGCCGGGCGACGGGTGGGCGCGAGCGGCATTGCACGCGTGCGCCTCTTGTCCAACCCCTTGATGATCAGCTCGGACATGCCGAAGGGTCCGTACCCCGTCAGGGACACGGACCCTTCTGACTGTTCGTTTCAGCTGCGTCGCGTCGGCGCGTCAGCCTACGGCCACGCGGACCATGTCGGCCTGCGGGCCCTTCTGGCCCTGCGAGATCTCGAACTCGACCCGCTGGCCTTCCTCGAGGGTGCGGTACCCGTCCATCTGGATCGCGCTGTAGTGGACGAACACGTCCGCACCACCGTCGACCGCGATGAAGCCGTACCCCTTCTCCGCGTTGAACCACTTGACGGTGCCCTGAGCCATTCCTAACTCCCCTATTGCTGGCCCTTGCGCAGGACCGCACTCCGCGGACCCGGGTCAGACCTCACCCCCCGGATGTGGGGGGTGTGCGCCGGAACGCGTCGACCGCCGCTGAATGTATCCGTCCCAACGCCCTCTGCAACAGGTCAATCGGACGAGAATTCTGGGCACGGCCGAACGGTTAAAAGTGAGGAATTATGTGAAGTTCGGGCAAGCCGGGCCGGACATAAGGAACCAACCCGACAATTCGCGCTCACACTTTACGCACAACTTGACGAGTTCTCATATGTGGCTCCGACCCCGGAGCCGCCGGGGAATCCGGGCAACTGTATCGCGATTCCACACACGGAATCGCCCCGTCCGGTTGTCCCCGGACGGGGCGATGCCAAAGGTGAGGAGGGGGACGCGGGGTCAGCAGCCGCCCGCGACCGCCGGGATGATCGAGATCCCGGCGCCGTCCGGGGTCGCCGTGGCCAGGCCGTCGGCGAAGCGGACGTCGTCGTCGTTGACGTAGACGTTCACGAAGCGGCGGAGCTTGCCGGTGTCGTCCAGGACGCGGGCCGAGATGCCCGCGTGGTTCTTCTCCAGGTCCGCCAGGACCTCGGCGAGGGTCGCGCCCTCGGCGGAGACCTCGGCCTGACCGCCGGTGTAGGTGCGCAGGATGGTCGGGATTCGGACGTTGACGCTCATGCGAGGCCAGCCTCTCGGAACGAGTCAAGGGTGGGGCGGATGATGGCGGAGGGACCCGTCGTGGGGGCCACCGCGTCGAGGGTCTTGAGGCCGTCGCCGGTGTTGAGCACGACGGTCGTCAGGGACGGGTCGAGCAGACCGTCCTCGATCAGCTTCTTGGTCACGCCGACGGTCACGCCGCCCGCGGTCTCCGCGAAGATCCCCTCGGTGCGGGCCAGCAGCTTGATGGCGTCGACGATCTGCTCGTCGTTCACGTCCTCCACCGCGCCGCCCGTACGGCGGGCGATGTCCAGGACGTAGGGGCCGTCCGCGGGGTTGCCGATGGCCAGCGACTTGGCGATGGTCCGCGGCTTCTGCGGCCGGACGACGTCATGGCCGGCCTTGTAGGCGGTGGAGACCGGGGAGCAGCCCTCGGCCTGGGCGCCGAAGATCTTGTAGGGCCTGTCCTCGACCAGACCGATCGCGATCAGCTCCTTCAGCCCCTTGTCGATCTTGGTGAGCTGGGAGCCGGAGGCGATCGGGATGACGATCTGGTCCGGCAGCCGCCAGCCGAGCTGCTCGCAGATCTCGTACGCCAGGGTCTTGGAGCCCTCGCCGTAGTACGGCCGCAGATTGACGTTGACGAAGCCCCAGCCCTCGCCCGCCGGGTCGCCGATCAGCTCGCTGCAGAAGCGGTTGACGTCGTCGTAGGTGCCCTCGATGCCGACCAGCTCGCCGCCGTAGACCGCGGCCATGACGACCTTGCCCGCCTCCAGGTCGTGCGGGATGAAGACGCAGGAGCGGAAGCCCGCGCGGGCGGCCGCGGCGCCCACCGCGCCGGCGAGGTTGCCGGTGGAGGAGCAGGAGAGGGTGGTGAAGCCGAAGGTGCGGGCGGCCTGGACGGCGATGGCGACGACCCGGTCCTTGAAGGAGTGGGTCGGGTTCCCGGAGTCGTCCTTGATGTGCAGCTCACCGGTGACGCCGAGCTCACGGGCGAGGTTGTCGGCCTTGACCAGCTTGGTGAAGCCGGGGTTCAGGCTCGGCAGATCCGCCACGTCCGCCGGGACGGGCAGCAGCGGGGCGTAGCGCCAGATGCTGTTCGGACCGGCCTCGATGCGCCGGCGCAGCCCCTCCGGATCGCCGGCCGGGAGCTCGTACGCGACCTCGAGGGGCCCGAAACAGGCCTCGCACGCGAAGATCGGGCCCAGTTCGAACCGCTCACCGCACTCCCGGCAGGACAATGCGACGGCGGGGCCGAAGGCGCCGGAGGGGGAGGGGGAGGAAGTGGTTGAGCTTTCTACTGACTGCACAGCCATGGATGGCGAGGCCCTTTCTCCTCATCTTCCTCGCGACGCACTTCGCCACGAGACGGAATTGGCACCTTCCCGAGCTGGGAGCCTCGCTGCGGAATGCGAGATCAGCTGGAGGGTTGCCGGGGCTTCAACGGGCCGTTCCCTCTGCCCCTCTGGATGAGCGGTATGGCACCGGGCGGACCCGGGGCGTTTGTCGGCACCAGCGTCGTCGGGTACGTCGGTACGTCGGTAAACACCGAGGTCGACCCCGACATACGACGGCCATGTGCGTTGTTCAAGACTGTAACCGAAGGCCCGGATGGTTGAGCTAGCCGTCCGATGCGCGAGATGGATCACAGCGATCACGCAGGGGAGACACACAGGTGCTGGATGAGGTGGAGCGCTGGCTGAAGCGTCGCTCCTGGTCTGCCGACGACCGTCCGCTGGACCGCCTGCTGGCCGCGAAGCGGGCCGCGGCGACGACGGTGAGCGTGGTCCTGCCCGCCCTGAACGAGGAGGCCACGGTCGGCGAGATCGCCGGAACGATCCGGCGTGAGCTGATGGGCGAGGCGACGCCGCTGGTGGACGAGCTGGTGGTGCTGGACTCCGGCTCCACGGACCGCACCGCCGAGGTCGCCGCGGCGGCGGGCGCCACCGTCGTCCCCCGCGACTCGCTGCTGCCCCGGCTGCCCGCGCTGCCCGGCAAGGGCGAGGTGCTGTGGCGGTCCCTGCTCGCCACGAGCGGCGACATCGTCTGCTTCATCGACGCCGACCTGCGGGAATTCGAGCCGCGCTTCGTCTCGGGAATCGTCGGTCCGCTGCTGACCGACCCCACGCTTGAGCTGGTGAAGGGCATGTACGACCGCCCGCTCGGCGAGGTGGCGGGCCAGGGCGGCCGGGTCACCGAGCTGGTCGCCCGCCCGCTGCTGAATCTGCACTGGCCCCAGCTGGCCGGGTTCGTCCAGCCGCTGGGCGGGGAGTACGCGGCGCGCCGTTCGCTGCTGGAGCGGCTGCCCTTCCCGGTCGGCTACGGCGTCGAGCTGGGGCTGCTGGTCGACGCGCTGCACACGGTGGGGCTCGACGCGCTCGGCCAGGTGGACATCGGGGTGCGCAAACACCGCCACCAGGACGGGCAGGCGCTCGGCCGGATGGCGGCCGCGATCTACCGCACCGCGCAGCTGCGGCTGGCCCGGGGCCACTTGGTGCGGCCACGGCTGACCCAGTTCGACCGGGGCGAGAACGGCTTCGAGCCGCGTACGACGGCGGTGGACACCGAGGAGCGGCCGCCGATGATCGAGATACCGGAGTACACGGCGCGGCGCGCGGCGTGACGCGGGGCTGCGGCGCGGCGTGACGCGGAGCTGCGGCTCGGCGTGACGCGGGCTGCGGCTCGGCGCGCACCGGACCCGGACGCGGAGGGATGGCGTCCTGCACTGACGTGGCCGGAACCGGAATAGCACCTACGGGGCAAGAAACCGTACGTACGTTTGCGCGGGGCCGTGCCTGGCTAGGCTCGCGACATGGCAGTTCCGCGCACCGCCCCGATCCTGGTCGCGTCCAACCGCGGCCCGGTCTCGTACACCCTGGGCGAGGACGGCTCGCTCACCGCCCGGCGCGGCGGTGGCGGGCTGGTCTCCGGGCTCAGCGCGATCGGCCCCGACGCGGGCGCGGTGTGGGTGTGCGCGGCGCTCGGCGAGGGCGACCGCGAGGCGGCCCGGCGCGCCGGGGCGAGCCATCTGAACCCCGGTGACACCGGCGGCCAGCAGGTGCGGATGCTCGACATCGCGCCGGACGTCTTCGCCGCGGCGTACAACGGCGTCGCCAATTCGGTGCTGTGGTTCGTCCACCACCTGCTCTACCAGACCCCGGTCGAGCCGGTCTTCGACGCGGAGTTCGCCGAGCAGTGGGCGGCCTACGAGAGCTATAACGCGGCCTTCGCGGACGCGCTCGCCCAGGAGGCGGTGGACAACGCCGTCGTCCTGGTGCAGGACTACCACCTGGCGCTGGTGCCCGCGATGCTCCGCGAGCGCCGCCCCGATCTGCGGATCGGCCACTTCTCCCACACCCCATGGGCCCCGCCGGACTACTACCGGCTGCTGCCGGACGACGTCGCGGCGGGTGTGCTGCGCGGCATCCTCGGCGGCGACCGCGCCGCGTTCCTCACCGAGCGCTGGGCCACCGCCTTCGCCGACTGCTGCGCGGCGGTGCTGGGCGCGGAGATCGTCCGGGAAGGTGACGGCGAGGGCGGGGGCGGCGTGGCGACGGCCGTGCGCTTCGAGGGCCGGGAGACCCGGCTGGGCGTCCACGGCCTGGGCGCCGACGCGGACTTCCTGCGGGAGCGTTCGCGCCGGCCCGATGTGGACGAACGGCTGAGCGCTCTGCGGGCGCAGATCGGGCCGGGCCGGAAGTCGATCGTCCGGGTGGACCGCACCGAGCTGTCCAAGAACATCGTGCGCGGGCTGCTGGCCTACCGGCGGCTGCTGGAGACCCGCCCCGAGTGGCGCGAGCGCGTGGTGCACGTGGCCTTCGCCTACCCCTCGCGCCAGGACCTCGCGGTCTACCGCGACTACACCGAGCGGGTGCGGCGGATCGCGGAGGAGATCAACGACGAGTACGGCACGGACGGCTGGACCCCGGTCGCCCTCCATGTGAAGGACGACTTCGCCCGGTCGCTCGCGGCCTACCGGCTGGCGGACGTGGCCCTGGTCAACCCCATCCGGGACGGGATGAACCTGGTGGCCAAGGAGGTCCCGGTGGTCTCCGAGCGGGGATGCGCGCTGGTGCTGTCCCGGGAGGCGGGCGCGTACGCCGAGCTGGGCGAGGACGCGCTGGTGGTGAACCCGTACGACGTGGAGGGCACGGCCCGGGCGCTCCACGAGGCGCTGCGCATGAGCGACGGCGAGCGCGCGGACCGCACGAAGCGGCTCGCCGCCGCGGCGACCGCGCTACCGCCACAGGCATGGTTCTTGGCGCAGCTGCGGGCGCTGTGATGGCTTCGGGGTGACGGGTCCTGGGGTGATGGGTCCTGGGGTGATGGGCTTCCGGGGCGGCGGGTTCCCGGGGTGACGAGCGCGGTCCGGGCGCCGAGCCCGGGGCCGGGCCCGGATGCCGGACCCGGGCGCCAGGCACGACCTGGGCGCCGGACGTGATCCGGGCGCCGGGCACGACGTAGGCGCCGGGCGCGACCCGGGCGGCAAGCGCGACCGAGGCGCCGGGCGCGACCCGGGTGGCAAGCGTGACCGAGGCGCCGGGCGCGACCCGGGCCGCTGTCCCGCCCGCCGAGCCCTACGCGGCTTCGCCGCTGACCGCGTTCGCCAGGGCCGACAGCAGGTCCACCACGCCCGCCGGGCCGTCGACCACCAGGTCGGCCCGCTTGGCGAGCTCGGTCACTTCCGTGCTGCCGCTGCACACCAGCAGCCCCGGCACGCCCTCCTCGCGCAGCCGTTCCACCGCCGCGAACGCGGCCAGGTCGCCCAGGTCGTCGCCCGCGTAGAGCACGGCCTCGGCGCCCGTCCGCCGTACGTAGTCGGTGAGCGCGACGCCCTTGTCCATGCCCGGCGGCCGCAGCTCCAGCACCAGTCGGCCGGGCTCGACGATCAGTCCATGGCGCTCGGCGAGCGCGTGCAGCGGCGCGCGCAGCCGCTCGAACGTGGCCTGGGGGTCCTCGGCGCGGCGGGTGTGGACGGCGACGGCACGGCCCTTGTCCTCGATCCACGTGCCGCGCGAGGCGCCGTGCTCCTCCAGGACGGCGGGGAGTTCGGCCTGGACGGCGGCGACGCCGGGGTGGGGTTCGGGCGCCTGGACCTCGCCGCTGCCCGCGTCCCAGCGCTCGGCGCCGTAGAGGCCGAGGACGACGAGCCCGTCCAGCCCCTCGGCCCCGGCGAACCCGCCGTACCGCACGGCGACCTCGGCCGGACGTCCGGTGATCACCGCGACGGAGCGGATCCGCGGGGCCAGCCGGGAGAGCGCGGGGACGGCGCCGGGGTGGGCGCGGGCCTGGTCGGGGTCGGGGACGATCTCGGCGAGGGTGCCGTCGAAGTCGAGTCCGACGATGGCGCGGCCGGGCCGTTCGAGGAGGGCGGCGAGACCCTCACAGCCGGCGGAGGTGGTGGGTACGGGGACGGGGTGACTTCCCATAGCGCTGCCCATGGTGGTGACCCTACCGGGCCCGGCGTCACGGCGGGCTTCCCCCGGGCGGCCCCGGCCGTTCCGCCGCCGATGCGCGTCAGCGGCGTTCGCGGCGCTCGTCCCGGATCCGGCGCAGCCGGTTGACGGTCACCGGGTCGTGCTCCAGGGCCCTGGGGTCGTCCAGCAGCGCGTTCAGCAGCTGGTAGTAGCGGGTCGGGGAGAGGCCCAACCGCTCCCGTATCGCCCGTTCCTTGGCGCCGGGGCCCGGCCAGCCGCGCCGCTCCACGGCGAGCACGGCCAGGTCGCGGTCGGACAGCCCGGCGTCCGGACCCGGCTCCTGGTCCCCGACCTGGTCCTGGTCCTGGCCCTGGTCCTGGCCCTGGTCCTGCTCCCCGACCCGGTCGGCGGGGTCTTCGGAAGGGTCGGGGCCGGGGCCGGGCGTGTCCACTGTCATGCCCCCGCATTCTCCATGGCGTCGGCCTCGCGCTGGATCTGGCCCAGCACGCTCGCCGGGTCGCCGCCCTTGGCCACGGTCGAGCCGATCTTCTGCTTGATCAGCTTGCTGACCTCCGCCCAGGAGGTCTTGTCGGCCGGGTAGAACTCCGCGCTCTCCAGCTCGTCCAGGAACCGCCACAGCCGCTTGTACTCACGGTCGCCGAGCATCGTCTGCTCGACGGCGGTGGTCACCGGCAGCAGGTCGTACTCGGTGACGAAGTCCAGCACGTTGTTCTCGGTGTAGACGAAGTCGAGGAACTTCCCGATCTCCTTGCGGTGGCCGTTCTGCCTGAAGGCCATCAGCCAGTCGGCGACGCCCATCGTCGACGGGGACTTGCCCCTGCGGCCGGGCAGCGGCGCGGTGCCGTACGTGATGCCGCGGCCGGACGCCTGCTGCATCAGGGTCGGGTGACCGTTGAGCATGCCGACCTCGCCGCGGGCGAAGGCGTCGAAGGTGTCCTGGCGGTTGGTGCGGGCCGGGGAGCCGGGGCCGGTGAGGCCCGCGCCGACCAGTTCGTCCCGCAGCCATTCGAAGGCCTCGATGTTCTCGGTGGAGTCGATGGTGTAGCTGCCGTTGGCGTCGGTGTAGCCGCCACCGCCGCTGAGCATCCACATCATGGTCTCGGCCTGGCACTCCTCGGGGCCGAGCGGCAGCCCGTACGGGATCTTCACCCCACTGGCCTTGAGCTGGACGGCCGCCTGCTTGAGCTCGTGCCAGCTGGTGGGGGCGGAGGATATCCCGGCCCGGTCGAAGAGCTTCTTGTTGTAGAAGAGCAGCCGGGCGCTGGCCACGAACGGCACCCCGTACTGCACCCGCCGCACCTCACCCGCATGGGCGATCGAGGAGATGAAACCGGCCTGGGTGGGGATGGAGAGCATCTCGTCGGCGCGGTAGAGCTTGCCCTGCGCGGCGTAGTCGGCGTACGCGCCGATCTGCGCGATGTCCGGGGCCTGACCGTCCTTGACCATCTCGGCCACCCGCCGGTCCACCTCGGTCCAGCTGTAGACCTTGACCTCGACCTTGAGGCCGCCGTTCTTGGCCTCGAAGGCCCGGGCCACCTTGTTCCAGTACTTCTGGGAGCTGTTGGCGGTGCTGTCGCCGTAATCGGCCGCGACCACCTTCAGGGTGACCTCACCGTCGGAGCCGGAGCTGCCGCTGCCACAGGCCGTGAGTCCTGGTGCCGTCGCCACCGCCGCGACACCCGCCGTTGTCAGACCCAAGAACCGTCGCCGCTGCACCGCTGTTTTCCCACCCTATGGCTTGTTTCATCCTCAAGGGTCCTCCCCCGAGGTCGAGCGAGTCTGCCTTGCAAACCTCCACAAGGTCTACACCATGGGCGTATCGCTTCGGTATCGGAGCCCATTTTCCCAGGTGAGTGGGGTGCTACACGCGTAAGTGGGATGTGTCACCCAGTCACAAACGGAAGGGTTGGTTCACACCAACTCCCCTCCGCGCGACGGCGTGATCTCCCGACCAGAAGCGGCGAGTGGACTAGACCTCTCATGGTGGATCGCGCGAGACTGTTCCATGTGAAACACGTCATCGCCCTGGATGTGGGCGGCACCGGTATGAAGGCCGCCCTGGTCGGGGCGGACACCACACTCCTCCACGAGGCCAGGAGGCCCACCGAGCGGGAGCGCGGACCCGAGGCGGTCGTGGCCGCGATCCTCGACTTCGCCGCCGAGCTGCGCGAGATCGGCGAACGGCGGTTCGGCGGGCCCCCGCTGGCCGCGGGGGTCGGCGTGCCCGGGGTCCTGGACGAGGACCGCGGGGTAGCCGTCTTCGCCGCCAACCTCGGCTGGCGCGACGTCCCGCTGCGGGCGCTGCTCACCGAGCGGCTGGGCGGGATCCCGGTCGCGCTCGGCCATGACGTCCGGATGGGCGGGCTGGCCGAGGGGCGCATAGGAGCGGGCGAGGGCGCACGGCGCTTCCTCTTCGTCTCCGTCGGCACCGGCATCGCGGGCGCCATCGGCGTCGACGGGCGCATCGACCCCGGGGCCCACGGCTCCTCCGGCGAGATCGGCCATATCGTCGTCCGGCCGGGCGGCGCCGCCTGCGGCTGCGGTCAGTCCGGCTGCCTGGAGACGCTCGCCTCGGCGGCCGCGTTGGGCCGCGCCTGGGCCGCCGCGAGCGGCGATCCGGCCGCGGACGCCGCCGACTGCGCCAGGGCCGTCCGGTCCGGCGATCCCCGGGCCGTGGCCGTGTGGGGGGAGATGGTGGGCGCGCTCGCCGACGGTCTGGTCACCGCCCTCACCCTGCTGGACCCCGGTGTGCTGATCGTCGGCGGTGGGCTGGCCGAGGCCGGGGAGACGCTGTTCGCGCCGCTGCGCACCGCGGTCGAGGAGCGGCTCACCTTCCAGCAGCTCCCCCGTATCGTCCCGGCGGCCCTCGGGGACACCGCCGGCTGCCTGGGCGCGGGTCTGCTCGCCTGGGACCGACTCTCCACGGAGGTAACCGCCTGATGGTCCAGCGAACGCATCTCACCGGCGCCCGGGTGGTCCTGCCGGACGGCGTGGTCGACAACGGGCGGGTGACGGTCGAGGGCACGCGCATCACGGCGGCGGGACCGGCGGCCGGACCCGCGGGGGGACCCGCGCCGGGACCGGCGGCCGGGCCCGCCACGGACTCCGCGACCGACTCCGCGTCCGGCGGTGCGGCTTCCGCGTCCGGCCCCACGGACTCCGCGTCCGGCGGCGCGGCTTCCGCGTCCGGCGGTGCGGCTTCCGCATCCGGCGGTGGCGAGCGGGCGCTCGACCTGGCGGGCGGCTGGATCGTCCCCGGCTTCGTGGACCTGCATGTGCACGGCGGCGGCGGTGCCTCGTTCTCGGCGGGCACCCCCGAGGAGGCCCTGACCGCCATCCGTACGCACCGGCGGCACGGCACCACCACGATGCTCGCCTCCACCGTCACCGGCGATCTGGACGACCTCGCCCGGCAGGCCGCCGCCCTCTCGGAGCTGGTGGAGCAGGGCGAGTTGGCGGGCATCCACTTCGAGGGGCCGTTCATCTCCCCCCACCGCTGCGGCGCCCACCAGCCCTCGCTGCTGCGCGCGCCCGATCCGGCGGATGTGCGCAAGCTGGTGGACGCGGCGCGCGGCACCGCACGGATGATGACCCTCGCCCCCGAGCTGCCGGGCGGGCTGGAGTCCGTACGGCTGCTGGCCGACAGCGGGGTCATCGCGGCCGTCGGCCACACCGACTCGACGTACGAGGCGACGCTGGAGGCCGTCGAGGCGGGCGCGACCGTGGCGACCCACCTGTTCAACGCGATGCCGTCGCTGCTGCACCGCGCTCCCGGCCCGGTGGCGGCGCTGCTGGAGGACGAGCGGATCACGGTAGAGCTGATCAACGACGGCACCCATCTGCACCCCGCCGTCCTGGGGCTGGCGTTCCACCGGGCGGGCGCGGACCGGGTCGCCTTCATCACCGACGCCATGGGCGCGGCGGGCATGAGCGACGGCCGCTATCCGCTCGGCCCCATGGAGGTCGAGGTCAAGGACGGTGTCGCGCGGATCAGCGACGGGCCGACGGCCGGTTCCATCGCGGGCTCCACCCTCACCCTGGACCGGGCCTTCCACCGCGCCGTCACGATCGACGGGCTCGGCGTCGAGGCGACCGTAAGGGCGCTGTCCGCGACCCCGGCCCGGGTGCTGGGCATCGCCGACCGGGTGGGGTCGCTCGAGCCGGGCAAGGACGCCGATCTCGTCGTGCTCGACGACGACTTCCGGCTGCGGGGCGTGATGCGCGGGGGCGCTTGGGTGGTCCATCCCGAACTGGGCTGAAGTGCCCTGATTTCAGGCGGCGGTGACGGGGTGTTGACACTGCCCGACGCTGTCCGGAACGACGCGGAGGTCTGGGCCGAAGCCACTCGTTTTGGCATGATCGCTCGGGCACGGGCACGGCCCGGGCACGCGCACGGGCACGGCACGGGCACGGCACGGGCACGCGCACGGCACGGGCACGCGCACGGCTCGGCACACAGTCGCATTCAGCACAGGAGTCTCCGTCCGGCGGGGGGACGGGAGAGGGGATGCCAGGGTGATCCTCACGGTCACGCTCAACACCGCCCTCGACGTCACCTACCGGGTGTCGGAACTGCGCCCGCACACCAGCCACCGGGTCACCGAGGTCACCGAACGACCCGGCGGCAAGGGTCTCAACGTGGCCCGGGTGCTGGCCGCGCTGGGCCATGACACCGTCGTCACCGGCTTCGTCGGCGGGGTCACCGGTGCGGTGCTGCGGCAGCTGCTCGCCGAGATCGCCACGCCCGGCGGCGGCCCCGAGGCCCCTCGCGGCACGATCACCGACGCGCTGGTCCCGATCGCCGGCACCACCCGGCGCACCATCGGCGTCGTGGACTCCGCAACGGGCGACACCACCCAGCTCAACGAGCCGGGCCCGATCGTCACCACCCCCGAGTGGTCCACGTTCATGGACGGTTACGGCCGGCTGCTGCGCGAGGCGTCGGCGGTCGCGCTGTGCGGCAGCCTGCCGCCCGGGGTCCCCGTCGGGACGTACGCCCAGCTCATCCGGGAGGCGCACGCGGCGGGCGTGCCCACCCTGCTGGACACCAGCGGCGAACCGCTGCGCCGGGGCATCGCCGCCCGCCCCCATCTCGTCAAGCCCAACGCCGACGAGCTCGCCGGGCTCACCGGCTCCACCGACCCGCTGCGCGCCGCGCGCGACGCCCGGCGGCGCGGGGCGCGCGCGGTGGCCGCCTCGCTGGGCTCCGACGGCATGCTCGCGGTCACCGCCCACGGCGCCTGGCGCGCCGCCCCGCCGCGCCGGCTGACGGGCAATCCGACGGGCGCCGGGGACGCGGCGGTCGCGGGGCTGCTGTCCGGGCTGGTCGAGGAGGCGCCGTGGCCGGACCGGCTGGCCCGCGCGGTGGCCCTGTCGGCGGCCGCCGTAAGGGCCCCGGTGGCGGGCGAGTTCGACCCCGCGGTCTACGACGAGGTGCTGGCACGGGTCGAGGTGACGGAGCACCCGGCGGCGGCCTGAGCAACCACCGAGCGCCGCACCGGCCCTACGGGGTGTCCAGCGGCTCCGCCACGCGGCAGGGGCTTCGCCCCTGGACCCCGTGGGCGAAGCCCCACCCAGCCCCTCCGGCCCTTGAGAAGCGGGACCTGAGGCAGAACCCCACCACCCAGCCCCCCGGCCCTTGAGAAGCGGGACCTGGGGCAGAACCCCACCACCCAGCCCCCCGGCCCTTGAGGAACGAGGCCTGAGGCAGAACCCCACCTTCCAGCCCCTCCGGCGCTTGAGGAGCGGGACCTGGGGCAGAACCCCACCACCCAGCCCCCCGGCCCTTGAGGAGCGGGGTCTGGGGCGGAGCCCCAGTTGTGGGAAGGGGCGGGGAGGGGAACAGCCCGCCGCAGGCGTACGCGTACCGCCGGACACCACCCAGCCCTTGGCTACCCCTTGGCCTTGGCGAGCCACATCTGGTCAATGTTGGCGTCGCACTTGTCGCCAGGGTCACACGACACGGTGACCGTGTTGGTGCCCTTGGTGAGCTGGACGATCGACCAGGTCTCCGTCCAGCCCTTCTCGTAGTCCCCCTTCGGCGCGCCCGAGAAGTTCTTCATGTTGAGCGGCCGCGTCTCCTTCTTACCGTTGATCGTCAGCGACATGCTCTGGTCCTCACCGGGCACGCCGTAGGTGACGTACAGCCGGTAGGACTTCGCCTTGGCCACGTCCACGTTCCAGGTCACGGACGAGCCCGGGGCGTTGAGCCCGCCCACGTAGGTGCCGCCCGCGGCCTTGGCGCCCTTGATGTCGCTCGCCGGGGCCGCGCCGCCGGTCAGCTTCATCTTCGCGGCGTCCTCGGTGGGCAGCTTCTCGTCTTCCGGGCCCTTGGAGGGCCCGGAGGGCTCGCTGGGCTGGACGCTGGAGCCCGCCGTGGGCTGGCCGGTCGGGTCGGCCTGGTCGTCCTTGCTGCCGTCACCGTTGGTGATCATGGCGACGCCGATGCCCACGAGGACCACCGCGACCACGGCGATCGCCCCGATGAGCAGCCCCTTGTTGTTGGGGCCACGGCCGCCGCCGCCATGGCCGCCGCGCGGGGCGGCCGCACCGGGCTGGCGGGGGGCGCCGCCGGGCAGGGTCTCGGGGGCGGCGTAGTGGGCGTTCTGCCGGCCGTAGCCGCCCTGCTGGCCGTACCCCTGCGGCTGCTGGTTCGGGATCTGCTGGCCGTAGGTGCGTTCGCCCACCGCGCGGACCTGGTTGTACGAGGTGCGGGGAACCCCCGGCTGGGCCGGGCCGGGGTAGCCATAGCCGCCGGTGCGGGGGGCGGCACCCGGCTGGCCCGACTGACCGCCCTCGTTCCCTTGATCGCCCTCCGAGCGATACAGGTAGGCGAACGGGTCGTCGTTCTCCGGTGTGCCCGAGCCGTTGTTGCCGGCCGTCATCCCTCGTCACTCCCCTATGCATATGGCCATCGGCGCGGGATCAGAACGCGCCACGACAGCTCATATCAGGGTCGAGAGGGCCTCAACAGGGCGTGTGCTGTCCGGATGGCCAATATTCATGATCGGTTCACTGTCGGCGGCAGGGCCGCATCGGCGCAGCCTACCGCGACCGACCGCTCCCCTACCTCATCCCGCCCGGCGGCACCCACCTCCCACCCCGGACATATCTCACAACCACCCCGCCACCCACACCGCCCCACACCCCTCACCCCGCCCGGCGGCGCTCCTTGGAGCGGGACCGCTTCTCGATGTACATTCGCTGGTCAGCGGAGTGCAGCACCTCTTCGGCCGACATTCCGCAGCCCGCCCAGCCGATGCCGAAGCTGGCACCGACCCGCACCGCCCGGCCGTCCACCCGGATGGGCGGGGTGATCGCGTTCCGCAGCCGCACCGCCAGGTCGGCCGCGTCGGCCCGGCCGAGGCCGTCGGCGAGGACGACGAACTCGTCACCGCCGAGTCGGGCGACCGTGTCCCCTTCCCGTACGCCGTTGGTCAGCCGGCGGGCGACCTCGATGAGCACGGCGTCGCCCGCGTGGTGCCCGAACCGGTCGTTGATGGACTTGAAGCCGTCGAGGTCGCAGAAGAGCACCGCGAGCCCCTTGTGGCCGTCGTCGATGTCGGAGTCCTCGTTGGGCGGGACGGTGTGCACATGGCCGTCGAACGGGGCGGTCTCGACCGGGGGCGGGGTGCCGAAGCACTCGAACTCGTCGAAGCCGTGCAGATGCCCCGCCGCGTCCACATAGACCCCGCCGTCGCCCGCGAAGCCGTCGTCCGACGCGCCCCCGTCCTCGTACCCCCCGCCCGGCCGGGGCGGGGTGGCGCACAGCCGGGCGGCGAGCCGGGCGCGCAGCTCGGCGCTGTTGGGCAGGCCGGTCAGGGAATCATGGCTGGCGCGGTGGGCGAGCTGCAGCTCATGGCGCTTGCGCTCCTCGATGTCCTCGACATGGGTGAGCAGGAAGCGCGGGCCGTCGGCGGCGTCGGCCACCACCGAGTTGCGCAGCGAGACCCAGACGTACGAACCGTCGCGGCGGGCCAGCCGCAGCTCGGCGCGGCCGCCCTCGGCGGAGGTGCGCAGCAGGGTGCCGATGTCCTCGGGGTGAACCAGGTCGGAGAAGGAGAAGCGGCGCATCGCGGAGGCCGGGCGGCCCAGCAGCCGGCACAGGGCGTCGTTGGTGCGCAGCAGCCGGCCGTGCTGATCGCCGCCCATCTCGGCGATGGCCATGCCGCTGGGCGCGTACTCGAACGCCTGCCGGAAGGACTCCTCGCTGGCCCGCAGCGCCTGCTGCTCGCGCTCCAGGCGCAGCAGGGCGCGCTGCATGTTGCCGCGCAGCCGGGCGTTGCCGATCGCCACGGCGGCGTGGAAGGCGTACATCTGGAGGGCCTCGCGGCCCCAGGCGCCGGGGCGGCGGCCGTTGCGCGGTTTGTCGACGGACAGGACGCCGATGAGCTCGCCGCCGGAGGCGCCCGCCGCGTAGAGCGGGGCGAACAGGCGGTCCATCGGATGCCATTCGTCGGGGAAGCGGGGCGCGGGTCCTGGGGTGTGCCACTGCGGGACGTCGTCGTCGTCGAGGACCCAGCCCTCGCTGTACGGGATGAAGCGCAGATCGCCCCAGCGCTCGCCCATGGACAGCCGGCGCTCCCAGGAGCAGCGGGAGCCGACCCGCCCGGCCATCAGCGCCTCGGCCCCGGCGCTGCCGCCGACGGCGGCGACCACGAGGTCCCCGTCGGGGCGGACGAGGTTGACGGCCGACAGCTCGAAGCCGAGTCCGGCGATGACACCGTCGGCGACGGCCTGGAGCGTGTCGGCGAAGCTGCGGGCGGTGTTCAGATCGGCGACCACCTGGTGCAGCTGCCGCAGCGTCGCAAGGCGGATGTACGGCTCCGACTCGGTCTCCATCGATCGCACTCCCCCGAGACCTCGACAGCAAACTCCTGGCGTCTTGTCGTCCGATTGCCACGGCCACTGAATCACAGCGAGCTGCCCACTCGGTACACAGGGTCAACAATTACCGCCTGCTGTGACTCATGTCACAGACAGTGTTCACTTCTTCGACAGGGCGTATGGGAGCGCTCCTAGCTTTTGTGATCGCAAATCCCGGAACGCGGGCGCCTGGCCGTGGGGGTGGCCGCCCGGGGAGTCCGGACACCGCCCGGGCACCCTCCGGTTCGGCGCCGGGCTTACGGCCCGCGACCTACGCCCGGAGTGGTCCCCGGGCCCGATGCGGGGACCGGCCGGGGGCGGTTAGCGTCGAAGGGTGTTCCCGACGACTCCTTCCAGCCCAGCCGAGCCCGCCGTCCCCCATGCTGGTGGGGTGAGCGAGGACGAGTTCCGCATCGCGCTGTCGCGGTTCACCGCGGGCGTGGTGCTGGTGACCGCGCACGACCCGGAGGAGGGGCCGCGCGGCGAGGACGTCGGCATGACGGCCACCGCGTTCATGTCAGTGTCACTTGACCCGCCGCTGGTGATGGTGAGCGTTCGCAACGGATCCCGGATGGACGAGCTCCTGGAGCGACAGCCCCACTGGGCGGTATCGGTCCTGTCGGAAGGTCAGCGACACATCGCGGGACGATTCGCCATGAAGGGGCGCATCAGCGACAGATTGCTGTTCGAGGACATGTCCGTGGTGCGGGGCGAGCATACGGACGCCCCGCTCGCGGTGGGCGCGCTGGCGACGCTGGAGTGCCGCACCGAGCAGCGGGTGACCGCCGGGGACCACACGCTGGTGGTGGCCCGGGTGCTCGCCGCGACGGCACCGGCCGCGGAGGGCGGGCCGCTGACGTACTTCAGGGGGCGCTACCGGACGCTGGGGTGAGGGGCGCCGAGGAGGCGGCGGCCGGGGAACGGTGACCGGGGAGCCCAGGGAACGGTGACGGGGCAGCCCGGGGAACGGTGACCCGGGCCAGCCCGGGGCGGGCTACGTCCAGCCCCGCCCCGTACGCCCCCGCTTGACGTCGCTCCGCTGCTTCTTCTCGCGCAGCCGCCGCTCGTTGATGCCCCGGGGGATCCGGGTGGGGCGGCGCGGCTTGGGCGGTGGCGCGGTCGCCTCCGCGAGCAGGGACGCGAGCCTTACGGCGGCCGTCTCGCGGTTGCGCCACTGCGAACGGTGCTCGGAGGCCCGTACGGTCACCACCCCGTCCACCAGCCGGCCCGCCAGCCGCTCCAGGGCGCGCTCCTTCCATACGGGCGGCAGCGCCTCGGTGCGGGCGAGGTCGAAGCGCAGCTCGACCTGGCTGTCACTGGTGTTGACGTGCTGTCCGCCGGGCCCGGAGGACCGCGAGAAACGCCACATCAACTCGGCCTCCGGCAGGAGGACCGAACCTCGGATGACATAGGGCGCGGACATGTCCCCCATGGTCGCCCGCCGACCCCGGTGGCGTCATCTTGTTATCTCGTCGCACCCCGACATCAGGGTTTGGCAAAGAAAGTAAAGAGAGCTGGAACCTGTCGGGCCATTCATGGCGTTGTGGAGGGTGACGACGGCTTCGCCCGTCGCCTCGGACCACAGAGACCACGAAAGGGACTCCCCATGGCTGTAAGCCTGTCCAAGGGCGGCAACGTCTCGCTCACCAAGGAGGCACCGGGCCTGACCGCCGTCACGGTCGGCCTCGGCTGGGACGTCCGCACCACCACGGGCACCGACTTCGACCTCGACGCGAGCGCCATCGCCGTGAACACGCAGGGCAAGGTCTACTCCGACCAGCACTTCGTGTTCTTCAACAACAAGTCCACGCCGGACCAGACCATCGTCCACACCGGTGACAACGTCACCGGCCAGGGCGAGGGCGACGACGAGCAGATCAACGTCAACCTGGCTGGTCTGCCGGCCGACGTGGAGAAGATCGTCTTCCCGGTCTCGATCTACGAAGCCGAGTCCCGCAGCCAGAACTTCGGCCAGGTGCGGAACGCGTTCATCCGCATCGTCAACCAGACCGGCGGCACCGAGATCGCCCGCTACGACCTGAGCGAGGACGCGGCCACCGAGACCGCCATGGTCTTCGGCGAGCTGTACCGCAACGGCGCGGAGTGGAAGTTCCGCGCCGTGGGCCAGGGCTACGCCTCCGGCCTGGTGGGCATCGCCAAGGACTTCGGCGTCAACGTCTGAGGTTCCCCCAGCGCACCACCACCGAGGGCCGCCCCGCACCCGGGGCGGCCCTCGCCGTGTCCACGGCCACCCCGTCGCGGCGAGCCGTCTCGGGCGGTTGGGTCCGTTGTCACCCTTCCGGATGACGATCAGCGCTTGCACGGAAGGCGCCCGAGACCGCCTGGGCCAGGGCCTGCTTGCGGCGGGTGTGGGCCTCGGGCGGGTCGTCGGGGGCGGCGGTGGCGGAGAGGCCGGCGGCGGACCAGGTCAGGGCCATGGCGAGGACCAGCGCGAGGACGTCCTGGGGGTCGATCGAGGCGGTGACACGGCCGGCGCGCTGGGCCTCGGCGATCGCCTGGAGTTTGACGGTGACGGCGGATGACTCGGTCACCAGGTTGTCGGTGACCACGCCTTCGAGCTTCGCCCAGGTGGCCAGGCGGACCAGCTCCGGCCGTTCGATGGTGGCCTCGTACAGCCGCACGGCGTACCGGGGCAGGTCGTCGGCCGTGAACGGCACGGCGTCGACGACGGCGTCGGCGTGGCGGCGGAAGACGGCGCCGAAGAGGCCGAGCTTGTCCCCGAAGTAGGCGTACAGCTGCGCCTTGTTGACGCCCGCGGCGGCCGCGATGCGGTCGACCCGGGCGCCCGCGATGCCATGGGCGGCGAAGTCGGCGGTGGCCGCGTCGAGCAGGCGGCGGCGGGTGGCATCGCTCTTCCGGGGAGACATGGGGTCAGGTTACCAACTGGTTAGTTGCCGACGTCCGGCGTGGGGGCGTAGCGTGCGTAAATCCAACCAACTAGTTAGTTAAAAATGAGGTGGGACGCATGACCGTGCGCGCGTACGCGGTGGAGCGGGCCGGTGGCCCGGTACGGCCGCTGGAGTACGAGCCGGAGCCCCTGGGGCCGCTGGAGGTCGACGTCGCCGTGACGCACTGCGGCGTCTGCCAGACCGACGTCGGCCTGGTGGACGACGTGTACGGCCTCTCCCGGTACCCGGTGGTCGCGGGGCATGAGGCGGTCGGCGTGGTCGAGGCCGTGGGCAGCGCCGTCGACGGCACGCGGCTGGCCGTCGGGCAGCGCGTGGGCGTCGGCGCGATGGCCGGGGCGTGCTTCGCCTGCGAGTGGTGCCTCACCGGCCGGCAGTATCTGTGCCCGCGGAAGGACGACACGGCGCTGCGCGGCGACCGCGGCGCGTTCGCCACCCGGGTGCGGGCGAGCGACTGGCGGTATGTCCAGCCCCTGCCCGACGCCCTCGCCTCCGAGCACGCGGCGCCGCTCCTGTGCGCCGGGATCACGGTCTTCTCGGCGATCAGCCGGAACGGGGTCCGCCCCACGGACCGGGTCGCCGTGGTGGGCATGGGCGGTCTGGGCCACCTCGCGATCCAGTTCCTCGCCAAGTGGGGCTGCCATGTGACCGTCATCTCCTCGACGGCGGCGAAGGCGGACGACTCCCGGCGGTTCGGCGCCCATGAGTTCATCGTCGCGGAGGAGGGGCTGCGGCGGGCCTCTGGCTCGTTCGACTTCGTCCTCTCGACCGTCTCGGCCGATCTGCCGTGGGACGACTACCTCGCGGCGCTGCGCCCGCAGGGGACGCTGTGCGTGGTCGGCGTTCCCCACGGGGCGTTCGGCGTCCACCCGTTGAGCCTGCTGCCGGGCGAGAAGCGGCTCGTCGGCGGCGTCGTGGGATCGGCGGAGGAGAACCGGCGGATGCTGGACTTCGCGGCGCGGCACGGCATCCGCCCAGCCGTCGAGACGTTCCCGGTCGCGCGCATCGGCGAGGCGCTCGACCACGTCCGCCACGGACGCGCGCGCTACCGGGCCGTGTTGGAGTTCTGAGGCTGGGCCGTGCCCCGGGAAGCCCCGCCGCGCCCTCGGGAAAGGCCGCCGCGCCCCCGGGAAGCCCCGCCGCGCCCCCGGGAAAGGCCGGTTGGGCACGGCCCGCCCCACAGATCGTCTTCTCGTCGCGTACACGGCAACGCCGCCCTCCGGGCCCGCCGATCGCCCCGCCGCGCCCGTCACCTGGGCGATCGGCCGGGGCCCGCCCCCGCCCCGGCCGCGGACACCGATGCGGCGGGGGCATGACGTAGCGGGATAAGTCAGCATCAACCGGCCGTTGTTGCCTCATGCCTCGCTGACCGAATTCGCCCCTACTTGAACAACGTCGAGTCAAATTCTTGTTACGCGCCTATCCCGATCGATCGATCAATGACAATCTCTGGTCGGCCCGCCGCGCGTCTTCTGACTCCGCGGTAAGGCCCTCATGCACCGCTCCGTGCACCACTCGCACCACTCCTGCTCGACCGGACGGCCCACCCATGGCCGTCCGTACCCCCTACACAGGGCCGCGACCCGGCGGCCCCAAGGCAAGGAGACCGAGTGAGACCCAACGCTTCCTCCCCCCGTAAGAAGACCGTCCGCGTGGCGGCGCTCGTCGCCTCCGCCGCCATGGTCGTCATCGGCGTGCAGACCGGCCAGGCCAGCGCCCAGCCGGAGCACTCCCGCGAGGCGGGCGCCACGGCGCTCCCGCTGACCGTGGGCGAGCGCGCCACCGCGATCAAGGCGGCCCAGGCCGACGCCTCCGCGCAGGCCGAGTCCCTCGGGCTCGGGGCCAAGGAGAAGCTCCTCGTCCGCGACGTCATCAAGGACGCGGACGGAACCGTTCACACCCGCTACGAGCGCACCTACGCGGGGCTGCCCGTCCTCGGCGGCGACCTGGTCGTCCACGAGAAGACCAGCGGCGCGCGCTCCGTCAACAAGGCCACCGACGCGCGGATAGCGGTCAAGAGCACCGACGCCGCCGTGGCCGCCTCGGCCGCCTCCGGCACCGCGCTGAAGGCCGCGCCGAAGGCGACCACCGGCGAGAAGGCCAAGTCGCCGCGGAAGGTGGTCTGGGCGGCCACCGGCAAGCCCGTCCTGGCCTGGGAGACCGTCGTCACCGGCACACAGGCCGACGGCACCCCGAGCGAGCTGCACGTCGTCACCGACGCCACCACGGGCAAGAAGCTGTCCCAGTGGGAGGGCGTCGAGACGGGCACCGGCACCAGCAAGTACAGCGGCACGGTGCCCCTGGGCACCACCAAGAGCGGCTCCACGTACAGCCTCACCGACTCCACACGGGGCAACCACAAGACGTACGACCTGAACCAGGGCAGCTCGGGAACCGGCACCCTGTTCACCGACGCGGACGACGTATGGGGCGGCGGGCGCCAGACCGCCGGCGTCGACGCGCACTACGGCGCGGCCGAGACCTGGGACTTCTACAAGGAGTTCCTGGGCCGCAACGGCATCAAGAACAACGGCGTGGGCTCGTACTCCCGCGTCCACTACGGCAACAACTACGTCAACGCCTTCTGGCAGGACTCCTGCTTCTGCATGACGTACGGCGACGGCTCGGGCAACGCCAACGCGCTGACCGCGATGGACGTGGCCGGCCACGAGATGAGCCACGGTGTGACCGCGGCCACCGCGAACCTCAACTACAGCGGTGAGTCCGGCGGTCTCAACGAGGCCACCTCCGACATCATGGCCACCGCGGTGGAGTTCTACTCGGGCAACTCCGCGGACGCCGGTGACTACCTCATCGGCGAGAAGATCAACATCAATGGCGACGGCACCCCGCTGCGCTACCAGGACAAGCCGAGCAAGGACGGGGCGTCCAAGGACTACTGGTCCTCGACGCTCGGCAACATCGACGTCCACTACTCCTCCGGCCCCGCCAACCACTTCTTCTACCTGCTGTCCGAGGGCAGCGGCGCGAAGGTGATCAACGGCGTGAGCTACAACAGCCCGACCTACGACGGCTCGACCGTCACCGGGATCGGCCGGGACAAGGCCATCAAGATCTGGTACCGGGCCCTGACCACGTACTGGACCTCGACGACCAAGTACGCGGGCGCCCGCACCGGCACCCTCAGCGCCGCCTCCGACCTCTACGGGGCCAACTCCACCGAGTACAAGGCGGTCGCCGCCGCCTGGACCGCGATCAACGTGAAGTAATCCCCGGGGGAAGTCCGAAAGAAGCCCGAGCGGGCCGCACCGGGGACCGGTGCGGCCCGTTCCGGACGGGCCTCGTCATCCCTGTCGTAGCCGCTGGTCGCCACTTACGCTGCTGTCATGACTCAACAGGTACGCGGCGTGGTGGCCCCCGGCAAGGGCGAGAAGGTCAGGATCGAGACGATCGTGGTGCCGGACGCCGGCCCCGGCGAGGCGGTGGTCCGGGTCCAGGCGTGCGGCGTCTGCCACACCGATCTGCACTATCGGGAGGGCGGGATCAACGATGAGTTCCCCTTCCTCCTCGGCCATGAGGCGGCGGGCATCGTGGAGTCCGTGGGCGAGGGCGTCACGGAGGTGGCCCCCGGCGACTTCGTGATCCTCAACTGGCGCGCGGTCTGCCACGAGTGCCGGGCCTGCCGCCGCGGCCGCCCCTGGTACTGCTTCAACACCCACAACGCGAAGCAGCCCATGACGCTGACCGACGGCACCGCGCTCACCCCGGCGCTCGGCATCGGCGCGTTCGCCGAGAAGACGCTGGTGGCGGCCGGGCAGTGCACCAAGGTCGACCCCTCGGCCTCGCCCGCCGCGGCCGGGCTGCTCGGCTGCGGGGTGATGGCCGGCATCGGCGCCGCGCTCAACACCGGCAACGTCCAGCGCGGTGACTCCGTCGCCGTGATCGGCTGCGGCGGGGTCGGCGCCGCCTCGGTCGCCGGGGCGCGGCTGGCCGGGGCCGCGAAGATCATCGCGGTGGACCTGGACGAGCGGAAGCTGGAGTGGGCCCGCTCGCTGGGCGCCACCCACACCATCGACGCGGGCAGCGCCGACGTCGTCGAGGCCGTCCGCGAACTGACCGACGGCAACGGCGCGGATGTCGTCATCGAGGCGGTGGGCCGCCCCGAGACCTACCGGCAGGCGTTCTACGCCCGCGACCTGGCCGGCACCGTCGTCCTGGTCGGCGTCCCCACCCCCGAGATGAAGCTGGAGCTGCCGCTCCTGGACGTCTTCGGGCGCGGCGGGGCGCTCAAGTCCTCCTGGTACGGGGACTGTCTGCCGTCTCGCGACTTCCCCCTGCTGATCGACCTCTACCAGCAGGGCCGCCTCGACCTGGACGCGTTCGTCAGCGAGACGATCGGGCTCGAGGACATCGAGGAGGCGTTCGCCAAGATGCACCGCGGTGAGGTGCTCCGCTCGGTGGTGATGTTCTGATGACCCCTCCGCCCGTACGCGTCGACCACCTCGTCACCTCCGGCACCTTCTCGCTGGACGGCGGCACCTGGGAGGTGGACAACAACGTATGGCTGGTCGGCGACGACCACGAGGTCTACGTGATCGACGCCGCGCATGACGCCGACGCGATCGCGGACGCCGTCGGTGACCGCCGGCTGCTCGGCATCATCTGCACCCACGGCCACGACGACCACATCGACGCGGCCCCCGCGCTCGCCGAGCGCACGGGCGCGCCGATCCTGCTGCACCCGGAGGACGAGGTGCTGTGGCGGATGCGCCACCCGGACCGCGCCCCGGACAAGCCGCTGGCCGACGGCGACGTCCTCACCGTGGCCGGGACGCGGCTGCGGGTGGTGCACACCCCCGGCCACTCCCCCGGCGCGGTCTGTCTGTACGCACCGGCGCTGACCACGGTCTTCTCCGGGGACACCCTGTTCCAGGGCGGCCCGGGCGCCACCGGGCGCTCGTACTCGTCCTTCCCGACGATCATCGAGTCGATCCGGGAGCGGCTGCTGACGCTGCCCCCGGAGACGGTGGTCCGCACCGGCCACGGCGACTCCACGGCCATCGGGGACGAGGCCCCGCACCTGGAGGAGTGGATCGCGCGGGGGCACTGAGCCCCCGCGGCCGGCCCGCCCCGGCCCGCGGGGCCGCGGTCACCAGAACGCGGCCCCGCGGGCCGTCCCGGCCGCCGACGCCGGGCGCTGGAAGGAGCGGTCGCAGTAAACGAGCGGGGCCTCCTCGCCGACGTGGGCCGCCACGACCCGGCCGATGAGGACGGAGTGGTCGCCGCCGTCCACGACGCGGTGCAGTGAACAGGCGACCCGGGCGACCGCCTCCGGTATGCCCGGCATCCCCAGCTCCATCGGCAGGGTGTCCCCCGCCGCGAACCGGTCCGCACCGGAGGCGGCGAAGCGCCTCGCGATGTCCGCCTGTCCCTCCGCCAGGACGTTGATCATGAAGCTCTCGGCGGTGGTGAAGGCTTCATGGGTGCTCGCGGTCTTGCCCAGGCAGATCAGCACCAGGGGCGGGGTCAGCGACAGCGAGCTGAACGAGCTGCCGGTGAACCCCCATCTGCGTCCGGACGCGTCGACCGTCGTGGCCACCGTCACGGGGGCGGGCACCCGGGCCATGGCCCGGGTGAACTCCTCAGAGGTGATGGTCATCGACGCTTCACCACTCGTCCTCCAGCAACTCGATCTCCTCCTGCTCCAGATCCGACAGGGCGAGGTCCGAAGGGGTGTGGCCGCCCGCGCCGGGTCCGGCCGCGTGGAGCGCCATCCCGTCCAGGGCGCGCAGCCACGCCTCGCCGACCTCCCGTACCTCGGCCTCGGACAGCACATCGGAGGCGTAGGTCCAGGTCACCATGAGCTCCGGGCCGCCGGGGCGGTCGATGGTGACGGCGTTCAGCTCCAGTCCGTACGGGGTGCCCGGACCGTCGCCGCCCAGGTCGAGCCCGAGCGCCTCCGAGGCCGGGCGCCAGTCGCCCCCGGGCCCGTCGTGGACCTCGACCCGGCCCAGGTAGTTGAAGCCGATCCGCGGCACGGCCAGCCCGGCCAGCTCCGCGGCCGTCTCGCGGTCCAGATGGCGCAGCAGGCCGTAGCCGATCCCGGTGCCGGGCACCGCGCGCAGCTGTTCCTTCATCCGCTTGACCACGCGCCCGGTGGCCGGGCCGCCCGCCCACAGCTCGCTCCACTGCACCTGGCCGGGGTCCAGCCGCACCGGGTGGAGGCTGGTGAACCAGCCCACCGTACGGGACAGATCCACGCCCCCGACGCTCTCGTCCCGGCCGTGCCCCTCCACGGCGACCAGCACCGAGGTGGCCGTAGAGCCCAGCCGGCGGCGCCGGTCGGCGACCGCCAGCGCCAGCGCGCCCAGCAGAACGTCGTCCACACCGCAGTGGAACACCGAGGGCACCTGGCCGAGCAGCGGCGCGGTCCGCTCGGCGGACAGCGTCATGGTGACGCGGGCGACCGGTCCGGCCGGGTCGTGCCCCGGGGCCGATGTGGCCCCGCCGAGCTGGGCGTCCGGGGCGGACAGGATGTCCGTCCACAGCGGCAGCTCGGCCCGCCGTTCCGGCCTGCGCGCCTCGGCCGCCAGGTGTTCGCTCCACCGGCGCACCGAGGTGCCTACCGGGGTGAGCTCCGGCTCCCGTCCGGCGGCGACGGCCGTCGCGATATCGGCGAGGTCCCGCAGCAGAATCCGCCAGGACGCGCCGTCGACCACCAGGTGGTGGGCGACGAGCAGCAGCCGTCCCGGCCGTGCGGGACCGGCGTCGAACCACACCGCGCGCAGCATCTCGCCGTCCCCCGGCGCCAGCGCCGCGCGGGCCTCGGTGAGGGCGCGGTCCAGCAGCGGCCCGAGGTCCGCGTCCGCGACCCCGGCGGTGTCGACCCGGCTGAGGCGGTCGGCCGAGGACACCGCCCCGGCCGGTGGCACGCTCAGCCGCCAGCCGCCCTCGTCGTCCCCGCCCAGCCGGGCGCGCAGCACGTCGTGCCGGTCGTGCAGCGCCTGGAGCGCGGTGGTGAGCGTCGGCAGGTCCAGACCCGCCGGGGTCCGGACGAGCATCGGCTGGCTGAAGGAGTCGATCGCACCGCCGCGCTCACGCAGCCAGTGCATGATCGGCGTGGGGGCGAACTCGCCGACGGGGTTGTCCGGTTCCCGGGAGGCCGCGTTGTCGAGCACCTCCGCCGCCGCGGCGAGCCCGGCCACCGTCTTGTGCTCGAACACGTCGTTGACGGCGAGGACCAGACCCGCCGCGCGGGCGCGGGCCACGAGCTGCATCGACATGATGCTGTCGCCGCCCAGTTCGAAGAAGCTGTCGTCGATGCCGACCGAGGGCAGCCGGAGCACCTCGGCGAAGACCGCGCACAGCGCCTCCTCGACCGGGGTCCGCGGGGGCCGCGAATCGGCCGCCGCGCCGAAGCTCGGCGCGGGCAGCGCCTTGCGGTCCAGCTTGCCGTTCGGAGTGAGCGGCAGCCGGTCCAGGACCACGAAGGCGGACGGGACCATGTACTCCGGCAGCGATCCGGCCAGATGGGCGCGGAGAGCGGAGACATCCGGCTCGGCGCCGCCCGCCGCCGGCACCACATAGGCGACCAGCCGGGCGCCGGGGCCCTGGTCGGTGCGGGCGAGGGCCACGGCCTGGCCGACCGCCTCATGGGCGGTCAGCACCGTCTCGATCTCACCGAGCTCGATCCGGAAGCCTCGCACCTTCACCTGGTGGTCCGCCCGGCCCGAGAACTCCAGCCCGCCGTCCGCGGTCCGGCGCACGATGTCGCCCGTGCGGTACATGCGCTCACCGGGAGCGCCGAACGGGCAGGCCACGAACCGCTCCGCGGTCAGCGCCGGCCGGTTGTGGTAGCCCCGTACGACGCCCGCGCCCGCGATGTAGAGCTCGCCCGGCACTCCGGGGGCGACCGGGCGCAGCCGGTCGTCCAGCACATAGACCCGGGTGTTGGCGATCGGGGTGCCGATCGAGGGCAGGCCGTCGGTGTCCGTCAGGTCCGCGGCCGTCGACCAGATGGTGGTCTCGGTCGGGCCGTACAGGTTCGTCAGTCCGGCGGCCGACTCACGCAGCCGGGCGGCCAGGCCCTCCGGCAGCGCCTCGCCGCCGACCAGCGCCCGCAGCCCGCGCACACCCTCCGGCGACGCGGTGACCATGGCCTGCCACAGCGACGGTGTCGCCTGCACGATGCCCGCCCCGGTGTCCTCGGCCATCCGCAGCAGCGCGACCGGGTCGCGCACGGTGTCCCGGTCGGCCATCACCACGCCCGCACCGGACAGCAGCGGCAGATAGAGCTCCAGGGCCGCGATGTCGAACGACACCGTGGTGACCGCGAGCAGCCGGTCGGCGGGGCCGAGGCCGAACCGCTCGCCCATGTCGTCCAGGAAGTTGCTCAGCGCGCCGTGCGGGACGACCACGCCCTTCGGGCGGCCGGTCGAACCGGAGGTGTAGATGACGTACGCCGGGTGATCCGGTGAACAGGCCACACCGGGCGCGGCCGTGGGCGCCGCCGCCAGCTCGGCGGCGGTGGCCGGGTCGTCCAGCACCACCGGTGCCGCCCCCTCGGCACCGTCCGCGAGAAGGGGAACGGTGTCGGAGGTGACCAGTGCCAGCGCCGGGCCCGCGTCCTGGAGGATGTAGCCGATCCGGTCCCTCGGATGGTCGGGGTCCAGCGGCAGATACGCCGCTCCGGTCTTCAGCACGGCCAGCAGGGCCACCAGAAGCTCGGCCGAACGCGGCACGGCCACGGCCACCAGGTGCTCGGGGCCCGCGCCACGGCGGGTCAGGAGCGCGGCGAGCCGGCTCGCGCGGTCGTCCAGCTGGGCGAAGGTCAGCTCGACGCCGCCGGAGACCACCGCGACGGCCGACGGGGTACGGGCAGCCTGTTCCGCGAACAGCTCATGGACCCGCCGTGAGGGCATCGGGCGAGCGGTGTCGTTCCACTCGGTCAGCACGCGCGCCCGTTCGGCCGGCGACAGCACGTCGATCTCGCTGACGCGGAGCCCCGGTTCACCGGTCACCGCCTCCAGCACTCGGACCAGCCGCCCCACCAGCGTCTCGACGGTGCCCTCGTCGAACAGGTCGGTGCTGTACTCGCAGACACCGAGCAGACTGCCCGGCCGGTCCGGCCGCTCGCCGAAGGCGAAGCTCAGATCGACCTTGGCGGCGCCGAGGTCGACCAGTTCCGGCCGCAGGGCCAGACCGCCGAGGGTGTCCGTGGCCGCCGGCATGTTCTGGACCATCAGCGTGACCTGGAACAGCGGATGCCGGGCCAGTGAGCGCTCCGGGTCGACCACCTCGACCAGGCGCTCGAACGGGATGTCCTGGTGGGCGTAGGCGTCCAGCGCGGTGCGGCGCACCCGGTCCAGCAGACGCTCGAAGGTCGGGTCACCGGAGGTGTCGGTGCGCAGCACCAGCGTGTTCAGGAAGACGCCGACCAGGTCCTCCAGCGCCTCGTCGGTGCGTCCCGCGATGGGGCTTCCGACCGGGATGTCCTCGCCCGCGCCCAGCTTGGTCAGCAGCACGGCCAGCGCCGACTGCAGGACCATGAAGAGGCTCACCCCGCGCGACCGGGCCAGCGCGGTCAGCCCGCGGTGCAGCTCGGGGGCGATCGCGAACTCCATGGTGCGGCCGCGATGGCTGGCGACGGCGGGCCGGGGCCGGTCGGTGGGCAGGGCCAGCTCGTCGGGCAGCCCGGCGAGCGCCTCGCGCCAGTACGCCAGCTGGCGGAAGGCCAGGCTCTCCGGATCGTCCTCGTCACCGAGGTGGTCGCGCTGCCAGAGGGTGTAGTCGGCGTAGGCGAGCGGCAGCGGCTCCCAGGCCGGGGCGCGGCCGTCGCAGCGGGCGGCGTAGGCGGCCGAGAGGTCCCGCACCAGCGGCGCCGTGGACCAGCCGTCGGTGGCGATGTGGTGGATCACCACGGCCAGGACGTGTTCGGTCTCGCCGAGCGCGAACAGGGTGGTGCGCAGCGGGAGCTGCACGGTCAGGTCGAAGCCACGGGTGGCGGTCGCCGCGAGCTGCTCCGGCAGGGCGGCCTCGGTCGTGTCCACCACCGTCAGCGGAAGCCGCACGGCGTCGCGGTCCCACACCTGCTGCCGGGGGGAGCCGTCGACCTCGGGGAAGACCGTGCGCAGGCTCTCGTGCCGGCCGACCAGATCGGACAGCGCCAGCTCCAGGGCCGCCCGGTCCAGTGCCCCGGACAGCCGGAGCACCACCGGTGCGTTGTAGGTGGCGCTCGGCCCCTCCATCCGGTTGAGGAACCACAGCCTGCGCTGGGCGAAGGACAGCGGAAGCACCTCGGGCCGTTCCCGGGCGCTCAGCGCCTGCCGGGCACCCTCCTCCCCGTCCAGCGCCCTCGCGAGCGCGGCCACGGTCGGTGCCTCGAACAGGGTGCGCACGGACAGTTCGACGCCCAGGACGGAGCGGATCCGGTTGACCACCCTGGCCGCCAGCAGCGAATGGCCGCCGAGGTCGAAGAAGCTGCCGTCGATCGACACCGTCTCGACACCGAGGACGTCGGCGAACAGGCCGCAGAGGATCTCCTCGCGGGGTGTGCCGGCCATACGTCCCGCCGAGGCCGGCGTGTACTCCGGGGCGGGCAGCGCCTTGCGGTCGAGCTTCCCGCTGGCGTTCAGCGGCAGGGCGTCCAGCGTCACGAACGCGGCGGGCAGCATATAGTCCGGCAGCGATGCGGCGAGCGCGTTCCGCAGCAGGCCCGGCTCCGGCGCCTCTCCCGGGTCCTGCGGCACCACATAGGCCACGAGCCTGCGTTCGCCGCCCCGCTCGTCGCGGGCGACCACCGCGCAGTCGGCCACGCCCTGGCAGGCCGACAGCACGGCCGCGATCTCACCCGTCTCGATGCGGAAACCCCGGATCTTCACCTGATCATCGGCACGCCCCAGATACTCCAGCAGCCCGTCGGCGTTCCAGCGCGCCAGGTCACCGGTGCGATACATCCGCCTACCATCACCCGCGAAGGGATCCGCCACGAAACGGGACGCACTCAGCCCCGGCCGCTTCAGATAGCCCTGCGCCACCCCACCACCAGCGACATACATCTCCCCCGTCACCCCTGGAGGCACCGGCCGCAGACATCCGTCCAGCACATAGATCCGCAGGTCCGGGATGCCTCGGCCGATCAG